>LR134362.1:644992-967488 GCA_900637275.1 [Pasteurella] aerogenes
TGAAATAAAAACTTGCTATTTTTTTTGTAAAGCGTATAATCTCGGCATATTTCGGACGCGGGGTGGAGCAGCTTGGTAGCTCGTCGGGCTCATAACCCGAAGGCCGTCGGTTCAAATCCGGCCCCCGCAACCACTTTACAAACAAGTTCAGTAAAGAACCCCAATTTTGGGGTTTTTTTATACGAGCAATTTAGATGTAGAACTGGGCTGATTGCCCTTTTTTTGTGTCTTAATTTTGAGTTTTAGGAGGTTGTTTTGGCAACTTTAGAGGAAAAATTACAAGATTTATTACAAGGTTCGGTTGAGGATTTGGGATGCGAACTTTGGGGAATCGAATGTCAGCGCGCCGGTCGTTTTTTAACGGTGCGGTTATATATTGATAAAGAAGGTGGCGTGACTGTCGATGATTGTGCGGATGTGAGTCGTCAAGTCAGTGCGATATTGGATGTGGAAGATCCGATTGCAGATAAGTATAATTTAGAAGTGTCATCGCCGGGATTAGATCGTCCGTTGTTTACGTTGTCCCAATTTGAGCGTTTTGTTGGCGAGGAAATTGCGGTGCATTTGCGTATTCCTGTGCAAGATCGTCGTAAGTGGCAAGGAAAATTGGAAAAAATTGAAAATGATATGTTGACGTTAATCGTTGACGGGCAGCCGCAAGTTTTGGTGTTTGGTAATGTGCAAAAAGCCAACGTCATTGCAAAATTTTAAATAATACAGGAGCAAGTAAAGAATGAGTAAAGAATTGCTATTGGCCGCCGAAGCGGTGTCGAATGAAAAGTTATTACCGCGTGAGAAAATTTTTGAAGCCTTGGAAAGTGCGATTGCGCTTTCTACGAAAAAGAAGTATGAGCAAGAAATTGATGTGCGTGTGGTGATCGATCGTAAAACCGGTGAGTTTGATACGTTTCGTCGTTGGTTGGTGGTGGAAAATGTTACCAATCCGACGAAAGAAATTACCTTGGAAGCAGCACAATTTGAAAATCCGGAAGTGCAATTAGGCGATTATGTGGAAGATCAAATTGAATCGGTGGCATTTGACCGGATTACGATGCAGACTGTACGTCAAGTGATCAGCACCAAAATTCGCGAAGCGGAGCGTAATAAAGTGGTGGAACAATTTATTTCGCACGAAGGATCGATTGTCACTGGGACGGTGAAAAAAGTAAACCGTGAAAATATTATTTTAGATTTAGGTCAGCAAGCGGAAGCCGTTATTTTACGTGAAGATATGTTGCCACGTGAAAATTTCCGTCCAGGCGACCGCGTCCGTGGTGTACTTTATAAAGTGAACCCGGAAAGTAAAGGAGCGCAACTTTTTGTTACTCGTGCGAAACCGGAAATGTTGATCGAGTTGTTCCGTATCGAAGTACCGGAAATCGGCGAGGAATTGATTGAAATTAAAGGTGCGGCACGTGATCCGGGATTACGCGCGAAAATTGCCGTGAAAAGCAATGATAAACGTATTGATCCTGTGGGAGCTTGCGTAGGGATGCGTGGGGCGCGTGTACAGGCCATTACTAATGAATTAGGCGGTGAGCGTGTTGATATTGTGCTATGGGATGACAATCCAGCGCAATTTGTGATCAATGCGATGGCGCCGGCTGATGTGAGTTCTATTGTTGTGGATGAAGATACCCATTCAATGGATATTGCAGTAGAAGCAGCAAACTTAGCGCAAGCGATTGGACGTAACGGACAAAATGTACGTTTAGCAACCCAATTAACCGGTTGGACATTAAATGTGATGACGACTGATGAACTTAATCAAAAACACCAAGCGGAAGACAATAAAGTATTGAAATTATTTATGAACGCTTTGGAAATTGATGAAGAATTTGCGCATATTTTGGTGGAAGAAGGGTTCTCTACTTTAGAAGAATTGGCTTATGTGCCGGTGAGTGAGTTAACTGCCATTGACGGATTGGAAGACGAAGATTTGGTAGAAGAATTGCAAACTCGTGCGAAAAATGTGTTAACCGCACAAGCGCTTGCTGAAGAAGAAGCGTTGAAACAAGCAAAAATTGAAGATCGTTTATTAGATTTGGACGGAATGAACCGCCATATCGCACTAAAATTGGCTGAAAAACAAATTACGACCCTAGAAGAGCTTGCTGAGCAAGGTGTTGATGATCTCGCAGATATTGAAGATCTTACTTCAGAACAGGCTGCTGATTTAATTATGGCGGCGCGTAATATTTGCTGGTTTAGTGAATAAGGGAAAAGGAGTAAGAAGATTATGATAGATGATGTAAAACAACCCGCGGCGCCTAAAAAGTTGAGTCTACAGCGTAGAACGAAAACGACGGTAAACAGTACAACGACAACAGGTAAAAGCAAAGAAGTTCAGGTTGAAGTGCGTAAAAAACGCACAGTGCCGACTGAAGCAGCGAGAAAAGCGGAAGAACAAGCTCTCTTGAAAGCCAAAGCGGAAGAAGAAAGAAAAGCAGCGGAGCAAGTGAAAAAAGCGCAAGCAGAAAAAGAAGCACAAGAAAAAGTGCGCGCGGAAAGTGAAAAATTAGCGCAAGAAAAAGCAGCGCAGGAAAAAGTCGCGCAAGAAAAAGCGGCAAAAGCCCTTGATCCGGAAAAAGAAAAGCGCAAAGCGGAAGAGGCGGAATTACGTCGTAAGGCGGACGAATTAGCTCGTCAAAAAGCGGAAGAACAAGCGCGTCGTGCTGCCGAAGAAGCAAAACGTTATGCTGAATTGGCGGATGCTGATAACGATAATACGGCGGAAGATTACACCGATTATCATTTAACTTCCAGCTATGCTTTGGAAGCGGAAGATGAAGAAGAACGTCGCAAAGAAAGTCGTGGTCGCGGTAAAAATAAAGTTGTGAAAGCGAAAAAAAGCGGTCGTGACGATGAAAATACCAAAAGTGAACGTGAATCTAATCGACGTAATCAAAAAGATATTAAAGGAAAAGGTAAAAACGGTAAGAAAGGCAGCAGCTTACAACAAGGCTTTACCAAACCTGCGGCGCCGGTTAACCGTGATGTGGTGATCGGTGAAACGATTACCGTTGCCGAACTTGCCAATAAAATGGCGGTAAAAGCTACGGAAATCATCAAAACCATGATGAAAATGGGCGAGATGGTGACAATTAACCAAGTGATTGACCAAGAAACTGCCCAATTAGTGGCAGAAGAAATGGGACATAAAGTCATTTTACGCAAAGAAAACGAGTTGGAAGAATCCGTATTGGAAGATCGTGATGTCAATGCGGAAAAAGTAACGCGTGCGCCGGTCGTGACGATTATGGGTCACGTTGACCATGGTAAAACCTCGTTACTTGACTATATTCGTAAAGCGAAAGTGGCAGCAGGTGAAGCCGGCGGGATTACTCAACATATCGGTGCATATCACGTTGAAACCGAAGACGGTAAGATGATTACCTTCTTAGATACCCCGGGACACGCCGCATTTACTTCTATGCGTGCGCGCGGTGCGAAAGCGACAGATATCGTGGTGCTTGTAGTAGCAGCGGATGATGGTGTAATGCCACAAACGATTGAAGCAATTCAACACGCGAAAGCTGCCGGTGTGCCGATTGTGGTGGCGGTAAATAAAATTGATAAGCCAGAAGCTAATCCGGATCGTGTAGAACAAGAATTGTTACAACATGAAGTGATTGCAGAAAAATTTGGTGGTGATACGCAATTTGTTTATGTATCGGCGAAAAAAGGAACCGGCGTTGACGAATTGTTGGATGCGATCTTGTTGCAATCTGAAGTGCTTGAACTTACCGCAGTGAAAGACGGTATGGCAAGTGGTGTGGTGATCGAATCTTATTTGGATAAAGGTCGTGGTCCAGTAGCGACAATTCTTGTGCAATCCGGTACTTTGCATCGTGGTGATATCGTACTTTGTGGCTTTGAATATGGTCGTGTGCGCGCCATGCGTGATGAAGACGGAAAAGATATTGATGCCGCAGGTCCGTCAATTCCAGTGGAAGTCCTTGGTTTATCCGGTGTTCCCGCCGCGGGGGATGAAGCAACCGTTGTGCGTGATGAGAAAAAAGCGCGCGAAGTGGCATTGTATCGTCAAGGTAAATTCCGTGATGTAAAACTGGCGCGTCAGCAAAAAGCTAAATTAGAAAATATGTTTAGCAATATGGCAGAGGGCGATGTGGCAGAATTGAATGTCATCGTTAAAGCAGACGTTCAAGGTTCAGTCGAGGCAATCGTTCAATCCTTACAAGAACTTTCAACCGATGAAGTAAAAGTGAAAGTGGTGGGATCTGGTGTTGGTGGAATTACTGAAACTGATGCGACCCTTGCTGCGGCGTCAAATGCGATTGTTCTTGGCTTTAACGTGCGTGCTGATGCTTCAGCGCGTCGCATTATTGAAAGTGAAAATATTGATTTGCGTTATTATTCAATTATTTATGAATTATTAAACGAAATCAAAGCGGCAATGAGCGGTATGTTGCAGCCTGAATTTAAACAGGAAATTATCGGTTTAGCAGAAGTACGCGACGTATTCCGTCATCCAAAATTTGGTGCGATTGCAGGTTGTATGGTTACCGAAGGTGTAGTGAAACGTAATAACCCAATCCGTGTATTGCGTGATAACGTGGTGATTTTTGAAGGCGAGTTAGAATCGCTCCGCCGCTTTAAAGATGACGTTTCTGAAGTACGTAATGGTATGGAATGTGGTATCGGCGTGAAAAACTACAATGACGTGAAAGTCGGCGACCAAATTGAGGTATTTGAAGTAGTTGAAATCAAACGTTCAATTTAATTAATACTTGCAGATGAATAATCTGCTTTGATAATAAGCGGTCAGATAGTAAGAAATTTTTTCTTAGTATTTGACCGTTTTAGCTACTAAAGTAAAAAAGAAAATATGATAAAAGCAGTAATTTTTGATATGGATGGTACCTTAATCGATTCGCAACCGATTTGGTATCAAGTAAGTATGAATTTTTTCCAACAAAACGGTTTTCCGGTTACGATGGAGGATATGGTAAAATTAACCGGTTCTCCAGTTGGAAGATTAGTCGATTATGTTGTGCAAACTTATGGAGAAAAGGGAAAGAAACGCTCTCAATTGACGAGCGAACTGATGGATAATGCAGTGGCAGAAATTTTAGCAGCCAAACCGTTAATGCCAAATGTTGAGCCAACATTGGCTTTTTTACAACAACATGGTATTAAAATGGCCGTAGCTTCTGCTTCGCCAAGATATATGCTACAAGGTATTGTTGAAAGTTGCGGTATTGCTAAGTATTTCGATTATTTGGCTTCGGCAGAGGAGTTAGATTATAACAAACCACATCCACAAGTATATTTACATGCTGCACAAAAATTAGGTGTTGATAAAGAAAATTGTTTGGCGGTAGAAGATTCGGTATTAGGTATGATTGCAGGTAAAGCCGCGAGTATGAAAACTGTTGTGATTCCGGCAGCGATGGAATGGGATGATGTCCGTTGGTCGTTGGCAGATATTAAATTGGAAAATATTCAAGATTTAACAAAATTAATTAGCGTATAATAATTGGCGGTAATAATCGCAAATAAGGATAGTAAAAATGGGTAGAGAATTTAAACGTAGCGACCGTGTCGCGCAAGAGTTACAGAAAGAAGTAGCGATTATTTTACAACGTGAGGTGAAAGATCCGCGTATTGGGATGGTGACGGTATCCGATGTGGAAGTGTCTAGCGATTTAGCCTATGCCAAAGTATTTGTCACGTTTTTATTTGACCACGACGAGCAGGCAATTGAAAATGGGATGAAAGGTTTGGAAAAAGCAGCGCCTTACATTCGTTCATTGGTGGCGAAAGCAATGCGCTTGCGGATTGTTCCGGAATTGCGTTTTATTTACGATCAATCTTTGGTGGAAGGGATGCGGATGTCAAACTTGGTCACTCATGTGGTGCGTGAAGATGAAAAACGACATGTTGATGATGAGAAAGCCAATTAATTGTTATGAGTAAACCACGTAAAAAAGGGCGAGATATTCACGGTATTTTTTTGTTGGACAAAGCGCAAGGGATGAGTTCCAACGATATTATGCAAAAAGTGAAGCGTCTTTTTCAGGCAAATAAAGCGGGGCATACGGGCGCATTGGATCCCTTGGCGACGGGGATGTTGCCGATTTGTTTAGGAGAAGCTACGAAGTTTTCTCAGTTTTTGTTGGATTCCGATAAGCGTTATCGAGTGATTGCGAAATTGGGCGAGCGCACTGATACCTCGGATGCGGATGGGCAAGTGGTGCAAGTGCGTGAAGTGAATGTAAAAACTTCACAAATTTTGACCGCACTTGAGGCGTTTCGTGGCGATATTTTGCAGGTGCCGACCATGTTTTCCGCGTTGAAACATCAAGGAAAACCGTTGTATGAATATGCGCGGGCTAGAGTGACAGTCGAACGAGAAGCGCGTCCGATTACGATTTTTGAGCTGCAATTTATTGAATATCAAGCGCCTTATTTGACCTTAGAAGTACATTGTTCAAAAGGAACTTATATTCGGACGTTGGTTGATGATTTAGGCGAGGCTTTAGGTTGTGGGGCGCACGTAACGCTGTTGCGACGTTTAGCGGTGGCGGATTATCCGGCTGATAAGATGATGACGTTAGCCGAATTGCAAGCGTTAGCTGAACAGCAAGCGGAAAATCCCTCGTTTGAGGCGTTGGATAACTTGTTGTTGCCAATGGATAGTGCGGTTGCTCGATTGCCGAAAATTACTCTTGATGCGCAACAAAGCAAGGCTGTGGGGTTTGGACAACGGATAAAATTTGATAATCCGCAACAATGTTACGGACAAGTGCGGTTGTTTTCTGACGAGAATTTGTTTTTGGGCGTAGCGCTCATTGACGAACGTAATATTATTCGTCCAAGTCGCATGGTGGTGCGTTAGCAAGAACAATTGCGAAAGAAACCAAAAGAAAAGGTGGGATCATCATGCTCCCACCTTTATTTTTACCGATTATTGTTGTCCGGCTTTTAATTTTTGATAGTAATCTTCGTAAAGATCAATTGCCTTACCGACATCTAATTGCCATTGGCTACGTTCAATCACTTCTTGTGGTAAGAAGATTGCCGGATCATTTTTTAAGTCATCCGGTAAACGTTTTAACGCTTCAAGGTTTGAGGTCGGATAACCAATTTTTAATGCTAACTTTTCAGCAACATCAGCACTAAGCAAATAATTGATCAATTTATATGCCGCGTCCACATTTTTGGTAGTTGCTGGGATGGCAAGGTTATCAATCCACATAGTGG
Organism: [Pasteurella] aerogenes; assembly: GCA_900637275.1. Lineage (NCBI taxonomy): Bacteria > Pseudomonadati > Pseudomonadota > Gammaproteobacteria > Pasteurellales > Pasteurellaceae > [Pasteurella] aerogenes. Next base: position 652,220 of record LR134362.1, read on the forward strand.
TTCCCTCTTTTGGATAAACCGTATCAATTTTTGCACCTTCAGTTTTGGCAATACGTACGGAGCCATTCCACAATAATCCAATATCCGTTTCGCCTGAGATAAAGGCGTTAGATGGATTGTCTGAATTAAATACCAAAATATTAGGACGCAATTTTAATAATTCCTGATAGGCGGCTTCTAAAATTTTAGGATCTTGTGTATTGGGGTCTTGACCGAGTTTTAGTAAGGCAATATTAAATAATTCACGCGGATCATCCAACATTTGCAATTTGTTGGCAAATTCTGGTTTCCACAAATCTCCCCATGATTGAAAGTGGGCTGGGTTTTGCGTTTCCGTATTATAGGCAATACCCGTAGCGCCAAAAAGCTGCGGCAAGGAATATTTGTTATTTGGATCGAATGGTGTGTTTAGCATTTTCGGATCCAACTCGTTGATAATCGGTAATTTGCTGTGTTCTAACTCATGTAACATTCCTTCGCGTGCCATTTTGGACACATAATAACTGGTCGGCGCAATAACGTCATAGCCGGCGTTATCCCCTAAGGTTTTTAATTTGGCATACATGGTTTCGTTTGATTCCATACTAGAAACGATAACTTTGATGCCGGTTTGTTGGGTGAAATCATCCAATAAACCGTCCGGCACATATTCGCTCCATGTATAGAGATATAGGGTCGTATCTTCAGCATTTGCGGTTTGTGAAACACCAAACAGCATGAGACTAGCTGCTGCAATTTTTGTTAATTTTTTCATATAATTACTCCCATAAGATAGGGTAAAAATAGGTCGGAAGGCAGCGTTTGGATATTGCCTTATAATCCGACAGTGAGACGCCGAATGGATACGGACGGCGTATTGTAAAACCAATGTTTTTTAATTGCAAAGAAAATGATCGGTGGATGGAAATAATCAGGTAAAAGGGAGAACTTAAGACATTTTTGATGTGGCAAAAATGTAAAAAGCTCAAATCTTTCGACTTGAGCTTCTCTGAATTTGGAGCGGGAAACGAGGCTCGAACTCGCGACCCCAACCTTGGCAAGGTTGTGCTCTACCAACTGAGCTATTCCCGCATAAGTAATTTGGAGCGGGAAACGAGGCTCGAACTCGCGACCCCGACCTTGGCAAGGTCGTGCTCTACCAACTGAGCTATTCCCGCATTAATCATACTTGCTTTCGCAACAAGGCGGTATTATACGAGAAAATTTATTGAACGCAAGTAGAATACCGCGAAAAACAAAATGGTTGCTTAGTTCTTCAACAACTTATTTCGGTTTTCTCGCTTAAACGAATAAAATGTTCACGATAATATGCTAATTCAGCAATGGACTCACGAATGTCATCAAGGGCGAGATGAGTGTTTTTCTTTTGAAATCCTTTTAATACCTCCGGTTGCCAACGCGAAGCTAATTCTTTTAATGTACTGACGTCTAAGTAGCGATAATGAAAATAGTCAGCTAATTCCGGCATATATTTAAATAAAAAACGTTTATCTTGTGCCACGCTGTTACCGCAAATTGGCGAGGTACCTTTGGGTACCCAAAGTTTTAAGAAGTCAAGCGTTTGTAATTCTGCCGCACGTTCACTTAATTTACTGGCTTTTACGCGTTCAACTAAACCATTGGCGGTGTGTGTTGTGACGCACCATTGGTTCATTTGACTAAGTACTTCATCGGTTTGATGAATGGCAAGTACGGGACCTTCTGCGAGAATGTTGAGGTCTTTGTCGGTGACGATAGTGGCAATTTCAATAATGCGGTCCGTTTCTGGTTCCAAGCCCGTCATTTCAAGGTCGATCCAAATAAGATTTTGTTTATCTAATTTCATAATTTAAGGTATCCTATAACAAAATGTAAAATATTTTACTCGAAAAATGACCGCACTTTAAGGATTTATCTTGGCAAAACGTAAATTAACCCAAAATCAACAACGTCGAATTCAATCGAATAATGCGAAAACCTTGCACCGTCATCAGAAAAAAACAAAAAATGAGGTAGAGTGGCAAGAGGATATGCTGGGTGAGTCGCAAGAAGGCATTGTGGTGACAAGATATTCTATTCATGCAGATGTGGAAGATGAGCAAGGCGTGATTTTTCGTTGCAATTTGCGCCGGACGCTATCGAATGTGGTGGTGGGCGACCGGGTGATTTGGCGCAAAGGTAACGCACAATTGCAAGGCGTTAGTGGGGTGATTGAAGCAATTCATCCGCGTCATTCGGAAATTTCCCGTCCTGACTATTACGACGGGTTAAAAGTGATTGCGGCGAATATTGATCGCATTGTGATTGTATCGGCGGTGTTACCGAGTTTGTCATTGAATATTATTGATCGTTATTTGGTGATGTGTGAAAACGCGCATATTCCGGCATTGATTGTATTGAACAAAGCGGACTTATTGAGCGAGGAAGCGCGCCAAGATGCGCAGGCACAGCTACAAATTTATCGTGATATTGGCTATGAAACCTTGATGATTTCAGCAAAGAGCGGTGAAAATATGCAAAATTTGACCGCACTTTTATCACAAGGCACCGCCATTTTTGTTGGGCAATCCGGTGTGGGGAAATCCAGTTTAATTAATTATTTGTTGCCACAGGAAAATATTTTAACCGGAGAAGTGAGCGCAACTTCGGGGTTAGGGCAACATACCACAACGTCATCTCGTTTGTATCATTTACCACAAGGTGGGAATTTGATTGACTCTCCCGGTATTCGTGAATTTGGATTGTGGCATTTAGATCGCGATCAAATTACGCGAGGCTATCGAGAATTTCAATATGTGTTGGGAACTTGCAAGTTTCGGGATTGCAAACATCTAAACGATCCCGGTTGCGCTTTGCGAGAAGCAGTTGAGCAAGGCAAAATTCATGCGTTGCGTTTTGAGAATTACCATCGTTTGATCGCCAGTATCGCCGAAACGAAGTCACAACGCTATTTTTCTCTGGACTAAGGTTACACAATCGTTAACTTTTGAGTGTTTTTTAATCTATTTCACTGTTTTTTTGTGATGTAGTTCAAATTTTGGTGTGTTCGAACTTGATTATTGTTATTTGAACATTGATACTACGCGAGATTTATTTTAAAAAATAAAATAAATAAGAGAAAATGAATTTATGGATTTAGCTTAAATCCGTTAATGACTTTTTAACTTAATTTATAATGAAAAGAGGATACAACTATGTACTCAAAAGATGTTGAAATTATTGCTCCAAACGGATTACACACTCGCCCGGCAGCTCAGTTTGTAAAAGAAGCGAAAGCCTTTGTTTCTGACGTGACCGTAACCTCTGGTGGGAAAAGTGCAAGTGCAAAAAGTTTGTTCAAATTACAAACACTTGGTTTAACTCAAGGCACGGTGATCACGATTTCTGCGGAAGGTGAAGACGAGCAAAAAGCGGTTGAGCATTTAGTTGCGTTAATCCCGACCTTAGAATAAGGGGTGATTAGCCATAGGACGGCATTTTTATTTGGTGAAATAAAAATGGGTGCTATGGCTATTATTCTATCTAATACTTTAATTTTATTGACATTTGGAAGGTAACATATGATTTCAGGTATTCCAGCATCACCGGGAATTGTTTTCGGTAAAGCGCTTGTATTGAAAGAAGAAAAAATTGTACTCGATACACAAAAAATTCGTGAAGATCAAATTGAAACGGAAATTGCACGCTTTTATGAAGGGCGAGCAGCAGCAGTTGAGCAGTTAACTTCGATTAAAGATCGTGCGTTGCGCACTTTAGGTGAAGAAAAAGCAGCAATTTTTGAAGGTCATTTGATGATCTTGGAAGATGAAGAATTAGAAGAAGAAATTGTTGATTATTTGCGTTCAAATAAAGTGAATGCTGGTGTGGCGGCAAGTGTGATTATTGATCAGCAAGTCGCGATGCTTTCCGAGATTGATGATGAATACTTGAAAGAGCGCGCAGGCGATATTCGCGATATTGGTAACCGTTTGGTAAAAAATATTTTAGGTATGCATATTGTGGATTTGGGCGATATTAACGAAGAAGCGATTTTGGTTGCTTATGATTTAACGCCATCTGAAACAGCGCAATTAAATTTGGATAAAGTATTAGGGTTTATTACCGATATTGGTGGCAGAACATCACATACTTCAATTATGGCACGTTCTTTAGAGTTGCCGGCGATTGTGGGAACCAATAATGTCACGCAATTGGTGAATACCGGTGATTATTTAATTCTTGATGCAGTGAATAATGCGGTTTATGTTAATCCGACACAGTCTGAAATCGATCGTTTAAAAGCTTTAGAGCAACAATTGGCGGAAGAAAAAGCGGAATTAGCCAAATTAAAAGATTTACCGGCGTTAACTTTAGATGGGCGTCGTGTGGATGTGGTAGCTAATATCGGTACGATTCGTGATTGTGAAGGGGCAGATCGTAACGGAGCGGAAGGTGTTGGTTTATATCGTACCGAATTTTTATTTATGGATCGTGATCAATTGCCAACGGAAGAAGAACAATTTATTGCTTATAAAGAAGTAGTTGAAGCGATGAATGGTCGTTTGGTGGTGTTGCGTACTATGGATATTGGCGGTGATAAAGAGTTACCATATTTAAATTTACCGAAAGAAATGAACCCGTTCTTAGGCTGGCGTGCTATTCGTATTGCTTTGGATCGTCGCGAAATTTTAGTGGCTCAATTGCGTGCGGTGTTAAGAGCTTCCGCGTTTGGTAAATTGGCAATAATGTTCCCGATGATTATTTCTGTGGAAGAAATTCGCGAATTAAAATTGGTGATTGATGTGCTTAAACAAGAGTTACGCAATGAAGGAAAAGCCTTTGATGAAAATATTCAAATTGGTGTAATGGTGGAAACTCCATCTGCGGCAGTGAATGCGAGATTTTTAGCGAAAGAAGTGGATTTCTTCAGTATCGGTACCAATGATTTGACGCAATATACTTTGGCGGTGGATCGCGGTAATGAATTAATTTCTCATTTGTATAATCCGATGTCACCGTCTGTGTTGAATTTAATTAAGCAAGTTATTGATGCTTCTCATGCTGAGGGTAAATGGACCGGGATGTGCGGTGAGTTAGCCGGTGATGAGAAAGCGACAATCCTGCTATTGGGAATGGGGCTGGATGAATTTAGTATGAGTGCGATTTCGGTTCCTCGCATTAAGAAACTTATTCGCAATGTAAATTATCAGGATGCGAAAGAGTTAGCGGAGAATGCCTTGCAACAACCTACTGCAGCGGATATTGAAAAATTAGTTGTAGATTTTTTAGCAGAAAAAGCATTAAACTAGATACAAATTATCACTTTTACGATAGAATGCTCAAGAGATTTACTTAGTAGGAGACTAAAAATGGGTTTTTTTGATAGATTATTTGGTTCAAAAGACGGTAAGGCGGTGGATGTTGAGATTTATGCGCCACTTTCCGGTGAAATTGTAAATATTGAAGACGTACCAGATGTTGTTTTTTCAGAAAAAATTGTTGGTGACGGTGTCGCTATTCGTCCTACCGGCAATACCATTGTTGCGCCGGTTGATGGTGTCATTGGTAAAATTTTTGAAACCAATCATGCTTTTTCAATGGAATCAAAAGAAGGTGTTGAGCTTTTTGTACACTTCGGTATTGATACTGTTGAACTAAAAGGTGAAGGGTTTACACGTGTTGCTCAAGAAGGTCAGGCAGTTAAACGTGGTGATGTTGTTATCCAATTTGATTTGGAACTATTAGAAGCCAAAGCAAAATCTGTACTAACACCGGTTGTTATCTCCAATATGGATGAAATTAGTAATATCGATAAAAAAACTGGCGAGGTTCTTGCCGGCGAAAGTGTCGTATTAGTGTTGAAAAAATAATATCCTGAAAAAAGTCCATTGTTAAAATGGACTTTTTTATTTGCGTATTTTTTACGTTTATCTAACTTTTTGTAATTAAATTTGTCTAAAAAATGAGCTTTTTGCTTGATGGAGACAAAAATTACTATCTTTCTCTCAAAAAATCTAATAATATTTATCAAATTTGTTAAGAATTTGTGAATTCTCTTTTGCTGTATATTTTAAGAGAAATCGTTTGCAAATTAATAAAGATTTAGTTATCTATCCGTTGTTTAATTTCTACGTGAAATTAAGCTTAACATTAACTCAAATAATAAGGAAAAGACTATGTCAGAAATTTTAAGAAATGACGTAGATCCAGTCGAAACGAATGATTGGTTGTTGGCTATCGATTCATTAATCCGTGAAGAAGGTGTTGAGAGAGCTCAATTTATTATTGAGCAATTGATGCAACGCGCTCGTGCAAATTCCGTATCTTTGCCTACCGGAGTGACAACAGATTATATCAATACCATTTCTGTTGATGAAGAACCGAACTACCCGGGTAATTTGGATTTAGAGCGTCGCATTCGTAGTGCAATTCGTTGGAATGCTAACATGATGGTATTAAGAGCTTCTAACAAACACCTTGAGCTTGGTGGTCATATGGCATCATACCAATCTTCAGCGACTATCTATGAAGTTTGTTTCAACCATATTTTCAAAGCGCGCACCGAAAAGAACGGTGGTGATTTAGTTTATTTCCAAGGTCATATCTCTCCAGGAATTTATGCCCGTGCTTTCTTAGAAGGTCGTTTGACACAAGAACAATTAGATAATTTCCGTCAAGAAGTACATGGTAAAGGGATTTCTTCTTATCCTCACCCAAGATTGATGCCTGAATTCTGGCAGTTCCCAACTGTTTCTATGGGATTGGGACCGTTGAGTGCAATTTATCAAGCACGTTTCTTAAAATACTTACATAATCGTGGCTTAAAAGATACTTCTGAGCAAACCGTATATGCATTCTTAGGTGACGGTGAAATGGATGAGGTTGAATCACGTGGTGCGATCGCGTTTGCCGCACGTGAACAGCTAGATAACCTAGTATTTGTTATTAACTGTAACTTACAACGTCTAGACGGTCCAGTAACCGGTAATGGTAAAATTATCCAAGAATTAGAAGGTACCTTTAACGGAGCTGGTTGGGAAGTGATCAAAGTAATTTGGGGTCGTCCTTGGGATCGTTTATTGCAACGTGATACTTCTGGTAAATTATTACAATTAATGATGGAAGTTGTGGATGGTGACTACCAAACATTTAAATCAAAAGATGGTGCTTATGTTCGTAAACACTTCTTTGGTCGTTATCCTGAAACAGAAGCACTTGTTGCAGATATGACAGATGATGAAATCTGGGCATTAAACCGTGGCGGTCATGATCCTGTAAAAGTGTTTGCTGCTTTCAATAAAGCAAAACAAGTTAAAGGTAAACCGGTTGTACTTCTACTGAAAACCATTAAAGGTTATGGTATGGGTGATGCCGCTGAAGGTAAAAATATCGCTCACCAAGTGAAAAAAATGAGCGATTCTAACGTGAAACAATTCCGCGATCGTTTCAGTATTCCTGTTGCTGATGAAGATTTGGAAAAACTTCCGTATATTACTTTTGCTGAAGGTTCCGAAGAATATAAATATTTACATGAACGTCGCCAAGCGTTAAGCGGTTACTTGCCAACTCGCTTACCACGTTTCACACAACAACTTGAAGTGCCTGCACTAGAAGATTTTGCACAATTGTTCGAAGAACAAGCGCGTCCGATTTCTACTACAATGGCATTTGTACGTTCACTTAACGTATTATTGAAAAATCAATCTATCGGTAAACATATAGTTCCAATTTTAGCGGATGAAGCACGTACCTTTGGTATGGAAGGATTATTCCGTCAAATCGGTATTTATAATCCGCACGGTCAAAATTATACTCCTCAAGATCGTGAGCAAGTGGCTTATTATCGTGAAGCGGTTGATGGCCAAGTATTGCAAGAAGGGATCAATGAACAAGGTGCCACTGCATCTTGGTTAGCTGCAGCAACCTCTTATTCAACCAATGATGTACCGATGATCCCATTCTATGTGTACTATTCAATGTTTGGTTTCCAACGTGTCGGCGATTTAATGTGGGCAGCAGGTGACCAACGTGCGCGTGGATTCATGATCGGTGGTACTTCAGGTCGTACAACCTTGAATGGTGAGGGTTTACAACATGAAGATGGTCATAGCCATATTCAATCATTGACTATTCCAAGCTGTGTATCCTATGACCCAGCATTTGCCTATGAAGTTGCTGTTATTATGCAAGATGGTGTTCGTCGTATGTATGGTCCAGATCAAGAAGATGTGTTCTACTATATTACTACATTGAACGAAACTTACGATCAACCGGCGATGCCAAAAGGTGCGGAAGAAGGTATTCGTAAAGGTATTTATAAATTTGAAACCGTGACTGGTCAAGGTAAAGGTAAAGTTCAATTACTTGGTTCTGGTTCGATTTTACGTCACGTACGTGAAGCGGCGAAAATTCTTGCGGATGAATATGGTATCACCTCTGATGTCTATAGTGTGACTTCATTTACTGAATTAGCACGCGAAGGAGCAGAAGTAGCGCGTTGGAATTTATTACATCCGACTGAAACACCAAAAGTGCCTTATATCGCTCAAGTGATGAATGATGCACCGGCAGTTGCTTCAACTGACTATATGAAACTTTTTGCAGAGCAAGTGCGTGCGTATGTACCTGCACAAGGTTATCATGTACTTGGTACTGACGGTTTTGGTCGTTCAGACAGCCGCGAAAATTTACGTGAACATTTTGAAGTAGATGAGCATTATGTTGTGGTTGCAGCGCTAGCAGAACTTGCACAGCAAGGTACTGTAGATAAAAAAGTTGTTGCTGAAGCAATCGCTAAATATGGCATTGATGCGGATAAAGTAAATCCATTACACGCTTAATGTACTGTGGGCTTCGGCCCACAATACACATTGATTCATAATGATAAAAAGCTACTCATCTAACAAGCAAAGGATAAGTTAAAAATGGCAAAAGAAATTCAAATCCCGGATATCGGTGGAGATGAAGTTACTGTTACGGAAGTAATGGTGAAAGCAGGTGATACGATCGTTGCTGAACAATCGGTAATTAACGTTGAAGGTGATAAAGCCTCCATGGAAGTTCCAGCTCCAGAAGCCGGTGTAATTAAAGAAGTTTTGGTTAAAGTTGGTGATAAAGTAACGACTGGCACACCAATGTTTATCTTAGAAAGCGCGGATGCTGCACCAGCACCAGCAGCGAAAGAAGAAAAAGCGCCAGCACCAGCTCCGCAAGCAACAGCCAGTGCGGTTGTTGATGTTAACGTTCCGGATATCGGTGGCGACGAAGTGAATGTGACCGAAATTATGGTCAAAGTTGGCGATCGTGTTGAAGCGGAACAATCTATTTTAAATGTGGAAGGTGATAAAGCCTCCATGGAAGTTCCTGCGCCTGTTGCCGGTGTGGTAAAAGAAATTTTAATCAATGTTGGTGATAAAGTTTCTACCGGAACCTTAGTGATGAAATTTGAAGTCGCAGGTTCAGCACCGGCTGCCGCAGCTGCCTCTCAACCTGCTGCGCAAGCACAACCAGCTGCAGCGGCACAAAGTGCGGTGCAAGATGTGAACGTTCCGGATATTGGTGGAGACGAAGTGAATGTAACTGAAATTATGGTAAGCGTAGGCGATACTGTAACGGAAGAACAATCACTTATCACCGTTGAGGGCGACAAAGCATCAATGGAAGTACCTGCACCATTTGCCGGTGTGGTGAAAGAAATTTTAGTAAAATCTGGTGATAAAGTATCAACAGGTTCATTGATTATGCGCTTTGAAGTGGCTGGCGCAGCTCCGGCAGCACAACCAGCCCCCGCTGCTGCTCAATCGGCCGCACCAGCACCAACTGCAGCTCCAGCGGCGGCTTCTGCTCCTACAAATCAAGCAGATGTTACCGCAAGTGCCGTATTTGCTCATGCAACACCGGTTGTACGTCGTTTAGCACGCGAATTTGGTGTTAATTTAGACAAAGTAAAAGGTACTGGACGCAAAGGTCGCATTCTAAAAGAAGACGTTCAGGCTTATGTGAAAGCAGCGATTAAAGCTGTTGAATCTGGAACAGTTGCAGCTGCGCCAGCAGGTCAAGCGAATGGCGCAGGCTTAGGTTTGTTACCATGGCCGAAAGTAGATTTCAGCAAATTTGGTGCAGTAGAGCAAGTTGAATTAGGTCGTATTCAAAAAATCTCTGGGGCAAACTTACACCGTAACTGGGTAATGATTCCTCATGTTACCCAATGGGATAAAGCCGATATCACCGAGTTAGAAAAATTCCGTAAAGAACAAAATGTGTTAGCGGAAAAACAAAAACTTGATGTGAAAATTACTCCGTTAGTGTTCATCATGAAAGCGGTAGCAAAAGCATTAGAAGCCTATCCTCGCTTCAACAGCTCGCTTTCAGAAGATGCACAAAGCCTGATTTTGAAAAAATATATCAATATTGGTGTTGCGGTGGATACGCCAAACGGTTTAGTGGTTCCTGTATTTAAAGATGTTAACAAAAAAGGCATCATTGAACTTTCTCGCGAATTAGCGGAAATTTCTAAGAAAGCGCGTGCAGGTAAACTAACTGCTTCCGATATGCAAGGTGGATGTTTCACTATTTCTAGCCTTGGTGGTATTGGCGGAACACACTTCACGCCAATCGTTAATGCACCGGAAGTGGCGATCTTAGGTGTATCTAAATCTGAAATGACTCCGGTATGGAACGGTAAAGATTTCACTCCTCGTTTAATGCTTCCATTGTCATTATCATACGATCACCGTGTGATTGATGGAGCGGATGGTGCGAGATTTATTACTTTCATTAATGGCGTATTAAGCGATCTTCGTCGTTTAGTGATGTAGTCTTAGCAATAATTGGATAGTGGGTGGGGATTTTCCCTGCCCAAGAAGTTAAAGTGCGGTGCAAAATCGCAAAGTTTTAACGAGGTAAAAAGATGAACAAAGAAATTAAAACACAGGTTGTTGTACTTGGTGCCGGTCCCGCTGGCTATTCAGCCGCATTTCGTTGCGCAGACCTTGGATTAGAGACTGTTATCGTAGAACGTTATTCAACCTTGGGTGGTGTGTGCTTAAACGTTGGTTGTATCCCTTCAAAAGCATTATTACACGTTGCTAAAGTGATTGAAGAAGCAAAAGCCTTGGCTGCACATGGTATCGTTTTTGGTGAACCAAGTACTGATGTAGATAAAATTCGCGGTTGGAAAGAGAAAGTAATTAACCAATTAACCGGCGGTTTAGCTGGTATGGCGAAAATGCGTAAAGTACAAGTAGTTAACGGTTACGGTAAATTCTCCGGTCCAAATACGATTATTGTTTCTGGCGATGATGGTGAAACGACAATCAAGTTTGACAATGCCATTATTGCAGCTGGTTCTCGTCCAATTCAACTTCCATTCATTCCACATGAAGATCCACGTATTTGGGATTCCACGGATGCCCTTGAGTTAAAAGAAGTGCCGGCTAATTTATTAATCATGGGCGGCGGTATTATTGGTCTTGAAATGGGAACGGTGTATCATGCGCTAGGTTCTAACATTGATGTGGTAGAAATGTTTGACCAAGTTATTCCAGCAGCGGATAAAGATATGGTACAAATTTATACCAAACGCATTGAGAAAAAATTCAATTTGCTACTCGAAACAAAAGTGACTGCAGTTGAAGCTAAAGATGATGGTATTCATGTTTCAATGGAAGGCAAAAAAGGTACTGAAACCCGTCGTTATGATGCTGTGTTAGTGGCTATCGGTCGTGTACCAAACGGTAAATTAATTGATGCACCGGTTGCAGGTGTGGAAGTGGATGATCGTGGTTTTATCCGTACAGATAAACAAATGCGTACCAATGTACCGCACATTTTTGCGATTGGTGATATTGTTGGACAACCGATGTTAGCACACAAAGGTGTACATGAGGGTCATGTCGCAGCTGAAGTGATTGCCGGTAAAAAACATTATTTCGATCCAAAAGTTATTCCATCTATTGCTTATACTGAACCAGAAGTAGCATGGGTTGGTAAAACTGAAAAAGAATGTAAAGCGGAAGGCATTAACTATGAAGTGGCTAAATTCCCATGGGCGGCTTCTGGTCGCGCTATCGCTTCAGATTGTTCTGATGGTATGACTAAATTAATCTTTGATAAAGATTCTCATCGTATTATCGGTGGTGCGATTGTTGGTACTAATGGTGGTGAATTGTTAGGTGAAATTGGTTTAGCCATTGAGATGGGTTGTGATGCGGAAGATTTAGCATTAACAATTCATGCACACCCAACATTGCATGAGTCTGTTGGTTTAGCGGCAGAGGTGTTTGAAGGTTCTGTAACTGACTTACCAAACCCAAAAGCGAAGAAAAAATAATTGCGCTTTTATTAAATTCAGTTTGAATAAAAACGAGTAATGTTGCGGCATTGCTCGTTTTTTTCTTAAAAAGGCATTGATATTATGTGATTTTGTTCACGAAATAACAAAAAAATGCGTATGTTTTGTAAATTAGTGTCAATAAATGCTGGCTATCAGAGCAAAAGTCAGGTATTATCAGTCCGACTATATGTATAATTATTCAGATTAAGTTTATTTTTATTTATGTTAAAGAAGATTTTTATTATTTCAGGTTTGGCTTTATTGACCGCGTGTTCTAATTCAGAGCCGGCAAATGCGTCATTAAATGCTAAAAACAATAAAGAATTAACTCAGCTAATTAATGGGCTTAAAACGAATAGGCCATCACAATCTTCCGCTGTGTTTGATAAGCAATTAGCGCAAGTTTATCGTGAATGGGTTGGTACTCGCTATCGACTGGGAGGGGAAAGTAAGAATGGGATTGATTGTTCTGCATTCACTCAAATCGCACTAGCAGATGCTTTTGGAATTAGCTTACCTCGTTCGACTTCCGAACAACGTCATGTAGGAAAACAAATTCAAAAAGCAAATTTGAAACCAGGTGATTTAATCTTTTTCCGCTCTAACCGTCATGTTGGTATTTATATTGGTAATAATAAATTTATGCACGCCAGTACAAGTTCCGGTGTTACGATAAGTTCACTAAATGAAAGTTATTGGAGCCGGACCTATACGCAATCACGTCGCGTCATTTAATTTATTTCTATTTTTGCTAACATGAACAAAAGTGCGGTCGTTTTTAACCGCACTTTTTTGTTTATTACGCCTTTCTTTTAGATTGATTAAGCGGCAAGTTTCATTGCATTCCTTGGCTTAATTTGATGGATGGTATTGGTTACCGTTCCAACAATAGGGAGATCATATTGAATTGCAGTTTTAATGCTGGAAATTTTGCTATCTAGGGAAAAAAAGAGGATCTCATGTTCATTGAACGCCACTTCATAAAGCTGAAATTGTCCGTTTATATCTAAAACAACCAAATCACCATGATAAAGCTGATCATTTTTTTCGACTACCAAAATATCGCCGGCTTCAATTCCCCAAGTAAACAAATTTGGGTTGGTGACTTGGATAAAACAAGTTTGTTGCGGACGCTTGATGCAATGCAAATTGAGATCCAATTTTTGGTTACCTTTCGATGGATTAGTATCTTGATAGAATGGCATAGGATGATAAGAATACATTTTAGCCATATTTTCCATTGTATTATTCATAAAAGTCATCATACACCTCAAAAGTTACTGGTTGTTTATACAGTTAAATAATACTGATTTAATATACAGTATGTCAACTACTTTGATAAAAATTTTTTTATTTTGTTTTTTGGGAGTATTTTTTGCTGAAAGATGATTATTTTTTAAGAAAAGAGCAATATATTTAAAATTAAATATTTTCTTTCTCTGCTTTTTAAGCTATCTTTGTGGTGCAGGGGGATCGGGCTTTCGATCCAAACATCAACACAACATTATATTATTTATTATGAACTCATCTCGTTTTATCTCATTATTTTTTCATGGAAGCTTAGTTAAACGGATTTCTATCGGTCTTGTATTGGGGTTACTCGTGGCATTAATTGCACCGAGTTTACAATCTGCGCTCGGATTTAATCTTGCAGAAAAAGTTGGATTTTTAGGGAAGGTTTTTGTGCGTTCATTGCGTGCTGTTGCGCCAATCTTAGTTTTCTTATTGGTTATCGCGGCAATTGCGAATAAACAAATCGGTACTAAAAGCAATATGAAATCGATTGTTGTGCTTTATTTGTTGGGAACCTTCCTTGCGGCGTTAACCGCTGTTATTGCAAGTTTTGCTTTCCCAACAACTATTGCGTTGGCAACCCAAGAAGGTTCTTTATCTCCACCGAGCGAAGTTTCCGAGGTTCTTAGCACATTAGTGTTAAATGTGGTAGATAACCCATTGAATGCCTTATTTAACGCTAACTTTATCGGTATTTTAGCGTGGGCAATCGGTTTAGGTATTGTATTACGCCATTCTTCAGAAACCACAAAATCTGTGGTGAATGATTTCTCTGAAGGTGTGTCAAAAATTGTTCGTTTTATCATTAATTTTGCACCAATCGGGGTATTCGGTTTAGTTGCTGAAACCTTAGCAGATAAAGGGCTTGGTGCATTATTAGATTATATCCAATTATTGGCGGTATTACTTGGTGCGATGTTGTTTACTGCATTCGTGATCAATCCAGCACTAGTATTTTGGAAAATCCGCCGCAACCCGTATCCATTAGTCTGGACTTGTATCCGTGAAAGTGGTTTAACTGCGTTCTTTACGAGAAGTTCCGCGGCGAATATTCCGGTGAACATGGCGTTGGCAAAACGTTTAAATTTAGATGAAGAAACCTATTCTGTGTCTATTCCGTTAGGTGCGACTATCAACATGGCGGGCGCGGCGATTACTATTACCGTATTAACCTTAGCGGCAGTGCATACACTTGGCATCACTGTTTCTTTACCAACTGCATTACTATTAAGTGTTGTTGCTAGCGTTTGTGCGTGCGGGGCATCTGGTGTTGCCGGCGGTTCATTATTGTTAATTCCACTTGCTTGTAGCTTATTTGGTATTTCCAACGATATCGCGGCACAAGTAATCGGGGTTGGCTTTATTATCGGTGTGTTACAAGACTCAGCAGAAACCGCATTAAACTCATCTACTGACGTTGTCTTTACTGCGGCAGTCTGCTTGTCAGAAGAAAATAATGCTTAATTTTCAGTAATCATAAAAAAGCGGATTTTTATCCGCTTTTTTTATCGGAGGAATCATGATAAAAATTCAAGATGCCTATTTTCAACTTAGCAAAAATAATCGTCTCTATGTTCCAGCGCTGACGATTAATACACAAGATTTTTGGGTCATTGTTGGCTCAAATGGCAGTGGAAAAACTGCCTTAAGCCTTGCCTTACAAGGTGAATTGCCATTAATTGATGGTACATTTATTAATTCTTTTCAAAAAATTACCGCACTTTCTTTTGAAAAACAACAACATATTTTAGAACAAACTTTTAAAGATCGTAACAACGATACGGTTAGTCCTGATGATTTTGGCAAAACTGCCCGTGAAACCATTTTAAATGGGAGCAGCAATGCCGATCTTTGCGAGTTTTATGCGGCAAAATTAAATATCAGTGCGTTGCTTGAGCGTCCATTTATTCAATTGTCCACTGGTGAAAGTCGCAAAGTATTATTATGCCAAGCCTTGGTGAGCGAGCCGGATTTATTGATCATGGATGAACCTTTTGAGGGATTGGATAAACAATCGGTGCAAGATTGGATGGATTTACTTAATCAATTGCAGCAAAAAATGGCGCTGGTATTGATTGTCAATCGTTTCTCCGATCTTCCGCCGGCGGCAGATCATTTGGCGTTATTGGAACAATTGGAATTAATTTTGCAAGGTTCTCGTGAACAGGTGGAACAACAAAGTATTTATCAGCAATTACATTATGCGGAAAATGCAGTAGATGTGCCATTGCCACAAAGTGCGGCGCCTTTGATAAAATTAGATAAAAATCAACCGCTCTTTGAATTAAAAGACGTCTGTATTCAATATGGCGACAAAGTGGTGTTGGATCATTTAAGCTGGACGGTGGCGCCAGAGCAACATTGGTGGATAAAAGGTCCTAATGGTGCCGGTAAATCCACATTGTTATCTATTCTCACCGGCGATCATCCACAAGCCTATGCTAACCATGTGTATTTATTCGGACGCCAGCGGGGAAGCGGTGAAACAATTTGGGAAATTAAGCAAAAAATTGGTTATGTCAGCAGCCAATTACACATGGATTATCGCGTGAATTGTTCGGTTATTGATGTCATTATTTCCGGCTTTTTTGACAGTATTGGCGTATATCAAAAAACGCCGGATGCTCTTCGTTTAAAAGCAATGGAATGGTTAGCTCGCCTTAATTTGAGCGCCCTTGCTATGCGACCTTTTCGCT
Organism: [Pasteurella] aerogenes; assembly: GCA_900637275.1. NCBI lineage: Bacteria > Pseudomonadati > Pseudomonadota > Gammaproteobacteria > Pasteurellales > Pasteurellaceae > [Pasteurella] aerogenes. The sequence goes on from LR134362.1 coordinate 668,501, forward strand.
CATTATCTTGGGGGCAACAACGTTTATTGTTGATTACGCGCGCGATGGTTAAACATCCACCAGTGTTAATTTTGGACGAACCGTTACAAGGATTGGACGGATTAAATCGTAAATTGGTGAAGCATTTTATTGATCAATTGGTAAAAAATAGTGCAACACAATTATTATTTGTTTCTCATCAAGATCAAGATGCTCCTGATTGCATTACGCATTTATTTGAATTTGTTACAAAAAATAACGGATATTATTATGTGCAAAGTGCGGTCTGATTTGTTAGAATTTTAATCAAGTGTTCACTTGAAAGGAGAAAACTATGGGCTTCATTGATGGATTACCGGTGGCGGCGATTTTTTTCGTGGCGTTGGTTGTATTTATTCTTTTTTCTACTTTAAAAACCGTGCCACAAGGTTATCATTGGACAATTGAGCGCTTTGGACGTTATATCCGTACCTTGACGCCGGGATTGAACTTTGTGGTGCCATTTGTGGATCGCGTTGGACGTCGGATCAATATGATGGAACAAGTGTTAGATATTCCGTCACAAGAAGTGATTTCCAAAGATAATGCCAATGTATCTATTGATGCAGTGTGTTTTGTGCAGGTGATTGATGCGCGCAGTGCGGCGTATGAGGTTAATCATTTAGAACAGGCGATCATCAATTTAACCATGACGAATATTCGTACCGTATTGGGTTCGATGGAGCTAGATGAAATGTTATCGCAGCGTGACAGCATTAACGGGCGTTTATTGGCGATTGTGGATGAAGCAACGAATCCTTGGGGAGTTAAGGTGACACGGATTGAAATTCGTGATGTTCGCCCGCCCCATGAATTAATTGCTGCGATGAATGCGCAAATGAAAGCCGAGCGCAATAAACGGGCTGATATTTTGGAAGCGGAAGGTGTACGTCAAGCAGAGATTTTACGCGCGGAAGGGGAAAAACAATCGCGGATTTTGAAAGCGGAAGGGGAGCGACAAGAAGCCTTTTTGCAAGCAGAAGCGCGTGAGCGTGCGGCTGAAGCGGAAGCTAAAGCAACGCAAATGGTATCGGAAGCCATTGCCAGCGGCGATACGAAAGCGATTAATTATTTTATCGCCCAAAAATACACGGAAGCCTTAAAAGAAATCGGCGGATCGAACAACAGCAAAGTGGTATTAATGCCGCTGGAAGCGGGAAATTTGATTGGATCCGTTGCTGGCATTGCCGAGTTGCTTAAAGGTGATAAAAAATCAAATTAATATTTAAGTGGAGTTAGTGCTCCGCTTAAATTTTGGCGAGGGGAAAGACGATGGAATGGCTGGTAGATTGGTCGGTATGGCATTGGTTGATTTTGGGCTTTGTATTGTTAATTGCTGAATTAATCATTCCCGGTGTGTTTTTGCTATGGTGGGGATTGGCGGCATTGATTACTGCCGGTTTGATGGCGTTTAGCAGTTTATCCTTAATTGTACTGACAATTATTTATGCATTGCTTGCTTTGCTGTTAAGTTTGATTTGGTGGAAATATCAACATAGTAAAGATCTATCCGATCAATCACATTCTTCCCTTAATCAACGAGATCATGCCATGTTAAAAGCACGCGGAACCGTACAAGAAATTGCCTCCAATGGGATTGGGCGTGGCTATTTTGGCGATACCACTTGGCGTATCCAAGGGCAACATTTACAGGTTGGTGATGTGATTGAAGTAGATGCGGTTGTTGGCATTACTTTACACGTTCGCAAGATTGAACAATAAAATCGAATTACAAGAAAAGGAAAATAGAGAATAAAATGAAACAAGTGGTTATTTTTGCCCATCCGAACAATCAAAGTAGCTTTAATAAAGCGATTTTAGAACATGTATTGGCGGGGGCGCAACAAGCTGGGGCAGAAACGGTGGTACGCGATCTTTATACTATGCAATTTAATCCAGTGTTATCTTGGGCTGAATTACAAGCGGCAAATCAAAATATTACACCAGCAGAAATTAAATATGAACAAGATTTACTGCGTGATGCCGATTTGATTACCTTAATTTATCCCCTCTGGTGGATGGGATTTCCGGCGATTTTAAAAGGCTATTTAGACCGAGTATTGAGTCATGGATTTGCCTATAAAACGGAAAACGGAATTTCAGTCGGCTTATTACAAGAGAAAAAAATGCAGCATTTTATTACCATTGGCAGCAGCAAGGATAAATACCAAGAAGCGGGATTTGACGTTGCTATTCGACATTGTTTGGTGGACGGATTATTTAATTTTTGCGGTATTACCGATATTGATCATCAATTAATTGGTGATATTTATGTGTTAAGCGAGGCACAACGTCAAGAGATTTTGCAGCAAGCAGAGCAAAAAACACAACAAAATTTAACCGCACTTTTCGAACAACACGAGCAAGCCTAAAATGTCAACAGAACAACAATTAAGTCACTTTTCATTAATTAGTCGATTATTTGGCAATTTATTTTATCGTGCGCCCACGGATCCGCTGTTAAGCAATGTTTTTGCTTGGTTACAACAAAAAGGATTGAGTCAAGTGTGGGCGTTGGATACCGATGCACAAAGCGAACAGGCGTTGGATGCGTTGCAAATGAAGATCGACTTGACTTTACTGGAGCAAGAATATTCGCGTCTCTTTGGCAAAGCAAATCCACTCATCAAAACCGCTATTACAGATTATGGCATTGTGGCATCAGATTTTATCGCATTTCGAAAGGAACGCGGCATGCCACCATTCGCGGAGGATGAACAAAGTGCGGTGCATTTTGCGCTAGTTTTTTTAACTGCTTCATGGATTGAAGATAATTTGGCGTCTGTTCAAGCACAGCGAGAATTATTTGAACACTTTTTATTGCCTTGTGCTAATGTGTTTTTAGCACAAGTAGAGCGACAAGCGAATTTGCCTTTTTATCGTTCATTGGCAATCTTATCCCGCGAAATTTTAGCTGCTATGGCAGATGAATTAGAAGAAGCGGAAGAAGAATAATCGATATAATGAAAAAAAGTCAGGAGATTATTCCGCACCTTAATCAGTGTTAGTTTTCATTTAACGGTTAAGGTGCAGACATTGCTACCTAACTTTATTTTTTCACTTATCGCCCTGAATAATATCCACCCATTGAGCTATAAACCGCATTTTCATTTTGAATAACGCTATATTTGGCGTTTAAAATGGAAAGTTGCGAATTTTTCTCGGTATTGGCGGCAGTTAACCAATCTTTTAATTCAGATAAACCGGCATCATAGCGGTTTTTGTAGTATTGCGTAATGCGCTGGTTGTAGTTGTACGTTTGTTGTAAATTGGTTAGGTTTTCGCGTGATTGTGTGTAAGCAAAGTAGTTTTTATCTACATCGTTTAATGCGGTTGTGATACCTTGCTCAAAATTCACTAAAGCCGTTTCATATTGTGCTTCGGAAATTTTTACATTCCATTTTACAGTATTCCAACTTAAGAACGGTAAGCTAATCGCGACAGTACCGGCGGCAAATCCGGTTTCAAATGCATTGTTTACATGAGTACCGCTAGAGGATAAACTTCCGCCTAATGTAATGCTTGGGAACCAGCTTTTTTGCATAGCTTTCGCATCTTTAAATGCGCTGTTTAAACGGTATTGATAACCTTTTAAATCCGGGCGATTAGCAATAGTGGAAAGCGGAACGTTTAAATTTACTCCAACATTTTTTACATTAAGAATATGTGGATAATTTACATTTAATGCATCACTTGGTTTTAAGTTAAGTAAATTACGTAAGGTGCTTTCGGTTGTTTTCTTTTGTGTTTGGTAAGAGATTAACGTATTACGTGCAGTTAATACTGCTTGTTGAGCTTGATCAGTGCTGGCGCTGTCGGCGACCCCTTGATTTAATTTATTTTGCATGATGCGGTTAATTTGTGAGTAATAATCAATAGTTTGATTGGTTACGCTAATTGCATCGTTTAAATAAGCCAGTTGATAATAAGTAGTGACCACAGCATTAATTAAGGAAATTCGAGTCGCTTCCATATCTTGTTGTGTCGCAGCATGTGTCCATTCCGCGGCTGAGGCAGCATCGGCTAAACGACGCCATAAATCTACGGTATAGCTGACTTCTAGCGCACCGGTGTGAGAAAGGGTTGAGTTGCCGCCATCAGTAATATTTTTTCGCGCTGAAGAATTGGTACTTCCGCTAAAATTCGGCACGAGATCGGCGCCGACTAAATTGGCTTGGTATAACGCCATATTGACAGAGATGGCCGCTTTGGCTAAATCTTTGTTATTGGCAAGAGCTTGTTCCACTAAGCGGTTAAGCTGCGGATCACGGTATAATGTCCACCAATTTTCTTGAATATTATATTGTTGGGTCAAGTCTTGATATTGTTGGAAATCGGCTTGTGCATTATTGTACGAATCGTCAAGATTAGCACAACCAATTAAGGCAGTAGAAAATACCACGCTCAACGTTAATTTACTTAGTTTTAACATCTTTTTTTCCTTTAAAGTCATCGGGAAAAGTGCGGTGATTTTGACCGCACTTTTAGTTGAATTTTATCAAATAAAACTATTATTACAAAACCTTATTCTCTCGCTAAGGCATTTATCGGATTTAATTTTGCTGCGTTTTTGGCCGGCATATAGCCGAAAACGATACCGATTAGGGTTGAACATAATACGGCTGCAATGATAGACCAATTGGAGAAGATCATCGCAAAATCTGTCATAATGGAATTAAATAAGGTACCAAATAATAAAGCGAGTACAATTCCGGTCACTCCTCCGATCATGCAGATTAACACCGCTTCGATTAAAAATTGCTGCAAAATATTTGCCTGTCTTGCGCCAATCGCCATTCGAACGCCGATTTCTTTTGTCCGTTCCGTGACGGATACTAACATGATGTTCATTACACCAATACCACCAACCACTAATGAAATCAACGCGATACAGGAAACCAATAAACGCATGGTATTGGTGGTACTTTCAACGGTTTGCTTAATCGTGTCGGTATTCATGGTAAAAAAGTCTTTCTTACCATGTCGAACTAACAATAAGGCGGTTAAATCTTTTTCCGCTACAGATGAGTTAATATTGTCACGTACTTTGACCGTGATCGATGAGATTTTTTGATCACCGGAAATTTTATTCATGGCGGTGGTGTAAGGAATGTAAATTTTTAGACTTGAGCTATTCATTCCCATGGTATTTGAAGTGACGGCGACACCAATAACTCTCAGCGGTTTTTTGTTTAACATTAAAATTTTGCCGATAGGATTGTCATTTTTAAATACTTCACGCAACGTATTGTCATCAATTACCGCCACGGATTCGTTATTTTTTACATCATTTGCACTAAATAATGTCCCCTGTTGTAACGTTAATCCTTTTACATTAAAAAATTGTTCGCCGACACCTTGTACTTGTGCGGTAAAGTCTTTGTTACCATACACAAGGGTGCCACTGACACTGGTATTGGGGGTTACACTTTCAATATAACTTTGACGACCGAGCATATTGGCATCACCGATAGTCAGGTTTTGCATTTTTTCCGAACGTCTGTCACCAAATCCTGTTCCGTTATAAATATCCATCGTATTTGTTCCCATCGAATTAATATTGGCGAGAATTTTTTGCTGCGATCCGTTACCGAGCGCTACCACGCAGACGACAGACGTAATACCGATAATAATCCCCAACATGGTCAATAAAGAACGTAATTTGTGGGCAATAATGGCTTTTACCGACATATTAAAGGACTCAATGAATTGATCTTTGTAGAAATTAAAGCGACTTTTATTGACAGATGGCGAGTCGGTTTTGCTGGCAGTAAAATCCGATTTACGTTGATCTTCAATAATTCGTCCGTCTTTAATTTCAATAATTCGATTAGCAAAATTAGCAACTTGTTGGTCATGAGTAACTAGAATAATAGTATGACCTTCTTGATGTAATTGCTGTAAAATTTCCATCACAGTTTCGCCACTTTTACTGTCCAATGCTCCGGTTGGTTCGTCGGCTAAAATAATATCACCACCGTTCATCAAAGCTCGTGCGATACTGACCCGTTGTTGTTGTCCGCCGGATAATTGATTTGGTTTATTTTGTAACCGATCACCTAACCCCAATTTCTCTAGAAGTGAAGAGGCTCGCTGTAAGCGGGATTTTTGATCTACACCGGCATAAATCGCAGGAAGTGCTACATTTTCCACCGCACTTAACGTTGATAACAGGTTATAACGTTGGAAAATAAAACCAAATTTTTTTTGACGTAACTCAGAAAGTTGATCTGCATCCAGATGACTGACTTCTGTCTCGGCAATTTTATAGGAACCTGATGTAGCAGTATCCAAACAGCCGATAATGTTCATTAGGGTTGATTTTCCTGAACCGGATTGTCCGATGATCGCCACAAAATCGCCTTTTTTAATTTCCAGATTAATATCTTTTAGGATCTGAGTACGATTTTCACCTTCGCCGAAATATTTGTTAATTTGTTTAATTTCAATAATATTCATCTTAAACCAACCGCACTTTAGAACATTTTCGGACCACGAACAGTACCAACAGTTTCACCGGCTGCAACTTGGGATGAAACGACTTTTTCGCCCTCGTTTAAGCCGGATAATATTTGAGTATTCATATCATCATTTAAACCGATTTGAACCTCACGTTGTTCCACTTGATTAGCCGTCGTTAATACATTCACAAACACTTTATTATTTTGTTTTTTTAATGTCATTGTTGGAATTAATAAAGTGTTTTTTACATCAGCAATAGTAATCGTGTTTTGAGTTGTCATGCCGATACGTAAATTATTATCCGGATTTTCAACCACAACATTAGCATAGTAATAAACCGCATTAGTATCAGATACACTTTCTGTGTATTCATTATCCGTTAATGTGGTCATAGCCGGATCTACAGAATCGATTGTGGCTCGGTAAATTTTATCTGGATCGGAAAGCGTTGAAAATTTAACCTCCATTCCAGCAGTGACTTTAGTAATATCACCCTCTGAAATTTCCGGTTTTATAAGAACCTTACTTAAATCCGCTACTTGTACGATTGTTGGTGTGGTTTGGTTTGCATTGACAGTTTGTCCTTCGGAAACTGGAATAGAGATGATAGTGGCATCAATCGGTGCAACAATTTTTGTATATCCTAAATTGGTTTTAGCATCGTTGACTTCAATTTCAGCTTGCTTAATTGAGGCATCAATTTCTTCAATCGCGGCTTCGGCTGTTGCCAAAGTATCTTTGGCACTCTCAAATTCGTCTAAACTAACTGATTTTTTGGCATAAAGTTTGGCTAAACGATCGTAAGAGGACTTGGCAACACTATAAGCAACTTTTTTCGCTTTTAATTGCGCCTGATAAGAGGCTAATTTGGCTGTCGCTGTGTCCAATGTATTTTGTTGAGTAGAGGAGTCAATTTGAGCAATTAAATCACCTGTTTTGACTTTTTGTCCAAGAGTCACATAAATCTTTTCGATTTTACCCGAAACTTGAGCCCCAACTTCCACTCGGTTATAAGCCCGAATGGTACCGGTTGCTATAACCGTTTTTTGTAAATTTCCACGCTGAACGGTTTCAGTTAAATAAGTAATGGTTTTATCATTTTTATTTCCGTAATAAAAGTAACCTGCAGCTAGTGCAACAATAACAATGAAAAGTAAAAAAAAGCGTTTTTTAGTCATAGAATCCTCAGTTTTATGCTTAAATGTTATGTGCTGACTAGTATAAAAATGAAATCTTAAGAAAATCTTAATATTAATGTAATGAATGAACGTTCGTTCATTTTATCATCTCATCTAAGAAGAACAAGACATTCTTTAAAAAATGTAAAAATTAACCGCACTTTGTATTCTCTTTATAAACATTGTAGAATAGCCCAATTATGCTGAAAAAGAATTTACTCAAATGAGGTTAATATGAACCATACTGAAGAAAATACAGAACATCGTCCGACAAATTTTATTCGTCAAATTATTGATGAGGATTTGGCTTGCGGTAAACACCAAAATGTTTATACCCGTTTTCCACCTGAACCTAATGGCTATTTGCATATCGGTCATGCTAAATCGATTTGTTTAAATTTCGGTATCGCTCAGGATTACAATGGGTTATGTAATTTACGCTTTGATGATACTAACCCGGTGAAAGAAGATGTGGAATATGTGGATTCGATTAAGCAAGATGTGGAATGGTTAGGATTTCATTGGCAAGGTCAACCTCGTTATGCCTCCGATTATTTTGATCAATTGTATGGGTATGCTATTGAATTGATTGAAAAAGGATTAGCATATGTTGATGAATTATCAGCAGAAGAGATGCGCGAATATCGTGGAACATTAACTGAGCCGGGCAAAAACAGCCCATATCGTGATCGCAGTGTCGAAGAAAATTTAGTTTTATTTGAAAAAATGAAAAATGGCGAATTTGCAGAAGGTAAGGCAAGTTTGCGTGCAAAAATTGATATGGCTTCACCTTTTATGGTGATGCGTGATCCGGTACTTTATCGAATTAAATTTGCCAGCCACCATCAAACCGGTGATAAATGGTGCATTTATCCGATGTATGACTTTACCCATTGTATTTCTGATGCGATTGAGCGAATTACACATTCTTTGTGTACATTGGAGTTCCAAGATAACCGTCGTTTGTATGATTGGGTATTGGAACATATTTCAATTGAGCGCCCGTTGCCACATCAATACGAATTTTCTCGTTTAAATTTGGAATATACGTTAACCTCAAAACGTAAGTTATTAAAACTGGTCAATGATGGGATTGTGGACGGTTGGAATGACCCTCGTATGCCGACTATTTCCGGTTTGCGCCGTCGTGGCTATACACCGGAATCACTGCGTGAATTTTGTCGCCGCATTGGTGTGACCAAACAAGATAATGTTGTGGAATATAGTGCGTTAGAGAGTTGTATTCGTGACGATTTAAACGTGAATGCACCTCGTGCAATGGCGGTGATTAATCCGTTACGTGTCGTGATTGAAAATTTTAATGGGACAGAAATTCTGACCGCACCAAATCATCCAAATAGAGAGGAATTAGGAACCCGAGAATTGCCTTTCACTAAGGAATTATATATCGATAAGGCTGATTTCCGTGAGGAAGCGAATAAACAATATAAACGTTTGGTATTAGGTAAAGAAGTGCGCTTGCGTAATGCTTACGTAATCAAAGCGGAACGAGTGGAAAAAGACGCTGAAGGGAATGTTACTACGGTTTATTGTACTTACGATCCTGAAACCTTAGGTAAAAATCCGGCAGATGGGCGTAAGGTTAAAGGTGTTATTCAATGGGTTTCAGCAACCGACAATTTAGCTGCGGAATTTCGTATTTATGATCGTTTGTTTACTGTTGCTAATCCAAGTGCAGCAGAAGATATTAACGATATATTAAATCCAAATTCACTTGTCGTTAAACATGGTGTAGTAGAAAAAAGTTTAGCGAATGCACAAGCGGAAAAAGCCTACCAATTTGAACGCGAAGGCTATTATTGTGCCGATAGCAAAGACAGCCGCCCAGAACAGTTGGTATTTAACTTAACCGTCAGCTTGAAGGAAGGGTTTTAATTACGTTTAAGCAAAGAAAATAAGCTAAAAAAGCGGGTCAATTTGATCCGCTTTTGTACATTTCAGTCTTTTTAATGACCAATCATATACTATCCTCAGTTTGTTGCTAAAAGAGAATATGCTAAAATTCTAAAAATTTTGACCGCACTTTAGGAAATCACTATGTCAGATCTTACGCCACACAGTCGTCATCCGTATTTGGATTCGGTTAAGCATATTGTCGCTATTGGCGGTGGGCATGGCTTGGGGCGAGTGATGTCGGCGTTAAGTTTTATGAAGGAACGTTTGACTGGTATTGTGACGACGACAGATAATGGCGGTTCAACTGGGCGAATTCGGATGCAGCAAGGTGGGATTGCTTGGGGAGATTTACGTAATTGTTTAAATCAAATCATTACGGAACCGAGTACTGCATCGGCGCTGTTTGAATATCGCTTTAGCGGGCAAGGGGAGTTAGCGGGGCATAATTTGGGCAATTTAATGTTGACCGCTTTGGGCAATTTATATGTTCGTCCGACGGAGGCGGTGAACCTCATTCGCGAATTATTGCACGTTAAATCCTTTATTATCCCTATGTCGGAATCTTCGGTGCATTTGGCGGCAAGTTTGCCTTCCGGCGAAAGTATTGTGGGTGAAGTTGGGATTGATAATCTAGATGTGCTGCCGAAATCTGTATTTTTAGTACCGCTAGTGAGTGCGACACCAGAAGCGGTTGAGGCGTTAAATAATGCGGAGGTGATTTTATTCGGTCCGGGCAGTTTTTTAACCAGTATTATGCCGCCTTTGCTGCTGCCTGAAATTGTGCAAAGTTTGCAACAAAGTTCGGCGAAGAAAATTTTTATCGATAATTTAGGCGTGGAACATAGTCCGGTAGCGGCGTTGTCCTTAAGCGAACGCATTGATTGGATTCATGATGTTATTGGAAAAAAAATCATTGATGGCGCGATTATTCCTATAAACTCGCCAGAAAAAGACCGCACTTTTAATTGCAAAATTATGGCGCGTCGCTTGAATGCGGATGATGTCAGTTATCGTCATGATCGCACGTTATTATGCAAAGCCATTGATGATATGTTAAGCGAATTGTAATGTGTTTCGTTGTTTCTTACTGCTTAAAATGATGGTCAATTTTGACCGCACTTTTATATAACCTTTCCCGTCAGAGTATTTCATATTCATCACTTAAGATTGATTTTGTTTAAAATATCGCTATATACTTTTTTATATAATTGAAAATTAAAGAAAAAAATGTCTATTTTGTTAAATAGATCAAATTTTAGGTATATCTTTAACGAAATTAATCATTTACAATAGACAAGAATTTATCGCATAACTCCGAGCTTGTTTTACCTAAGTTTGCCAAAATAAGGTAGCAATGCCAGCGACAACCTCAGTATGAATGTCGCTCAGGGATATTACTGGAAACGGTTTATCCTCTCGTGTTTTAGAAAGGTGTCCCATGCAACAAACTATACCCATTAAAAACGTTGGGCAGACTCGCTTAATTGATGAGTTCCAACGCCAATATTATTATCTGCGTTTATCCATTACGGATATGTGCAATTTCCGTTGTAATTATTGCTTGCCGAATGGTTATCAACCGGAAGCGAATAAGCCGAGTTTTTTAACCTTGGCGGAAATTCGTCGTCTTGCCATGGCGTTTGCTGATTTAGGTACGGAAAAAATTCGCGTAACCGGCGGGGAGCCGACCTTACGCAAGGATTTTTTGCCGATTGTTGAAACGCTGGCGCAAATTCCACAACTCAAAACCCTCGCTTTGACTACCAATGGTTATCGTATGGCAAAGGATGTAGCTGCTTGGAAAGCGGCAGGCATTACTTCAATTAATGTCAGTGTGGATAGCCTTGATCCCAAAATGTTTCATCGAATTACCGGTGTGGATAAATTTGATGAAGTGATGCGTGGGATTGCTCGTGCTTTTGAATGCGGTTATCAGAAAGTGAAAGTGAATTCTGTTTTGATGAAACGCTTGAATGATCAAGATTTTGCACAATTTTTGGCTTGGATCAAAGATAAACCGATCCAAATGCGCTTTATCGAATTGATGCAAACTGGCGAGATGGATCACTTTTTCGCACAACATCATTTATCCGGTCAAGTATTAGCGCAACAATTGTTACGTGATGGTTGGCAATTGCAAGCCAAAGGACGGAGCGATGGTCCGGCGAAAGTCTTTCGCCATCCAGATTATCTTGGCGAAATTGGGTTGATTATGCCTTATGAGAAAAACTTTTGCACCAGTTGCAATCGCTTGCGAGTATCCGCGAAAGGAAAATTACATTTATGCTTATTTGGTGAAGAAGGCATTGAATTGCGCGATTTGTTACAATCTGATGAGCAAATTATCCAATTGCAAGCTCGTTTATTCAGCGCGTTACAGGGTAAACGCGAACATCATTTTTTACATCAAGGTGATAGCGGAGTGCGTAATCATCTTGCCAGTATCGGCGGTTAATTTTACTGGAGGCTAGATTTTATATGACAGGTCTTACACATATTAATAATAACGGTGAAGCCAATATGGTGGACGTTTCGGACAAGCAAGAAACGGTACGTATTGCCAGAGCAGAGGCGTTTGTCACCATGTCGGCAGAAACCCTAGCAATGATTATGTCCGGGCAGCATCATAAAGGTGATGTTTTCGCGACTGCGCGCATTGCTGGTATTCAAGCGGCGAAACGTACATGGGAGCTGATTCCGTTGTGTCATCCGTTGCTGTTGTCGAAAGTGGAGGTGCAATTAACCGCTTTGCCAGAACGCAATCAGGTGCGTATTGAAAGTTTATGTAAATTAACCGGTAAAACGGGTGTAGAAATGGAAGCGTTAACTGCCGCTAGCGTTGCTGCTTTGACGATTTATGATATGTGTAAAGCGGTGCAAAAAGATATGGTTATCGAACAAGTTCGTTTATTAGAAAAGAGCGGTGGAAAATCCGGCCATTTTATGGCGGCGTAAAAAAATAAAGGAAAAACTATGTTAAACGTATTATTTTTTGCCCAAACTAGAGAATTAATTGGCGTGGATAGCCTTGAATTACCAGCTTCCTTTACCACAGCCGAAGAAGTGCGTGCGCATTTAGCGGCAAAAGGAGATAGATGGGCATTGGCGCTGGAGAAAGGCAAGTTGCTGGTGGCGATCAATCAGACCTTAAGTCCATTGGAAAGTGCGGTCAAAAAAGGGGATGAAATTGCTTTTTTCCCGCCCGTAACTGGAGGCTAAATGAGCGATATTCAAATTGCAGTTCAAGAACAACCCTTTGATCAGCAAGCGATTTATCAATGGATTTCAGCACCGAATTCAGTCGGAGCAAGCGTCATTTTTGTGGGCAAAGTACGTGATTTAAACTTGGGTGATGAAGTATCTAGTTTGTATTTAGAGCATTATCCGGCAATGACGGAAAAAGCGTTGCGAGAAATTGTTGAACAAGCTAAACAACGCTGGGATATTTTGCGCGTGGCGGTAGTTCATCGTGTTGGATTATTGCATACCGGTGACGAAATCGTTTTGGTTGGTGTGAGTTCTGCACATCGTGGCGAGGCATACCAAGCGAATGAATTTATTATGGATTTTCTTAAAAGCAAAGCACCTTTTTGGAAAAAAGAGCAAACCGATAAAGGCGCACGTTGGGTAGAACATCGCGCAACCGATCAACAAGCGCTGGAACGTTGGGAAAAATAGAACGTAATATATTGTTTTGAAAAAATAAAAATGGCTTTCTTATATCAATAAAGAAAGCCATTTTTTATGCTTATTTTTGATAAAACAAACTTAACTTCTCGGATCGGGATTTTCCAATACGTCTTTGGTTTGTTTTTCTCTAAATTGCCATAAGCGTCTTGCTAAGTCAGGTTCAAATGCTGCCAGAATTTGCGCAGCCAATAAACCTGCATTTGCCGCTCCGGCCGGGCCAATTGCCAAGGTTCCAACCGGAATCCCTTTTGGCATTTGTACAATCGAATATAGGCTGTCAACCCCGCTTAATATTGAGCTTTTCACCGGGACACCCAATACTGGCACAATAGTTTTTGCCGCAATCATTCCTGGTAAATGCGCCGCGCCACCAGCACCAGCAATAATCACTTTGTATCCTTTTTCGACCGCACTTTCGGCAAATTGGAATAATTTATCCGGCGTACGATGTGCCGATACGATTTCGACGTGATAAGGCAATTGGAGTTGATCTAAAATTGCTGTGGCTTCTTGCATGGTTGCCCAGTCGCTTTTTGATCCCATAACAATGGCAATTTGTGGATGATGGTTTGACATAATATCGCTTCCTGTTAATAACAAAGTGTGTAGAGTAGCGTATTTTGCTTTTTTTCGCAAACGATTGCTTTTGGTTTTAAGTGAGATTATTTTCTTTTCATGATGCAGAAATATGAAATAGATCACAAATATGGAAAATTACATTTTACTCATTGATTTTTATGGTGATAATAGCCTTGGCCTTAGCCATGATAATAATAAAGGAGTCATTTTATGAAATTAAAAAAATTATCCGCATTCATGCTTTTAGGGTTGGGCATTTCAAGCGCTTGTGCGGCTGAATTACCGAATATTACTATTTTAGCCACCGGCGGTACTATTGCCGGGAGCGGAAAAAGTTCGGTGAGTTCGGAATATCAAGCCGGTCAGTTAACGATTGATACGTTAATTGAGGCAGTTCCCGAGATGAAAACCATTGCCAATATTAAAGGCGAGCAAATTGTAAAAATCGGTTCGCAAGATATGAGTGACGAGGTGTGGCTAAAATTAGCGAAAGCCATTAACAGTCAATGTAAAAATACCGATGGTTTTGTGATTACCCATGGCACGGATACGATGGAGGAAACAGCGTATTTCTTGGATATGACGGTAAAATGCGAAAAACCGGTAGTTTTAGTCGGGGCAATGCGTCCGGCAACCGAGAAAAGCGCGGATGGTCCATTAAACCTTTATAATGCAGTTGTGGTGGCAGCGGACAAAGATTCGGCTGGGCGCGGGGTATTAGTTGCAATGAATGATACGGTGTTAGGTGCGCGCGATGTGACCAAAACCAGTACTACCGCGGTGCAAACCTTTAGTTCGCCAAATTTTGGCGCTTTAGGTTATATCCATAACAGCAAAGTAGATTATGAACGCGCTCCGGAAAGTAAACATACGGTAAATACGCCATTTAATGTGGATGAGTTAACCAAATTGCCAAAAGTTGGGATCGTTTATGCGTATTCCAATATGCCAACAGAACCGTTGAAAGCCTTGTTAGATGCTGGATATAAAGGTATTGTTGCTGCGGGCGTGGGTAATGGTAATGTCAATGCCGCCAATTTAGCGTTACTTGAACAAGCCGCGAAAGATGGGGTAGCAGTAGTGCGTTCTTCTCGTGTTCCAACTGGATATACCACGCGAGATGCCGAAGTGGATGACAGTAAATACGGTTTTAGCGCATCCGGTACCTTAAACCCACAAAAAGCGCGCGTTTTATTGCAATTAGCTTTAACTAAAACCCAAGATCCGAAACAAATTCAACAGTATTTTGAGGATTTTTAATTTTATTGCGTCATGCCTTAAAAGTGCGGTAAAAATGACCGCACTTTTGGCTTATTATGTCAGTCATTCTAAAATGAAGAAATCCTGTCAGCGAAGAAAACCTTCTTGCAAGTTCGCAGTAAAAATCATATCCTAAGCACAAATTTAGCATGACATTTTAGGTTGTTTTATGCCCACTAAAGCGAAATATAGAAAAGACTATAAGAAACCGGATTTTACGGTAACTGATCTCTCCCTTGATTTTCAACTTGATCCTCAAAAAACGGTTGTGACAGCTCAAAGTCAGTTCCAACGTGTCAACCCGGAAAGTTCGATGTTGCGCCTTGATGGACATGGTTTTCAGTTTGCTTCAATTTTATTAAATGGCGAAAAATTCACAAATTATCAACAAGATAGTGAAAGTTTGACGTTAGATTTAAGCGGTGTTGAGGCAGATAGTTTTACGTTAGAAATTGTCACTTATTTGGTTCCAGCAGAAAATACCTCGTTGCAAGGGTTGTACCAGTCCGGTGATGGCATCTGCACGCAATGTGAAGCGGAAGGTTTTCGTCAGATTACTTATATGTTGGATCGCCCGGATGTATTGGCGCGTTATACTACCAAAATTACCGCCGATAAAAGCAAATATCCGTATTTACTTTCCAACGGTAATCGCGTGGCGAGTGGTGATTTGGAGGATGGTCGCCATTGGGTTCAATGGCAAGATCCATTCCCTAAACCGAGTTATTTATTTGCGTTAGTGGCCGGCGATTTTGATTTATTGCAAGACAAGTTTGTGACCAAAAGTGGACGGGAAGTATTGCTTGAATTATATGTGGATCGCGGCAATTTAAATCGTGCCGATTGGGCAATGCAAAGCTTGAAAAAAGCCATGAAATGGGACGAAGATCGTTTTGGTTTAGAATACGATTTGGATATTTATATGATCGTTGCAGTGGATTTTTTCAATATGGGCGCGATGGAAAACAAAGGATTAAATATTTTTAATTCCAAATTTGTGTTGGCAAATCCGCAAACCGCCACTGATGATGATTATTTAGCAATCGAAAGCGTGATTGCGCATGAATATTTCCATAACTGGACAGGTAATCGCGTCACTTGTCGCGATTGGTTCCAATTGAGCTTAAAAGAAGGCTTGACAGTTTTCCGTGATCAAGAATTTTCTTCAGATACCGGATCCCGTGCGGTTAATCGTATCAATAATGTGAAATTGTTGAGAACCGTGCAATTTGCGGAAGATGCCGGCCCAATGTCGCATCCGATACGACCGGAAAAAGTAATTGAAATGAATAACTTTTATACCGTTACTGTGTATGAAAAAGGGGCGGAAGTGATCCGTATGTTGCATACCTTGCTGGGCGAAAAAGGGTTCCAAGCGGGGATGCAGCTTTATATCGCGGAAAATGATGGAAAAGCAGCGACTTGCGAAGATTTTGTGTCCGCGATGGAACGCGCATCCGGCGTGGATTTAGCGCAATTCCGTCGTTGGTATAGTCAATCAGGTACGCCGGAATTAACGATCACAGACAGTTATGATGAAAAAGCGCATACTTATAAATTATCCGTTTCGCAAATGACGCCGGCAACTGCCGATCAAATGGATAAAGTGAATTTGCATATTCCGCTCAAAATAGCACTCTATGATGAGCAAGGGATTGAGCAATTGTTACAATACGATGGGCAAGCGGTTTGTGATATTTTAAATGTGACGCAGCAAGAACAAGTATTTGAGTTCCATAATATTTATACCAAACCAGTGCCGGCATTGTTGTGCGATTTTTCGGCGCCGGTAAAATTAGATTACGAATATTCCACTAAACAATTATTGGTGTTGTTACAATCGGCAAAAAATGAATTTGTACGTTGGGATGCAGCACAAATGCTATTTAATGCAGAGTTACGTCGCAATTTGACCAATTATCAGCAAGGCGAGTCGCTTAGCATTTCTGCTGAAATTTTGACCGCACTTTCGACGGTTTTAGAACATTATCAAAGCAATGTGGCATTGACGACCTTGATTTTAACCTTGCCGAAAGAAACGGAATTTGCTGAATTGTTTAAAACGATCGATCCTGACGGTATTTCGGCGGTACGCCAATTTATGCTGAAAAGCATTGCGGAACATTTAAAAGAATTATTATTGAAAACTTACAATAAAATTCAGTTAGATGAATATCGTCTTGAGCAATCGGATATTGCATTGCGAGGCTTGCGCAATTTATGTTTAAGTTATTTAGCTTATACCCAATTTGGTAATGCTTTGGCGCATAAACATTATACTTATGCCAATAATATGACGGATACGTTAGCGGCGTTGGCGGTGGCGACTAAAGCGCAATTGCCTTGTCGCGAAGCCTTGTTGCAAGATTTTGAGCAAAAATGGCAACATGACGGGTTAGTGATGGATAAATGGTTTGCTTTGCAAGCGACAAGACCAGATGAACACGTATTGCAACAGGTTATCCAATTGATGGATCATCCGAGCTTTAATTTCAATAATCCAAACCGTTTGCGCGCGTTAGTCGGCAGTTTTGCCGCGCATAATTTAAAAGCATTCCATGCTATCGATGGTTCCGGTTATCGTTTTTTAACCGATATTTTATTGCGTTTAAACGAAACCAATCCGCAGGTAGCATCGCGCTTAATTGAGCCATTGATTCGTTTTGCCCGTTTTGATGCGCAACGTCAAACCTTGATGAAACGAGCGCTTGAACGATTAAGTGAAGTAGAAAATTTATCGCGCGATTTATTTGAAAAAATTGAAAAAGCGCTTCAATAAAAAAACAAAAGTGCGGTAAAATTTACCGCACTTTTTTGATCTATTATTTTACAGTTAAACTATCCGGAGAGATAAACGAGTATGTATTCTTTAATTCGCAAAGCCCTTTTTTCCCTTGATGCCGAACAGGCGCACAATTTAACTGTGCAATTATTAAAAATTGCTGGTTATTCCCCATTAAATTCCTTATTGAAAGCAGTGTTAGCTTGCCCGGTTGGTAGTGGTAAAACCGTGATGGGATTACATTTTAAAAATCCGATTGGACTTGCTGCAGGTGCGGACAAAAACGGAGAAGCTATTGATGGTTTTGGCGCTTTAGGTTTTGGTTTTATCGAAGTAGGAACGGTCACGCCGTTGGCGCAAGAGGGTAATCCAAAACCACGCCAGTTTCGTCTAATCGAGGCGGAAGGAATTATTAATCGTAATGGATTTAATAACTTAGGTATTGATTATTTGCTGGAAAACGTGAAAAAGTCCAAATACGATGGGGTATTAGGGATTAATATCGGTAAAAACAAAGTAACGCCGATTGAGCATGGCAAAGATGATTATCTTTTTTGCCTGAATAAAGCCTATAATTATGCGGATTATATTACGATAAATATTTCCTCGCCAAATACGCCGGATTTGCGCCAATTGCAATATGGTGATGCCCTTGATGACTTGTTGCAAAGTATTAAAGCGCGTCAAAATGTATTAGCTGAGCAATATAATAAATATGTACCAATCGCAGTGAAAATTGCGCCAGATTTGAATGAAGCGGAAGTGGTACAAATTGCCGATACTCTGTGTCGTCATCATATTGACGGGGTCATTGCGACTAATACCACGATTTCGCGCGAGACGGTAAACGGGATGAAAAATGCGCAAGAAATCGGTGGTTTAAGTGGCAAACCTTTGCAACACCAAAGCACAAAAATTATCACACGCTTGGCAAGCGAATTGCAAGGACGTCTGCCGATTATCGGCAGTGGTGGCATTGATTCAGTAGCGCAAGCCGAAGAAAAAATTGCCGCCGGCGCAGAGTTATTACAGCTGTATTCCGGTTTAATTTATCATGGACCGCAATTAGTTAAAGCCTTAGTCAGTGCGACAAAATAAAAGCGATATTAATCGCTTTTATGTTTGGTGTATAAACAAAATAATTATTGCGCTTTGGTCTTTTTACTTTGTTTCCATTTCCAAAAAAGGAAGATGGCTAAAAGTGCTACGAAAACATAAATGACAGTTTGTCCACGTTTAATTTGTTCATGTAGCCAATCTAAATTACTGGCGCCGAAATAACCTAAATAAACCCAAATTGGAACAGAGATGATAGCGGCGAGAAAATCAATTAAGATAAAACGCGTAAAACTAACGCGACGGGTGATACCGGAAATCATATAAATCGGCGCTCTTAAACCAGGCAAAAACCGAGCAGAAAATAACACTCGGTTGCCATATTTATCGAATTTTTCGCGGACGGATTTAAGGCGTTTTAAGGTCAGCATTTTACGGATCGGTCTAAAACGTAAAATTTTGGTTCCGTAAATTCTGCCAAGCCAGTACATGGTACTATCACCGATTAATACGCCGAACATACTGACCACTAGCATCGTATGGGGATTAGCATACCCTAATCCGGAAATGACACCACCGGAAACTAATGTAATATCTTCCGGAATAGGCACGCCAAATCCACAAATAACTAAAACAAAAAATACAGCAAAGTAGCCATAATCAGTGAAAAAGCCAATTAATGCATCCATTGAAAACCCACTTATTTAAATCAACAACCTAAAATCATTACTATTATATTCCGTTCTATTTTAGCTTGTTTTGCATGGAAAAGGCTATAAAAAATTACCCTTGAAGGGGAATTAAAATCATGGTTTTATTTGATTTACTTCGATTTATTCAGTATAATCCGCGCACTCAAAGAATTCTTTGAGCGAAATTTGGGAAATCGCTGGGTCGCCTGCGATTTTTTTATTCATTTTTTATTAAGAGAACAGTAAAATGGCATTTAAATTTAACGCTGAAGTTCGTTCTGCGCAAGGTAAGGGTGCGAGCCGCCGCCTGCGTCATAACGGTCAAATTCCTGCTATCGTTTACGGTGGTAGCGAAGCACCGGTTTCTATCGTTTTAAATCACGATGAACTTAACAATGCGCAAGCTAGCGATAGCTTTTATTCTGAAGTGATCACGTTAGTGATCGACGGTAAGGAAGTTGCAGTAAAAGTTCAAGCAATGCAACGTCACCCGTTCAAACCAAAATTGGTTCATATTGACTTCAAACGCGCTTAATCCTTTATTTATACAGGATTAGAGACAAAATGTTCCGAAATGATTACTTGATTTGTGGCAAATAAATTAAGATTTTATAAAATAATTTCGGCGCATATTGAGAATAAGAAATAAGCTATTTGAATAAGTAAAATAGCTTATTTTTTTCTTTATTTTTAGCCAGTATTGCATCGGCTGCTTGTACTTGAATACACGTATTTGCATCTTGCTAACCCTATCCGCTAGCCTAGGATAGGCTTTTATCATATTTTTAAAATGTCCTTCTAAACGTCTATTTTTTTAGTTTTATTCTCTATTTATTGGTTTAGCCTGCTAGGTTTAATTGTAATCACTATCAATAATGACTTTTGAATTTATCAATGATGCTTATATTTCAAATGAAGTAGGTTCGTTTTAGGGGGAAAAGTGCGGTAAAATATTTGTCTGTTTTTAGTGGTTTGAGCATAATAAAACAGAATACTCGTTTTTATATTTCTTTGCTTTATATCGGTGTTATTGCTGGATTAGTCGGGACGACGTTAACTTATTGTTTGCATTATATTCAACTATTGCTTTTGGTTATGTCATTTATGGCGAAGAAATGTCACCCCCGTGAGGGTATTATGGTACCTTTGATTATGCTTTAACGATAGGCTGGATGCGGTTATTCTCTCATTTATCTTCATAGGGTGCCACTATAGTAGGAGCTTGTATATTTTTAGGAATCATGTAAAAAATATCCATGACGTTCGAGGGCTTTTTGCTAGAACTTACGCGTAGTAACGCTGAAACTTTAATCGTACTAACTTTAGCAATGGCGTCACGATTGCAATGATAGATGGTAGGTGAAAATAAAACAAATAATGAGCATAAAAAAAGAGTGGTCATAACTGCACTTTAATAGTAGGGAAAAAATGAAAATCGCATTAGGAATTGAATATAACGGAAAGCGCTATTTTGGTTGGCAAAAACAAGAAAATTTGTTGACGGTGCAAGGGGAATTGGAAAAGGCAATTGCGTTTGTGGCAAATGAACCTTGTCAGGTGTTTTGTGCGGGACGGACGGATTTAGGAGTACACGCCAGCGGGCAGGTGGTACATTTTGAGACCAATGCTGCTCGCCCGGAAAAAGCTTGGTGTTTTGGAGTGAATGCCAAATTGCCGGATGATATTGCGGTCAGTTGGGCGAAAATAGTAGATGAAAATTTTCATGCGCGATTCAGCGCTACCGCGCGGCGCTATCGTTATATTCTCTATTGCAATAAATTGCGCTCGGCAATTTTGCCGGAGGGGATTACCCATTGTCATTATGATCTCGATCACCAATTGATGCACCAAGCAGGCCAAGCCTTGTTGGGGGAAAATGATTTTTCCGCTTTTCGCGCCGCACAATGCCAATCTAATACGCCTTTTCGCAATGTGCATCATCTTCAAGTAACACGTAAAGGGCGCTATGTGATTGTAGATATTCAAGCAAATGCGTTTTTACACCATATGGTGCGCAATATTGTCGGAAGCCTCATTGAAATCGGCTGTGGCAATCAACCAGTGGATTGGATGGCATGGTTATTAACCAAAAAAGACCGCACTTTAGCCGCACCAACTGCTAAAGCAGAGGGATTATATTTGGTGAATGTGCAATATCCAGCGCATTTTCAGCTCCCCGCACACCCACTGGGACCATTGTTTTTAGAATAAATGTAAAGGCCATGTCAGACCTTTAGCACTAGCATATTCATTGGTTTTGTGGTCTAATACGTAGAATTTTCTCATGTATAAAAAAGGGTAAAAATGAGCTGGATTGATCGAATTTTTAGTAAAAGTCCTACGACATCAGCACGTAAATCAAATGTGCCGGAGGGCGTATGGACAAAGTGTACCTCTTGTGAACAAGTGTTGTACCGTGATGAATTAAGACGTCATTTGGAAGTTTGTCCGAAATGTGGTCATCATATGCGAATTGATGCCAGAGAGCGTTTGTTAGCCTTGTTAGACAAGGGTAGCGAGCAGGAAATGGCAGCGGAGCTAGAGCCTAAAGATATTTTAAAATTCAAAGACTTAAAAAAATATAAAGATCGTATTTCCGCAGCACAAAAAGAAACTGGGGAAAAAGATGCGTTAGTAGTGATGTCTGGAACCTTATATAATATGCCGATTATCGTTGCCGCATCTAATTTTAGTTTTATGGGCGGTTCAATGGGTTCTGTGGTAGGAGCTAAATTTGTGCAAGCCGCAGAAAAAGCGATTGAATTGAATTGTCCGTTTGTGTGTTTTTCTGCCAGTGGTGGCGCGCGTATGCAAGAGGCGTTATTCTCGCTAATGCAAATGGCGAAAACCAGTGCCGTATTGGCAAAAATGCGTGAAAAAGGGGTACCTTTTATTTCTGTTTTAACCGATCCGACACTTGGCGGTGTTTCAGCAAGTTTTGCAATGCTTGGGGATATTAATATCGCCGAACCAAAAGCCCTAATTGGGTTTGCCGGTCCACGTGTTATTGAACAGACCGTGCGCGAGAAATTACCAGAAGGTTTTCAACGCAGTGAATTTTTATTGGAAAAAGGGGCGATTGATATGATTGTTGAACGTGCTGAAATGCGTTCGACCCTTGCCAGTTTACTCAGCAAACTCACTCATCAACCTTCTCCTTTTGTTGAGCCGGAAGTGATTGAAACAGAAGCAAATAATGGATAAATCAACATTATCTCCAACAGCCACTTCCTCACTTGAAAAGTGGCTTTCTTATTTGGAAAACAGTCATTTTAAAGCCATTGATTTAGGCTTAGAGCGTGTACAATCCGTGGCGCAGCAGTTGGATTTATTAACGCCAGCTCCGTTTGTGATCACTGTTGGCGGTACCAATGGCAAAGGTACCACTTGCCGTTTATTAGAAGTCCTATTATTAAACGCTGGTTATCGCGTCGGCGTGTATTCTTCGCCACATTTGTTACGTTATAACGAACGGGTTCGGATTCAAAGTCAAATGCTGCCGGATAGTGCGCATTGTGAATCTTTCGCCTTTATTGATGCTCATAAAAGTGCATCGCTGACGTATTTTGAATTCAGTACTTTATCCGCATTACATTTATTTAAACAGGCAAAATTAGATGTGGTGATTTTGGAAGTTGGGCTAGGCGGGCGCTTGGACGCTACCAATATTATCGATAGCGATATCGCAGTAATCACTGGAATTGATATTGATCATACGGAATTTTTGGGCAATACGCGTGAGCAAATTGGCTTTGAAAAAGCGGGTATTTTTCGCGCGAATAAGCCGGTAGTGATCGGCGATCCACAAATTCCAGATAGCATGTTGCAACAGGCGAATAAGTTACATTGTCACATTGCGCGCCACGATATTGAATGGCAATATCAAAGCGAAGATACTTACTGGACTTGGCAAGGTGATAAACAAGAACAAAAAGTGCGGTTGGAAAATCTTCCGTTTCCGCGTATTCCACTCGCCAATGCAGCTACGGCGCTGGCAGTTGTTCAATATTTACCTTTTGATATTTCCTACCAAGTCATTGTGCAATCTTTGCAGCAAGTGGAATTAGACGGACGTTTTCAATTTATTGCACCGGAAAAATTGACCGCATTGGCAATCTCCCTTGGAAAACCGTCGGAAACCTTAGCAAAAATGGTAATTGATGTGGGGCATAATCCGCAAGCGGCGCGATATTTAGCGGAAAAACTGACCGCACTTCGTCCGCAAATCCAAGGCAAAATTATTGCAGTATGCGGTATTTTGAAAGATAAAGATGCGCAAGGCGTTTTGTCACCGTTGCTCTCTTTGGTGGATTATTGGTATTGTGCCACCTTGGAGGGAAGTCGAGGGCAATCTGGGGAGGCATTGTTATATTGTTTACAGCAAGTTGCTCAAATGCATTCACAATCTGTTTCTGCCGAAGCGCAGCCTTCTGTTGTCGAAGCAGTAAAAAGTGCGGTCAAAAATAGCGAGAAATCCGATCTTATTTTAGTTTTCGGATCTTTTTATACCGTCGCCGGATTGTTGGAATGTATTGCTATCCATAATTAATTTTTAAATTAGATATTTATATTTCAAAAAGCTATATTAAACCCAAGATAGTGCATCTTTACTTAAACAAGCGTATTTTAAATCTGAAAGTAAAGTGTTCCTGTTGCTATGTAAGGGATAAGTAAAGTTGAGTAAATATACTAGCTTAGAACTCACATTAGTATATAATTTGACCCGTTTTTTTGAACGGGCTTTTTTATGCGTTTTATCTATATTGATAGTTACTTTTCACCAAAATGCAATATATGCCCAATCGTTACATAGCAGATTAATCAAATCATCTTTTATTTGTTCTTATATAGGATACAGGAATTTTATGAATAACATTTTTAAAACCATCTGGAATCATGCGACTCAAAGCTGGGTAGCCACTTCTGAATTGTCTCGTGCTAAAGGAAAAACGAAATCGGCAACAGTAGCGAAAACAGCAATTGCGACAGCATTAGCCGGTATGATGGTGACCGGAGGCGCACAGGCTGCAGATTATGCTTCAGTTGTGATGGATGGCAAAGTCAGCCAAGCAGATAAATATGCCAGTGTTGGTTCTGTAGCAATTGGTTCGGATTTACCCTATATCGATGCCTATGGTCGCAAGGCTTTTACTGAGGCAACAGCGCAACTTGCAGTAGCGATTGGTCTAGGTGCGAATGCAAAAACCGTCGCAGGTACACCACCATCAAGCATGAACGCAGATGATCCAAACTTTGATATGGCATTAGCGTCTATTGCAGTTGGTGCATCAGCGACAGCGAATGGTTATACCTCACAAGCGATTGGTTATCGTGCTGCTGCAGTTGACCGTTCTGCTTCTGCATATGGTGCACAAGCTCATGCATTGGGTTATTTATCGTCTGCATTAGGTTCCGGTACAAATGCTGCAGGCTATCTAGCGACAGCAGTGGGAGCTAACGCTGAAGCTAGCGGTCGCAATGCAGTATCTGTCGGTACTTCACGTCGTGAAGATGGATTAGTAGCAAAAAGCGAACAAGGTATTTTGTTAGGTGTTGCAGATATTGAGGGTTTGACAGATGCAGACCTTATGGGTGACCAATATAAAGACGGAGCAAACCCTTGGTCTGAATATCAAGGTGAAGATTTAGGTGTGCATGATAAAACAACAGAAGTATCTCGTGCCTCAGTGGTTGATGGTAAAAATGCACTAGGTATCGGTGTAGCAGTCAAAGCGAGTGGTGAGCGTGCGATTGCTCAAGGTTACTATGCCAATGCAGCAGGTAAGTCCAGTACCGCTATCGGTGAGGGCGCGTCAACTGCAAAAGAGGCAATTGATGCGACGGTCGTCGGGGCGCGTTCTGGTGTCACTGCAGAAAAATCAAATGCTTTTGGTAGCGTAAATAATGTTACTGCGGCAAATTCTACCGTGATTGGTACGAATAATACGGTTGCTTCAGAAAAAGTGATGGTATTGGGTAATAATGTCAATGTCACAACAGGCTTTGATAGTGCGGTAGTCTTGGGTGATAGCTCTGTTGCTGCAGAAGCAACGCCAACAGCATCATATACTTGGGGCGGTACTACTCATACTTTTGCAGGTGCAGCACCGAAATCAACAGTGAGTGTAGGTGCTGCGGGTGCAGAGCGTCAAATCGTGAATGTTGCTGCAGGTCAAATCTCAAGTACATCGACCGACGCTATCAACGGTTCTCAATTGTATGCTTTAGGTACAGCTGTAGAAACACAAATTAAGGCAGTAAATGAAAATGCAACGAAGCCTTTAACATTCATGGGTGATACCGGTACGGCTTTTGAACGCAAGTTAGGCACTCAAACAAATGTCGTCGGTGGTGCAACAGCGAATCTAACCGATAACAATATTGGTGTT
Source organism: [Pasteurella] aerogenes (assembly GCA_900637275.1). NCBI lineage: Bacteria > Pseudomonadati > Pseudomonadota > Gammaproteobacteria > Pasteurellales > Pasteurellaceae > [Pasteurella] aerogenes. Next base: position 694,524 of record LR134362.1, read on the forward strand.
GTGGCGAATGGTAGCGATACACTTACCATAAAACTTGCTAAAAATATCGATTTAGGCACAGATGGATCCGTCACTTTAGGCGATACTGTGGTGAATAACGCAGGCTTAACTATCCAAAATGGTCCGAGTGTGACGAATGTTGGTATTGATGCGGGTGATAAAAAAATTACGAATGTTGCAAACGGAGATATTTCACCAACTTCAACCGATGCAGTGAATGGTTCACAACTTTATTCGGCGTTTTCTAATACCAGCACATTGATTAATACTACTGTTAATCAATCCGGCTGGAATGTATTGGATAATGCGGGGACAAAAGTGGACTTAGTTAACCCGAATGATAATGTTCAGTTTAAAAATGGTAATGCAACGACGGTCAGCGTCACTTCAACAGACGCTAAAACCAGCGTAGTGAAATACGATGTAAATGTGGATGATGACACGATTAAAATTGGTGATGACGGTAAACTTTACGCGACACCAAAACAAACGATCATTATTGATGGCGAAAAACTGGATTTTGTTAATACCAATACGACAACCGTAAACTATAATACCACAACAGGAACCGTTGAATTGAATGTTGTCACGGGAACTTCTGATGCTAATGAAGCGGGTAAAGCGGTTGTGACGGCGGGCGATGATGAGAAAGTGGCGACGATTGGTGATGTAGTTACGACGATTAACAAAACCGGATTTGCGTTAACCGCACAGAATGCCAATAGCTCCATTGTTAATCCGGGCGAAACCGTGGATATGCGCAATACGGATGGAAATATTGTGATCAGCAAGTCGAAAAATGACAATAACGTGGTTTACAATATGGCGAAAGACGTGAAAATTGAACGTTCCGTTACTGCACCAACCGTGAATGCAAAAACGGTAAACAGTGATACTGTTAATGCGAAAACCGTAAATAGCAATATTGTTAATAGTAATACGGTCAATACAAAAACCGTCAATATTGGTGGCAATGCCGGTACAACGGTATTAACAACGGTAGCTGGAGGAAATTATAATTCCGCAGGTCAGTTAATTAATAACAATGCTACTCCGGCGTTGAGTGTTGGCGGAAATCAAATCACTAATGTGGCAAACGGTGCGATTAATGCAACATCAAAAGATGCGATTAACGGTAGTCAGTTGTATGCGGTACAAAATAATATGAATCAACAAGTTGGTGATATTCATAACCGTATCGATAAAGCTAACAAAGAGCATCGTGCAGGTATTGCCGGTGCGGCAGCGATTGCCGGCTTACCGGAAATTCATTTAGCCGGTAAATCGATGGTTGCAGCGGCAGGAAGTACCTACAAAGGGCAAAATGCGATTGCAATCGGTTATTCCCGTTTATCTGATAATAACAAGGTTAAATTGAAATTGACCGGAAGTTCGACTTCAGATGGTGACTTTATCGGTACCGTCGGCGTCGGTTATGCATGGTAATTTAATCGTATGATGAGAAAAGGCAGATCGCATGATCTGCCTTTTTGTTTTGATTCGCTGTATATTCTTGCAAAAAATCCACCGCACTTTGTGCCATTTATTCTTCTATCAAAAACACCTTTAACCACTGCAAAACTTGACTTCTCTGATTTTGATTGCTAGCGTATTGGGCGCAGTTTTATCCTGATGTTCAACATAAAAAGGAGCTTTTATGAAAATTACGACTCGTACTCTCGAAACCACAGCACCGGACGGTACCCCGTTATTAAGCCATGTGGCATTTCCAGTGAATACGCCGGCAGACGGTAAAGCGCAAGCAATTTTAGTGGCGCCGGAATGGTGGGGAATTGTTGGTCATCCGCAAAATGTGGCGGGGCGTTTAGCTGAGGCCGGTTTTGTTGCGGTGGCGATGGATATTTATGGTCACGGAAAAATGACAACAGATGCACTTCAAGCCAGCGAATGGATGACACAGATGTTGACCAATTCTGATGAATTGATGAATCGGTGTAAAATCATTTATGATGCGGTGGCGCAATTGCCAGAAGTGGATAGCGCTCGTATCGGGATCGCCGGTTTTTGTTTCGGCGGTAAAATTGCGCTTGATATGGCGCGTCTAGGTACGCCGTTTAAAGCCGTAGCGACGTTTCATGGAAATCCAACGCCGATCACGCCTGCAACCGCAGAAAAATTTAAAGCGAAAGTCTTGGTGGCGCACGGTGGTGCGGATAGCATGATTTCTAATGAAGCCATTGAAGGACTAAAAGCGGAATTGACCAACGCTAATGTTGATTTCCAGGTGGACGTTTACGAAGGAGCGAAACATGGCTTTAGCAATCCGTTAGCGGATAAACGCGCGCAAGAAAATGGCGTGGATTTAGGCTATCACGAAGCCGCAGCAAAAACCAGCTGGGATAAAATGATTAAGTTTATGCACGAAAATCTTTAAATTTCACGGTGGTAGAATATGATAATGTCGCTTTAATGTTCGGCGACATTATCATTTTTTCTTCAAGCGCTAAGGCGTATCATCGCGGTGGAAATTTTTGCTATAATGATGAAAATATTCACCGCACTTTTGCGATTTGAGAGTCTTATTATGTCATTGCAATTTAATCCCGTTTCGCTGTTATTAGTCGTGCTGATTTTACTTGGTGTTATTAGTAACAATAATTCTATTACCATTTCTGCGGCAGTGTTATTGCTTATGAAGCAAACAATATTGGTGAAATATCTCCCTTTTATGGAGAAAAATGGATTAAATATTGGGATTATTCTGTTAACGATCGGCGTGTTGAGTCCATTAGTATTGGGAAAAGTGCAATTTCCGGCGTTTTCTGAATTTATCAATTGGAAAATGTTGTTAGCGGTGGCGGTCGGAATGCTGGTTGCATGGTTCGGCGGTCGTGGCGTGAACTTAATGGGTAGTCAACCTTTACTTTTGACCGGATTATTAATTGGTACTATTTTAGGCGTTGCCTTTGTTGGAGGGATTCCTGTTGGACCTTTGATTGCGGCAGGAATGTTGTCATTACTATTAGGCAAATCTTAAAATAATTGAAAAATAGACCGCACTTTATTCAAAATCCGCATTTTTTGTGGATTTTGATTTTTTAAATATAAAGAAAAGCGCTGTATATACTAAACACAAACGAAAGCGCATAATCAGTCTTTATTCCTATCGAACAAGAATGTAGAGTAATATATTTTATTTTCTTTTTATGAAAAAGATTTTTAAAAGAATTATGCTACTTAAATAATTGGAAAAATATTATAATTTTCTTTTGAAAATAATGAGATATAACATAAAAAGAGGGAGTAAATATGAAATTAAAAATAACAACTAGAGACGTTTTGCGTTTTTTATTTTTCTTTGTCGGAATTTGTGTTAGCGCGTTAGGAATTGTTTTAGTCACCAAAGCAGATTTAGGAACATCACAAATATCAAGCGTTCCTTATGTCTTAAGTTTAGCTTTTGACTGGTTGACGTTTGGTCAAGCGACTTTTGTGATGAATGTCATTTTCTTACTTATGCAAATGGCGCTATTAAAAAATCCATTAAAAATGTCGCTTATTTTGCAAATTCCAGTGAGTATTTTATTTAGTTATTTTATTGATCTTCAAATGCAGATGTTTTCATCTTTGACACTTGATACTCTTGCTATGCAATGGGCTGTTTTATTGCTTGGTTGTGTCATTTTAGGATTGGGAATTAGTTTAGAAATTGCTCCTAATATTGTAGCAGTACCAGGGGATGCAGTGGTGAATGTGATTGCTACGGTAAAACGCCTCCGCTTTGGTAAAGTGAAAGTAATTTTAGATGTAACCTTGGTGGCGATAGCATTGGTATTATCCTTTTTCTATTTTGGTGATATTAAAGGGATTGGCGCTGGAACTTTGGTTTCCGCGTTATTGGTTGGTCGTATTGTGATGTTCTTTAATCGACGCTTAAGAAATGTGTATCTTACTTATTTGGTGGGCGAGAACGTTGCAGTGCAAGAGGATAAATTATCCATTTAAGGATTGCATTTTTACAAAGGGGATAGCACAATGAGCTATCCTTTTTTGTTTTGGGTATCACTATGCCATTAGCCGATTATTATCAACGTCCTGATATTCTTCATATCAACACCACACCGCATCATGCCTATTTTATCCCTTTTAAGCGCGGTCAAAAAATCGAACAAATTGCCCGCGAGCAATCGGAACTTTTTTATTTATTAAACGGAGAATGGGATTTTCAATATTATCCCAGCCACCATGAGTTGCCTGAACTTGCTGATATTGTCTTTGAACACCAAATTCCGGTTCCGTCCAACTGGCAAAACCATGGTTTTGATCAACATCAATACACCAATATTCGTTATCCTATTCCTTTTGATCCGCCTTATGTGCTGCGACAAAACCCATGTGGAGTATATCAACGTCATTTTGAATTTCACCCGCAAGCCAATAAACGCTATTTGCTGAATTTTGAAGGCGTGGACTCATGTCTTTATGTCTATTTAAATCAACAATTTATCGGCTATGGGCAAATTAGCCATTGCACCAATGAATTTGAGATAACCGATCATCTGATTGCTGGTCATAATCAATTGACTGTGATTGTGTTGAAATGGTGTGATGGAAGTTATTTGGAAGATCAGGATAAATTCCGTATGTCAGGGATTTTTCGCGATGTGTATATTTTGCAACGGGAACAGAATTATTTACAAGATTTCTTTCTACACACGCAGCTTTCGCACAACTTTACTCAAGCAACATTGTCTTTGGATACTCAATTTAGCAAACAACAGCAAGCGCTAGATTATCAATTGTTTGATCCGCAACAACAATTAATCGCTGATGGACACGCGGAAAATTTACGATTAGAAATTACTAATGTTCAGCTATGGAATGCGGAAATGCCGACATTATATACCCTATATTTGCGTTATGGTGATGAAGTGATTTGTCAAAAAATCGGTTTTCGTCACATTGAAATTCGGCAAGGGGTAATGTTGATTAACGGACAAGCTGTGAAATTTAAGGGCGTTAATCGCCATGATAGTGATCCGAAAACGGGTTATTGTATTAGCCGCGAACAGGCAATAGCAGATTTACGTTTAATGAAACAACATAATATTAACGCGATTCGTACCGCCCATTATCCAAATGCACCTTGGTTTACTGAACTTTGTGATCAATACGGGTTTTATGTCATTGCAGAAAGTGATATTGAGGCACATGGAGCAAGTATGCAATATGTGGCACAACCCGAACAGAGTATTTTATTGAATGTGAAAAAAGTGGAGGAAAATGCGCGTATTCAGCAACAAACCATCGATCATCTTTGTTACTTTGCGCGTCATCCTGATTATAAATCGGCAATTTTAGACCGCACTTTTGCCAATGTGGAACGCGATAAAAATCGTACGTGCGTGCTGATTTGGTCGTTGGGCAATGAAAGTGGTTTTGGGGAAAATTTTGAAGCGGCAGCACGCTGGATTAAACAGCGGGATCCACAACGTTTGCTGCATTATGAAAGCGCGATCTATCAACATTCTGCACATCAAAATGATCTTAGCCAATTGGATTTTCACAGTGAAATGTATGCTTCAACGGAAGATATGGCGAGCTATTTTCAACAGCCACAAACTAAACCGTTTATGCTGTGTGAATATTCTCATGCTATGGGCAATTCCAACGGAGATTTGGAGGATTATTTTCAAGCATTTCAACGTCATGCCGGTGCGTGTGGCGGATTTGTGTGGGAATGGTGTGATCATTCGCCTTATTTAAACGATGGGTCGATGCATTTGGGGTATGGTGGCGATTTTGCAGAAACCTTGCATGATGGGAATTTTTGTGTGGATGGACTTGTTTCTGCACACCGCCAACCGCACAGCAATTTGTTGGAGTTGAAAAACGTAAATCGCCCGGCACGTGCAACATTAATGGGAAACCAAATTGGGCTAACTAATTATTTAGATTTTACCGATTTAGCCGAGGCGTTAGTGGTGCAATATGAGTGGTTGGAAAATGGCGTCGTGGTGGAAAGTGGGAGTTTGGAGGTGAAATGTTTGCCAAAACAGACCGCACTTTTACCGCTAAATTTGCCGAAAAATAATGGTCATCATTGGGTGCTGACCTTAAGTTATCATCAAAAATCTGCTACAGCATTTCTTGCTCAAGGCGTGTGTTTAGGCTTTGATCAGATTGAATTCTTTGCGCAAAACCGCCTGTTGCCGGAAGTGGATAGTGTGCCAAAAAGTGCGGTCAAAAATTCATGGATTTTGCAGGAAACACCACATCATTGGCGCATTCAAAATGAACATATTGATTATGAGTTTGATCGATTAAAGGGGATTTTTAGTCGATTAACGGTGAATGGTAGGGCGCTTATCATCAAGCCATTGGACTTTAATATTTGGCGTGCGCCGACGGATAACGACCGTTTAGTGCGTGAATTTTGGCAATTGGCGGGTTATGATCAAAGTGAAAGTCGAGCTTATACCAGCCGAATTGAGCAGCATCATGATGAAATCAGAATTTATGCTAATGTTGGGCTGGTTGCAGTAGCAAGATCGCGCATTTTGACGCTGGAAGTGGTTTATCGTGTTACGACAACAGGACAATTGACCGTAGATATTCATGCGAAAAAAGCGCCGCAATTGCCTTATTTACCACGCTTTGGTTTGCGTTTTTTCTTGCCGAAAAGTGATAATCAAGTGGAATATTTTGGCTATGGGGCTGGCGAAAGTTATTGCGATAAACATCATGCTACACGATTAGGGCGTTATTGTCTTTCCGCGCAGGAAAATCATGTAGATTATATGAAACCGCAGGAAAACGGCAGCCATTTTGCTTGTCATTATGTGAAAAGTGTGGCGTTTTACTTGAGTGCGGAAACCCCGTTCAGTTTTAATTTATCGCCTTATACGCAAGAAGAATTAACCCATAAAACGCATCATTATCAATTAGAAGAATCGCATGCCACGATCTTGTGTGCGGATTATAAAATGAGTGGGATTGGATCTAATTCGTGTGGACCGAGCTTGAAAGCGCAATATCGTTTAGATGAAGAAGACTTTCGTTATTGTCTGACTATCACACCATGCTAATTTTGGTGCTATAAAAAGAAAAAACCGCTATTCAAAACAGTTGAATAGCGGGGAGGTCTTATATAAGAGAAATTTAAAAAGACGACTGCATTTGCAGTGCACTAGCATTAACTAAGACTCGAAATAAAAAAAATAGTTCACAAAAAATTAAAAATTTTTATTTTTTTGTAAAAATTTTTCGATTTGTTGCTCAATTCCTACAGCGTCTAATTGTAAATCAGCTAAGATTTCTTGTTGTGTTCCTTGTGGAATAAAGAAATCCGGTAAGCCCAATTGCAATAATTTCACTTTAAGCTGCTGCGCATTTAAATATTCGGCAACAGCGCTGCCTGCACCACCTTGAATAGCATTTTCCTCTAAGGTCACAAAAGTGTGGTGATTTTTGGCTAAGGATTGCAATTGTTCTGTATCCAAAGGTTTAACAAAACGCATATCAACTAAGGTTGCATTCAGTTTGTCTGCTACTTGCAAGGCATTTGGTAATAGGGTACCAAAGTTTAAAATGGCAATATTTTCTCCTTGGCGCACAAGGTGAGATTTACCGATCGCTAAGCTATGCAATGGTTCCAATTCTACGCCGATGGCATTGCCACGCGGGTAACGTACCGCAGCAGGCTGACCACAATGATAACCGGTGTACAACATCAGACGACATTCATTTTCATCACTTGGCGTCATAATTACTAAATTCGGGATACAGCGCATAAAGCTAATATCAAAGGCACCTTGATGGGTTTGTCCGTCAGCGCCGACAACGCCGGCACGATCAATGGCAAATAATACAGGCAGATTTTGAATGGCGACATCATGGATTAATTGATCGTAGGCACGTTGTAGGAAAGTAGAATAAATTGCTACAACCGGACGATAACCGGCGATTGCTAAACCGGCGGCAAAGGTTACAGCGTGTTGTTCAGCAATAGCAACATCAAAATATTGTTCAGGGAAACGGTTGGAAAATTCAACCAAACCGGAACCTTCGCGCATTGCCGGTGTAATGCCCATTAATTTAGGATCTTGTTCCGCCATTTCGCATAACCATTTGCCGAAAATTTGCGAATAGGTTGGCGTTGATGATTTTGGCAATTTTCCGCTTAAATGATCGAATTTTGGCACACCATGAAAACCGATTGGATCTTGTTCAGCCGGTGCATAACCTTTTCCTTTTTTGGTCCGAATATGCAAAAATTGCGGACCGCTTAAAGAACTCATGTTGCTTAGTGTGGTGATTAATTCGTCGATATTATGCCCATCAATTGGACCGATGTAATTAAATCCCAATTGTTCAAACATGGTACCAAGCGGCGACACTAACCCTTTTACGTGTTCTTCGGTTTTTTTCACGAATTCTTTAATCGGCGGTACCCCTGAGAGAATTTTTTTGCCGCTTTCGCGCAAAGAAGAATACAGCGAGCCGGATAAAATGCGGGCGAGGTGATTATTCAGTGCGCCGACATTTTCCGAGATCGACATTTCATTATCATTTAAAATCACCAACATATCCGTATGCAAGGCTCCAGCATGATTTAGCGCTTCAAATGCCATACCGGCAGTAATGGCGCCATCCCCGATGACACACACAGTTTTGCGACCGGCATTTTCTCGTTGGGCGGCAATGGCAATGCCTAATCCGGCGCTAATGGAAGTAGAGGAATGTCCGACGCTTAATACATCGAATTCACTTTCTCCCCGCCAAGGAAACGGATGAATACCATTTTTTTGACGAATGGTTGACATTTGATCACGACGTCCCGTCAGAATTTTGTGTGGATAGGCTTGATGTCCCACATCCCACAATAACTGATCAAACGGGGTTTTAAATACGTAGTGCAATGCCACTGTCAGCTCAACGGTGCCTAATCCGGATGCTAAATGACCGCTGCTTTGACTAACGGTTTCCAACAAATAACTGCGCAATTCTTGGCAGACTTGAGGAAGTTGTTCTTTCTCTAAAAGACGTAAATCGTCGGGCGAATTAATTAATGATAATAAAGGGTAGTTTTGCATAATATCGTTATTTTAATTACAGGGTTTAGTTTAACTTTTACGGTTAACGACAAATTCAGCTAACGCGCGCAATGCACTGGTATCAAAAGGTAAATCCGTTAATTCATCTAGCGCCAGTTGGTATAAATCTAACGCTTTTTGTTTCGCGCCGGCAAGACCTAATAATTTCGGATAAGTGCTTTTATCCGCCATCAAATCTGCACCCACCGTTTTTCCGATCACCGCACTTTCCCCTTCGATATCTAAAATATCATCTTGCACTTGAAATGCTAAGCCGATCGCCGCCGCATAACGAGACAGTGGCTCAAGTACCGCCGGATCGGCAAAATGTGGCGAACAAATCACGCCCATTTTAAGCGCGGCTGAAAGCAAGGCACCGGTTTTATTGCGATGAATGCGTTCTAATTGGGCTAAATCAATGTGTTGATGTTCTGCTAAGAGATCTAAACTTTGTCCCAAACACATTCCTTGTACGCCGGCGCCATGACTTAATACTTGCACTAACGCGATTTTTTGTTCGGCGGAAAGTGCGGTCGCTTTGGTAATCATTTCAAAAGCAAAGGCTTGCAACGCATCACCGGCTAAAATGGCAGTAGCTTCATCAAAGGCAATATGGCACGTAGGCTGACCGCGACGCAATTTATCGTTATCCATAGCTGGCAGATCATCATGAATTAACGAATAGGCATGGATAGATTCAATCGCCGCCGCTGCATAATCCAGTTGATTGATCTCGGCACCGAGCATCCGTCCGGTAGCATAAACCAAAAACGGGCGAATGCGTTTTCCTCCAAGCAACAAACCGTATTTCATGGCATCTGCCAAGGGCGACGGTTGGCTGTTTATCTGCTCAAATTGTGCGTTCAAAAAACTATTAATGCGTTGTTGGAATTGGGTTAAATCTTCAGCAAAGCGGTACATACACATTCACCTATTCTTCATCCGGCTGATAATCGGTTAATGTTGCGCTATCGCTTTTTTGCAATAAAATTTGAATACGTTGTTCTGCCGATTGGAGGCGTTCTTGTCCTAATTGCGCTAATTTAATCCCATTTTCAAACGCTTTCAATGCATCTTCCAGCGGTAATTCACCGCTTTCCAAATGCGAAACAATGGTTTCCAGTTGGGACAGCGTGCTTTCAAAATCTGCCGGCGGAGTTTGTTTTGCTTGACGAGCCATTGATTGATCCTTCAGTTAAACGTATAAGTTCCTCATTGTACTTTATTTTTGCGGCGTTGTTAAAAAATAGTGTTACAATAGCGCAAATTTTTTTGTTAACCCGTTAATATATTGAGATTATGAAATTTATTATTAAACTTTTTCCTGAAATTATGATTAAAAGCGAATCGGTACGGAAACGTTTTATCAAAATTCTGACCGGCAATATTCGCAATGTGTTACATAAATATGATGATTCCGTTGCAGTGATTAAACATTGGGATTACATCGAAGTGCGGTCAAAAAATGAAGAAAATCAACCGCACTTAATCGAGTTATTACAACGTATTCCCGGCATTCACCATTTCTTACAAGTAGAAGAAAAACCGTTTGCCACCTTGCATGATATTTTTGAATATACGCTGGCGGATGTAGCCTCCCAATTGGAAAATAAAACCTTTTGTGTTCGCGTAAAACGCAAAGGCAAGCATCAATTCAGCTCATTGGATGTGGAACGTTACGTGGGTGGCGGATTAAATCAGCATATTGCCAGCGCCAAAGTGCAATTAAGCAAACCGGATGTTACGGTGCGCATTGAAATTGATCAAGATAAAATGTTGTTGGTTAAAGCGCGTTATGAAGGCATCGGTGGCTATCCGATAGGGACGCAAGAAGACGTGCTATCTTTGATTTCCGGCGGCTTTGATTCCGGTGTTTCCAGTTATATGCTTATTCGTCGCGGTTGCCGGGTGCATTATTGTTTCTTTAATCTTGGCGGCGCCACCCATGAAATTGGAGTGAAACAAATGGCGTATCATATTTGGAATCGCTACAGCGGTTCTCATAAAGTACGCTTTGTAGCGATTAATTTTGAATCGGTGGTCGGCGAAATTTTAGAAAAAGTCGATAACGGTCAAATGGGCGTGGTGTTAAAACGCATGATGGTGCGAGCGGCGAGCAAAGTTGCTGAACGTTTTGGCATTCAAGCCATTGTCACCGGCGAAGCCTTAGGGCAAGTTTCTAGTCAAACCTTAACCAATTTGCGCTTAATTGATGAAGCAGCAGATTGCTTGGTGTTGCGCCCATTAATCACCCATGATAAAGAGCAAATTATTGCCATGGCGAAAAATATTGGTACCGATGATATTGCCAAATCGATGCCGGAATTTTGTGGCGTGATTTCAAAAAATCCGACGGTTAAAGCAGTCAAAGCCAAAATTGAACAAGAAGAAGGGCATTTTGATTTTTCTGTGTTGGAAAGTGCGGTGCAAAATGCGCAATATTTGGACATTCGCCAAATTGCGGAACAAACAGAAAAAGATGTGATGACCGTGGATACGGTTTCTACGCTGGCGGAAAATGACATTATTTTGGATATTCGTAGCCCAGAAGAAACGGATGAAAATCCGTTGGAAATTGATAATCATCAAGTGCTGTTAATGCCATTTTATAAATTATCCTCACATTTCGGCGAGTTGGATCAGCGTAAACAATATTTGTTGTATTGTGAACGCGGTGTGATGAGTAAATTGCAGGCGTTGTATTTGAAAGAAAATGGTTTTTCAAATATCAAAGTATTTCGTCAACCGAATCACTAAGTGAGAAAACGATGACCGCTTTAGCTAAGGAATTTTGGAAGCATAAATCGCTGCTGGACATGAACGAGGCAGAGTGGGAAGCGGTGTGTGACGGTTGTGGTAAATGCTGCTATCGTAAATTTATTGAGGGACACGGGCGCCGTCAGCGCTTGTATTTTACCCGCATTGCTTGTAATTTGCTTGATTTAGATAGTGGAAAGTGCGGTCATTATTCCGCACGTTTTCAATTGGAAACCGATTGTACCAAATTGACTAAGGAAAATTTGCCCGATTTTGCTTGGTTGCCGAAAACCTGTGCCTATCGATTATTGTATGAAAATAAACCGCTCTTTGATTGGCATCCGCTTATTTCCGGCGATCCGAATTCGGTAAAGTTAGCTGGTGTGATGGTGGAAAACGGAATTCATGAAAAAGATGTGATCGACTGGTTTGAATATGTTGATGAAGATCACTAATTTTGAGTAAAGGCATTGTAATTTTTCCGTTTATCTGTTTACAATGTGTTCATCATCCAGTTTTTATTGTTGTTGGAAATAAAAGATGAATATGACGGAACAATTACAGCATGAGGCTGAAACATTAGGTATCGCTCTGTCCCATTATGATATTGACGGACAGTTAATTTATGCCAATCCGGAAAGTGTGGCTTACTTTACGCAAGTGTTGCGTTCAACGGGTGGAGGGACGCGGGGGAATGGCGAACGGTTTGATGATGTTATCGTTGCCCAAGAAAGTGAGCCGATAACTTACGACACCTCGACTTTAAATTTGCCTCAATGTGCCGCTATTCATATTGCGATTATCGATGAAAACGGGCAATCCGTTTTTGAACAAACTTCTTCTTTGACATCCATTCTTTCCTTACCTCCTTTATCTTTTGGTTATTATTCGCTGATCTTAGTTGCCGCCAAGCAGCAATATCGTTTGCGCCTATTCGTCAGCCCGTCCACGGTTTATCAGCCGCCTGTGTTTGCGCAGAAAAAAGCCTGGGGATTGAATGTACAAGTCTATAGTTTGCGTTCTGAGCGAAATTGGGGGATTGGGGATTTTGCCGATTTAGCCTATTTAGCAAAAAGTGCGGTCAAATTTGGTGCTGATTTTATTGGCATTAATCCGCTGCATTTGTTATATCCGTCTGTGCCGGAATGGGCAAGTCCTTATAGTTCTTCTTCCCGTCGTTGGTTAAATTATCTTTATCTTGCTATTGATCAATTGCCGGAATTTAAATTGTGCAAATCCGTACAATCTTGGTTTACCACAGAAGAAATTCAACAGCAATTGAATGCATTGCGTGCCAGCGAATTGGTGGATTACAGCAGTGTGCATCAGCTTAAAATAAGGGCGTTAGAAAAATTGTTTGATTTTTTCAAACGCAGTAAATCTGCCAAAATTAACGCTCGCCGCGAAGCCTTTGCTGCCTTTGTACGAGGTGAAGGGGAAGATTTGTTGTTACAAGGATTGTTTAATGTTTTAGACAGTTTAGAACACGATAAAATGCCGGAGGATGAAAATCAAATTGGCTGGCTTGGCTGGCGACAAGAATGGCAACAGTTAAGCATTGAACAACGTGATGCACTGCTGACACAGCACCAAGAAAAAGTGATGTTTTATGCTTGGTTACAATGGATCACTGCAGTACAGTTGGCGGAATTGCAAGCGGATTGTTTAACCTCCGGCATGGCGTTGGGGCTTTATGGTGATTTGGCAGTAAGCAGCTCGCGCGGTAGCGTGGATGTGTGGTCTGATCCAAGTTTATATTGCGTTAATGTTTCTGTCGGCGCGCCGCCTGATCCACTTGGACCTGTGGGACAAAATTGGAATATTCCGCCTTATAATGCTACAGAATTAAAAGCTCGTGGTTTTCAACCTTTTATTGAGATGTTACGTGCGAATATGCGCCATTTTGGTGTGTTGCGAATCGATCATATTATGGGATTGTTTCGTCTGTGGCTGATTCCTGAAGGTAAAACAGCGTCGGATGGATTATATGTGCGCTGTGCCTTTGAGGCATTGATGGCGGTACTTGCCATTGAAAGTCAGCGCCATCGTTGTTTGATTATCGGCGAAGATTTGGGGACGGTACCTGATGAAGTGCGGTCAAAATTAAACGCGTTATCAATTTTTTCTTATTTTGTGTTGTATTTCGAACAACGCGAGCAACAATTCCCGAATAATCAAGCATTTCCATTAAAAGCCTTTGCTACTATTGGTACTCATGATGTGCCATCGCTTGCCAGTTTCTGGCATTGTCGCGTCAATGATATGATTCATCAATATGTTGCTGAAAGCCGAACCCAATTGATCGGCGTTCAGTTAGAAAATTTATTAAATCAAGAGGTTTCCTTTAATTTGCCGGGAACTTCAACCGAATATCCGAACTGGCGGAAAAAGCTACCTTATACTTTGGAAGGGTTGTTTAGTAATGATTATATTCCGTCATTTTTAACCCGAATTAATTCGGCACGACACAAATAAGTGAGGATTTTTTATGAACAAATTAGTTGCACAAGCGGAAATTGATGCGTTTTTTGCCGGTCGCCATGCGGATCCTTTTGCAGTGTTAGGGATGCATGAAACAGAACAGGGGATTGAAATTAGAGCGATATTGCCTGATGCGAGTCGGGTGGTGGTATTGAATAAAGAAACGCATCAAGCCATTTGTGAGTTAAATTGTGTTGATGAGCGGGGATTTTTTACCGCTGTTGTACCGGATACGAGAAGCTTTTTTGCTTATCAATTACAAGTATTTTGGGGGAATGAATCACAAATTGTCGAAGATCCATATCGTTTCCATCCGATGATGAGCGATTTGGATAATTGGTTCTTTGCCGAGGGTTCATATTTAAGACCTTATGAAATTCTAGGGGCGCATTTTATGGAGTGTGACGGTGTCACGGGTGTGAGTTTTCGTTTATGGGCGCCGAATGCTAAACGTGTTTCTGTAGTGGGAGATTTTAACTATTGGGATGGGCGTCGCAATCCGATGCGACGTCATCAATCAACAGGCATTTGGGAATTATTTCTGCCCAAAGCCTCTCTTGGACAATTGTATAAATTTGAATTATTAGATTGCAATGATCAACTGCGCTTAAAAGCCGATCCTTATGCGTTTAGTTCGCAATTGCGTCCGGATACTGCCTCGCAAATTAGCGCGTTGCCGGATATTGTTGCCATGACAGAGCAACGTCGCAAAGCGAATCGGGTGGATCAACCGATATCAATTTATGAAGTGCATTTAGGCTCGTGGCGGCGCAATTTAGCCAATAATTATTGGTTGGATTATGATCAAATTGCCGAGGAATTGATTCCTTATGTAAAAGAAATGGGCTTTACACATATTGAATTTTTACCACTGTCGGAATTTCCGTTTGATGGTTCTTGGGGCTATCAACCGATCGGGCTTTATGCTCCGACTAGCCGCTTTGGCTCGCCGGAAGCCTTCAAACGTTTAATTGATAAAGCGCACCAAGCAGGAATTAATGTGATTTTAGATTGGGTGCCGGGACATTTCCCAAGCGATACTCATGGGTTAGCGGCATTTGATGGCACTGCGCTTTATGAACACGCCGATCCTCGCGAAGGTTATCATCAAGATTGGAATACGTTGATTTATAACTATGGTCGTCATGAAGTGAAAAATTTCTTGGCAAGCAATGCGTTATATTGGTTAGAACGTTTCGGTTTGGACGGTATTCGGGTGGATGCGGTTGCCTCGATGATTTATCGTGATTATAGTCGCGCGGATGGGCAATGGATCCCAAATCAATATGGTGGGCGCGAAAATTTAGAGGCGATTGCCTTTTTAAAACATACCAACGAGATTATCCAAAGAGAAATTGATGGGGCAATTTCGATTGCAGAAGAATCAACTTCCTTTGCCGGCGTTAGCCATCCTTTGAAAGAAGGCGGTTTAGGCTTTAATTTTAAATGGAATATGGGATGGATGAATGACACGCTGTCTTATATGCAAAAAGATCCGATTTACCGTCAATATCATCACAATCAAATGACTTTCGGTATGATGTATCAATATAGCGAAAATTTTGTGTTGCCACTTTCTCATGACGAAGTGGTACATGGAAAATATTCCTTATTGGGCAAAATGCCGGGGGATGCATGGCAACAATTTGCGAATTTACGTGCTTATTATGGCTATATGTGGGGTTATCCGGGCAAAAAATTATTGTTTATGGGCAATGAATTTGCCCAAGGGCGCGAGTGGAATTATCAAGAAAGCCTAGATTGGTATTTGTTGGAAGATGAATTTGGTGGCGGTTGGCATAAAGGTGTGCAAGATTTTGTAAAAGATTTGAACCGCACTTATCAACAACAAGCGGCATTGTACGAGTTGGATAATGATCCTGCCGGTTTTGAATGGCTGGTGGTGGATGATGCCGCGAATTCGGTGTTTGTCTTTGAACGCCGCAGTCGTCAAGGAGAGCCGATTATCGTGGTGAGTAACTTTACGCCGGTGCCTCGTCATGACTATCGTTTTGGTGTAAATATCGCAGGGGAATATGAAGAAATTCTTAATTCCGATGCCGGCGTTTATAAGGGTTCTAATGTAGCTAACCTAGGCAAATTAGTTACCGAAGAAATTGAAAGCCATGGCAAAACCCATTCTCTTAGTTTAGTCATTCCGCCACTTGCCACTGTTTATTTAAAGCTAAAAAAGGCGAAAAAAACCGCAGCTAAAAAACGGACAACAGTAAAAAAAGTAACAACGAAAGATGTAACTACAGCGGCAGATAGCGTTGCAGAGACGGTGAAAAAAACGTCAGTGAAAAAAACAAGTGCAAAACGTACAAGTGCAAAAACAGCAGCTAAAACGCAAGTGGAGTCTCAAGTCGTTGCAGAAGATAAGGCGGAAAAACCGGTGACAAAAACGCGCGCAACGAGAACTAAAACGCGAAAAGCGGAAGTAGCGGCGATAGAAGATAAATCGACAACTTCCGTAGAAAAGACAACTGCTGTGCAAGCAAAAGGTCGCGTAAGAAAAAGTGCGGTGAAAAAAACGCAAGAATAAGTGCAAAAATAAGCGGATGCAAATGAGTAATATCCAGATTAAGGAAAACAGTAAGAAAATGAGCAAAGTGGGTGTCGGCGTGCCTTATCCGTTGGGCTGCACAGTGTGGATAGAAAAACAAAGAAAGGGGCTGAATTTTAGCTTGTTTTCTTCCAAAGCAAGTCGGGTTGAGCTTTGCTTGTTTGATGAATATGAGCGGGAAACTCGTTTTGAGTTAACGCAGAAAACCGAGGATATTTGGCATATTTGGTTATCGGATATTGCGCAAGGAACGCGTTACGGTTATCGGGTATATGGTGAAGATCCTTGGTTTAATCCACAAAAATTATTGCTTGATCCTTATGCTAAAGTTGTAGAAGGAAAACCGGATTTAAGTAGCGCGGAAAAACAAGCTTGGTTTGAATTGAGCGATTGGCGTGATAATGCGGCAGTAGCACCTAAAGCGAAAATTGAGATAGCGGATTTTGATTGGGAAGCGGATCGATTTCCTGATGTTTCGTGGGCGAATACGATTATTTATGAGCTGCATGTTAAAGGCTTTAGCCAATTACAAACTACGTTACCAAAAGAGATTCGCGGTACTTATGCGGGATTAGCTCATCCGACGTCTATTGCCTATTTACAAAATTTAGGTATTACTACGGTAGAGTTGTTGCCGATAAATTATTTTGTTGATGAACCGCATTTGCAGCAAAAACAACTGCAAAATTATTGGGGTTATAACCCGTTGGCGATGTTTGCGGTGGAACCTAAATATTGGTCGGGAAAAGCAGGCAGTTCACCTTTGAATGAATTTAAAACCATGGTCAAAGCCTTGCATCAGGCGGGAATTGAAGTGATTTTAGATGTGGTATTTAATCATACTGCCGAATCGGAACAAGGGTATCCGACGTTTAGCCAACGCGGAATCGACGATGATTATTACTATTGGAAAGACGCGCAAGGGCGTTATTTGAACTGGACGGGATGCGGCAATATGCTGAATTTATCGCAGCCGATGAGCCGAAAATGGGTGTTGGATTGTTTGTGCTATTGGGTGGAAGAATGCCATGTGGACGGATTCCGCTTTGATTTAGCCACCGTTTTAGGGCGTGAAACACCGAATTATCACGTGCAGGCGCAATTGTTCCACGACATTGCCACTGAGCCGCGTTTGCAAGGGCGTAAATTTATTGCAGAGCCTTGGGATATTGGTGAATATGGCTATCAAGTGGGGAATTTCCCAGATTATTTTGCCGAGTGGAATGATCGATTTAGAGATGATATTTCGCGTTTCTGGTTGTGGCAAAGTGGCGAGTTAGGCGCCTTTGCCGAACGCTTTGCCGGCTCCAGCGATCTTTATCAACGGGATAGTCGTAAGCCGCATCATTCGGTTAATTTTATTACTGCCCATGACGGTTTTACGTTACATGATGCGGTAAGTTATAACGAAAAGCATAACTGGGCGAATGGGGAAGAAAATCGCGATGGCAGAAATGAAAATTACAGTTATAACCACGGCATTGAAGGTACAGATGGGCTTTCCGAGCAAGTAAAGTGCGGTCGTTTTTTTAGTAGAATAGCGTTATTACGCAGCTTGTTGTTGGCAAATGGTACGCCCATGTTACTGGCTGGAGACGAATTTGGTAATACGCAATGGGGCAATAATAATGCCTATTGTCAGGATAATGAAATGGCTTGGTTGAAATGGGATGAATTTGACCAAGCATTATTTGAGGTTGTCAAGCAAACGATTGCCTTGCGTAAAAAAATATGCAGTTTATCTCGTGATCAATGGTGGACTGCAGAAAATGTACAATGGTTGGATACGCAAGGGCTGCCAATGACGGTGGCGCAGTGGCAAAATCCCGATTTAAAAGCAATGCAGATAGTGTTGGATAATCAGTGGTTATTTTTGATTAATGCTAAAGCAAGCTTACAAACTTTTTTCTTGCCTGATGGGCAATGGGAAACAATAGATGGTGTACACCTAAATGAAAATCAATATAGTGTTGATTTGTTGGCATTTAGTGTGTTGCGAAAAGTGGCTTAAATTCAACCGCACTTTGGGTTGAAATAATTGGAAAAATGGAGTTCGCTATGAAAAGTAGTATTTCTCAATTACCTAGTAAATATGAATTAGTCAAGGAAACATTGGTGCTTATCTTAGCCGGTGGTCGCGGTTCGCGCTTACATGAATTAACCGATAAACGCGCTAAACCGGCGTTATATTTCGGCGGTAACCGTCGCATTATTGATTTTGCGTTGTCTAACTGTATTAATTCCGGGTTAAATCGTATTGGGGTAGTAACACAATATGCAGCGCATTCCTTATTGCGTCATTTGCAAAACGGATGGTCTTTTTTACCGCAAGAACGTGGCGAGTTCATTGATATGTTGCCGGCGCGTCAACAAATTGATGATTCTACATGGTATCGTGGTACTGCCGATGCGGTATATCAAAATATGGCAATTATCCGTGATCATTATCGTCCGAAATATATCTTGATTTTAGCCGGTGACCATATTTATAAACAAGATTATAGCCAAATGCTATTGGATCATGTCTCAAGCGGAGCGAAATGTACTGTGGGCTGTATTGAGGTGCCACGTAAAGAGGCGAAAGAGTTTGGTGTGATGGCAGTGGATGAAAACTTGAAAGTCAAAGCCTTTGTGGAAAAACCGAAAGATCCACCTGCGATGGTCGGCAAGCCGGATACCTCATTAGCTTCTATGGGAATTTATGTATTCGATGCGGCATATTTGTATAAAGTGTTGGAACGTGAAGTCAATACACCTTATACTTCCCATGACTTTGGTAAGGATGTGTTACCGAAATGCTTGGAAGAAGGCGTATTATATGCCCATCCGTTTAGTCGTTCTTGTATGGGGCGTAATACCGAGGGAGAAATCTATTGGCGTGATGTGGGAACCTTGGATAGTTTTTGGCAATCTAATATTGATTTAGTCTCGGAAAATCCGCAATTGGATATTTATGATCAACGCTGGCCAATTCGCGGTAATCCGGTACAGGCTTATCCATCTAAGTTTTTTTATCGAAAATCAAATATTGGTGCGGTGGATAATTCCTTGATAGCAGGTGGCTGTGTGATTACTGATGCGTCGATCAGCTATTCTGTGTTATTTGATCGTGTTATTGTTAACGAAGATTCTACGGTGGAACATTCGGTCATTTTACCGCAAGTAAAAATCGGTAAAAACTGTGTATTAAAAAATTGTATTGTTGATCGCCATTCGGTTATTCCAGACGGAATGAAAATAGGGGTCGATATTGAGGAAGATCGTAAGCGTTTCCGCGTAAGTAGTACCGGACGGGTTGTGTTAGTCACGCCAAGCATGCTTAAAAAGCTCAATGGTGAGCAAGTAGAATCAGAAGATCATTTGGATTAATAGGATAAGACGGTGCGGATAGCACCGTCAGTATTAGGTTAAGGAATAAAATTTAATGAGAGTGTTACACGTTTGTTCAGAATTATATCCTTTATTAAAAACTGGTGGATTAGCCGATGTGATGGGGGCGTTGCCTTTTGCACAAAAAGAAATCGGTATTGATGCTCGAGTTGTGGTTCCCGGTTATCCGGCAATGCTCAATGGCATTGCGAATACGGTTGTCGTCGCGGAATTTGATAATTTTGCGGGTCATGTAGTATTGCGTTATGGGGAATATAACGGAGTAGGAATTTATCTGATTGATGCGCCGCATTTATATTGGCGGGAAGGTAATCCTTATCATGATATGTGGTATAACGATTATACGGATAATTATAAACGCTTTGCATTATTGGCTTGGGTTGGTGCGGAATTAGCGACGGGTTTAGATTTTTGGTGGCAAGCGCAAGTCGTGCATTCCCATGATTGGCACGCCGGCTTAACCAGCGCTTATTTAGCCAATAAAGGACGACCGGCAAAATCGGTATTTACTATCCATAATTTAGCGTATCAGGGTAAATTCTCCCCTTATCATTTATTTGAAATTGGTTTACCAAGCCATATGTATCATGTGGAAGGCTTGGAGTTTTATGGTGAAATGTCTTATCTGAAAGCCGGGCTTTATTATTCTGATGTTTCTACAGCGGTCAGCCCGACTTATGCCAAAGAAATTACGACACCGGAATTTTCTTACGGTTTACAAGGTTTGTTGAATACCTTGCAATGGCAAGGCAGATTGGTTGGGATTTTAAATGGAGTTGATGCGAAAATTTGGAGTCCAAATCAAGATCCGTATCTCGAAGATCATTATCAAGTAGATAACCTTAGTGGAAAAGCTAAAAATAAAGCCAAATTGCAAGCATATTTTCAATTACCACAACAGCCGGATGCGCTATTATTTGTGATGGTGACTCGCTTAACCGAACAAAAAGGTGTGGATTTACTGATTGAAAGTGCAGAAGAAATTGTCAATCACGGTGGGCAATTAGTGGTGCTTGGATCGGGGGCGCAGCATTTGGAACAAGGGTTGCTGTATTTAATGGATCGTTATCCACATAATGTAGCAGTAAAAATCGGTTATGATGAAGTCTTATCACATTTAATTATTGCCGGTGGTGATGTGATTTTAGTACCAAGTCGTTTTGAGCCTTGCGGATTAACTCAGCTTTATGGTTTGAAATACGGTACCTTGCCATTAGTGCGTTTAACCGGCGGGTTAGCGGATACCGTAGTGCATTGTACGCAAGAAAATATGGCAGCGCATAAAGCGACCGGCTTTGTATTTAATGATGCAGATCGCGGCGGTATGTTATATGCTATAGGTTGTGCATTTGAATTATGGCAAAAACAAGCGCAGTGGGGTGAAGTACAAGCGGTGGCAATGGCACAAGATTTTAGTTGGAAAATTTCCGCCGAACAATATCGAGCTTTGTATCAGCGCATTCTGTTCGCTTAATTGATTTATCAAAGGAATGGAATAATTAGATTAGGTTTAATTATGCATTCCTTTTTTTGTGTAAAAAATATTTAATACAAAATACCATGAAAAAGAGTTGTAATTTTATTCTAAATGCATAAAATTCACTCGTTTTTTTTATTGAGGAGCTTACATATTATGACAATGGAAAATTTACATTCTCCATTTTTGTACAATCGTCCGCAGCAAAATACGGAATCTTTGAAAAAGGCGATTGTTTATAAATTAATTTTTTCAATTGGACGTTCACCTGAGGAAGCCAGTCAACGAGATTGGTTAAATGCTACTTTATTTGCAGTACGTGATTTAGTAACCGAAGGATGGATTTCTACCGCCAATGATTATCGTGAGGCAAATAGTCGTCGCGTGTATTATCTTTCTATGGAGTTTTTAATCGGTAGAACCTTATCCAATGCCTTAATTGCGGAAGGGGTTTATGACCTAGCAAAAGAAGCATTAAACGAATTAAATGTCGATTTAGAAGATATTTTAGAAAAAGAAGTCGACCCCGGTTTGGGCAATGGCGGATTAGGTCGCTTGGCTGCTTGTTTTATGGATTCCATTGCGACTTTAAATATTCCAGCGATTGGTTATGGTATCCGTTATGAATACGGAATGTTCCAACAACATATCGAAGATGGTCGCCAAGTGGAAAAACCGGATGCTTGGTTGGAAAAAGGCGTCGCTTGGGAATTTTTACGTCCTTCAAAACGTTATGTTATTCGTTTCGGCGGACATATTCATTTTGAAGGAAAACGTTGTATTTGGGCGCATTCGGAAGAAATTGCTGCACTTGCATATGACCAAATGATTCCAGGGTATGCCAACAATGCCTCCTCTACATTGCGTTTATGGAGCGCTTATGCGGGTGATTCCTTTAACTTAGCGTCTTTTAATAAAGGGGATTATTTCAAAGCTATTGAAAGACGTACGCAATCTGAAAACGTTTCTCGCGTATTATATCCGGATGATTCTACTTGGGCGGGTCGCGAATTGCGTCTTTGCCAAGAATACTTTTTAGTGTCGGCATCATTACAAGATATTATTAAACGCCATAAACGTGCTAATGGTAGTGTGAGAAATTTAGCTGAAAAAGTGGCGATCCATTTAAATGATACCCACCCGGCGTTAGCGATTCCAGAATTGATGCATATTTTAGTGGATCAAGAGGGCTTGCAATGGGAGGAAGCATGGGAAATTAGCCGCGAGGTTTTCTCTTATACTTGCCACACTTTAATGTCAGAAGCGTTGGAAACTTGGCCTGTGGAAATGATGGCAAAAGTATTACCACGCCATTTGCAAATTATCTTTGAGATTAACGATTATTTCTTGGAATACGTCAGAACCTATGTGACACAAGATGAAGATTTCGTTCGTCGTGTTTCCCTCATTGAAGAAGGAGATAATCGCAAAGTCCGTATGGGATGGCTATCAGTGGTCGGTTCGCATAAAGTTAACGGGGTGGCGGCAATTCACTCTGATTTAATGGTCAGCTCTACCTTTGCTGATTTTGCCCGCATTTATCCGGAACGTTTCACCAATGTGACCAACGGAATTACACCACGTCGCTGGATTGCAGTAGCAAATCCAGATTTATCTGCTTTATTTGATCGTTATATTGGCAAAGAATGGCGCAGAGATTTAAGTCTTATTGAAGAATTGAAAGCGCACATTCACGAGCCTGCATTCAAAGCGGAAATTCCGAAGATCAAATATGCCAATAAAGTCAAATTGGCACACTATGTGAAACAAGAATTGGGCATTGACATTGATCCAAACGCCTTGTTTGACGTGCAAGTAAAACGGATTCACGAATATAAACGTCAGATTTTGAACGTATTGCATATTATCAGTCGTTACAACGAAATGTTGGCACATCCGGAAAAAGATTGGACGCCACGGGTGTTTATCTTAGCGGGCAAAGCAGCGTCAGCCTATTATGCGGCAAAACAAACGATTAATTTAATCAATGATGTCGCGCAAGTGATCAATAATGACGGACGCTTGCACGGTCGCTTAAAAGTGGTCTTTATTCCAAACTACAGCGTAAGCCTGGCGCAATTAATTATTCCGGCAGCAGATATTTCCGAGCAAATTTCTTTAGCCGGTACAGAGGCTTCCGGTACCAGCAATATGAAATTTGCTTTAAACGGTGCTTTAACCTTGGGAACCTTGGATGGGGCGAATGTTGAAATTTTGCAAAATGTTGGTGAAGATCATATCTTTATTTTCGGTCACAAAGTAGAAGAAGTGGAAACGTTACGTCGTAACGGTTATACGCCATTTGATATTTACCAAAATGACGAAAGTTTGCGTATGGTTATCGATCAAATCGCGTCAGGACGTTTTTCTCCGCAAGATCCAAACCGCTATCAAGATTTACTCAATGGGTTGCGTTACACGGATTATTATCAAGCCTTTGCGGATTTCCGCAGCTATGTGGATGCGCAAAAATTAGTGGATGAGAAATATCGTAATCAAGCAGCTTGGGTGGAAAGTGCTATTCAAAATATTGTGAATATGAGTTTCTTCTCATCCGATCGCACGATCAAAGAGTACGCAGAGAAAATTTGGAAAATTAAGCCCTTTAATTAAAAAAGTTACTTGATTTTCTCCCTAAAAGTGCGGTAGTTTTTTTATAAGTTTTTGCCATAAAGTAATGATAACAATATAGCAAAACTTTCTAAAAAAACACCGCACTTTTATTTTGAAAAACGAGATAAGCTATGCAATCTAATGAATTTCTTTCCTCACTGTTATTTTCTGCCAGTGTGATTTCCCCCATATTATTGATGTTGCTAATCGGTATTTTTTTGCGTCGCAGAAAAGTGATTGACGATAAATTTAGTGAGCAAGCGACGAAACTTATTTTTAATATTACGTTACCAACCTTACTCTTTTTTAATATTTACCAAAATCCCATTGAGCATATTGAAGATCAATTTCGCCTGCTGTCTGCTTGTATTGTCGGGACGTTATTGTTATTTACGTTAGCGGAATTAGTGGCGGCAAAATGGGTAAAAGATAAAAAAGAACGCGGTACTTTCGTACAGGGGATTTATCGCAGTAACGCGGGTATTTTGGGACTCGCTTTTTGTTTTAATGCCTATGGCGATCCGGCATTGGCGCCGGCTTCGATTTACAGCGCGGTCGCGGTATTGTTATTTAATATTTTGGCGGTGATTACGATCAGCCGATCTCTATCCGATGGTAAGGTCAGCGTGAGTAAGATGTTGACTAATTTAGTGAAAAATCCCTTAGTAATCAGTATTATACTTGGTTTATTGGCAGTAAATTTGCAAATTAGCTTACCGAAGCCGTTGATGACTGCCGGCAATTATTTGGCAAATATTACCTTGCCGCTCGCTTTGATTTGTGCCGGTGCCAGTATTGATTTTAAAACTCTGTTTAAAACCTCTGATGTTTCTTTGTGGGCGAGTTTAGGACGGGTAATTGTGGCGCCGATTTTTATGGTGGGGATAGGTAAATTATTCGGATTAAGCGAAATGGGTTTAGGGATTATCTTTTTGGTCAATGCCACCCCTATGGCGACTGCCACTTACGCCATGGTACGTGGCATGGGCGGTAACGCGGTGACAGTTGCCAATATTATCGGACTCACCACGTTTGGCTCCATGTTCAGTTCCGCATTTGGTTTAATTATTTTAAAACAAATAGGTTGGATTTAATTACCACCACAAAAACAAGCCGATAATAAGCGGCATAGTGATCACGCAAAGCAAAGTGGTGACGCCATAAATCGCACTGGCTTTATTGGCATTTTGATTAAAAATTAATGCCATTTGGGTGACGGTAGCTGCGGCTGGGCTAATGGTGGCGAGAAAACTTATCATGGCAATGGTTTTTCCGTTGGTGACCCAAGTTTCAAAGCCGATAAGTTTTATGACCACAAGTAAACACAGCGGGATGAAAATTAAACGCAAAAAGCTGACTAAATAGATCCGTTTGGAGGAAATAATGGTTTTTAACGGAATTGCTGCAATCAACATTCCAGCAATAATCATCGCGTTTGGTCCGATCATTTGACCGACAGAGGATAAAGTGCCGGTGATGACAGGGGGTAATTTGAGATTAAAGGCAAAGAGACCGACACCGATGATAATGGATAGAATATTGACGTTGGTGAAAATATTTTTGAGGCTTAAATTGGATTTTCCGCACAATAAAATGCGACAGTGGGTCCAAAATAAAAAGGTTTGCACCACGATAAAACAGCTGGCATAAATCACCCATTCTTCACCAAATAAGGAAGCAACGATAGGAATAATCAAATTGCCGGAATTGGAATAAATTGACGCGGTTTGCTCAAGGGGATCGAGTTTAAGCAAATTCTTTAATATCCAGCCTAAAAAAATCAATAAAGCGTGCAAAAAGACCGCCATGCCGAGGGAGAGCAGTAATCCTTGTAGAATTTCCGGCGTGTAGTCAATTTGAAAGGCGTTAATCATCACCGCCGGGCTGATAATATATAACCCGATCACCGAAAGCGGATAGCTGTCTTTTGAGGTTAAGGCTTTGCTTTTCACCAATGCATAGCCCATTAATACCGCCAATGTTAATTCAACAATTTTTGTTCCGAGTAAAAAGGCAATTTCCATTCTTGTTACCTAAAAAAGAGAATGGAATAATAGTACTGTTTTTTACAACGAATGGAAATAAAAATTCACAGAAAAAAGCGCCTCAATAAGAGGCGCTGAGGCAGTTTACTAAAAGGCAGAAAAGTGCGGTCATTTTTGGCGAGGTTTTGGATTATTCTAAGATTCCCATTTTACCGCTGTGGTAATCACGATAGGCTTGGATTAAGCGTTCTTGCGTATCCATCACAAACGGACCGTCGAATAAAATTGGACCTTCCGCTTTTTCGCCACCTAAAATGGCAAATTCAACTGCATCATTGCCGGAATGAACTTCTATTTCGTCACCCTCGCTTAAAATTGCCAATCCTTCCGAACCTAGCAAATAATTTGCATTGATCGGCAGTTTCCCTTTGGTGACATAAATACCCAATTCCTCTGCATCAATTGCTAACTTAAGCGTTGTATCTGCTGGCAATTTGACATAGGCCATAACGGTATGGCTGATGGTTTCCATTGGACCGGTTATATTATCTACGGTTCCAGTCACTACACGAATTTGAGCGCCATTTTTTTCTAATAATGGAATTTCTGCCTGATGGAAGGAACGATAATGTGGTTCCAACATTTTTTTACTCGGTGGTAGACTGGTCCAAAGCTGTAGGCCATGGCGACCACCTAACGGTTGTTCGGCATGAATAATGCCGCGACCGGCACAAATCCATTGAGCATCGCCGGCGTTTAATTTATCGCGAAAACCGAAACTGTCACGGTGCTCAACGCTACCTTGTAAAATATAACTGATCACCTCAATGCCAGCGTGCGGATGTGGGCGATCGCCGATACCGCGATTACTTTGATGCTGATAATGATCAATGAACACAAAAGGACCAAGGGATTTGCGTTGGAAAAGCGGCAATGCCCGCCACAATAACATATCACCATCATCAATATTTTTATTTGCCGGATAAATCGTGGTAAATTTTCTGATTGTCATAAATCATCTCCTTCTTGCCATTCCTTTTTGTATGGAATGTGTAATAGTTTTAATATCAATAATATAGAACGGTTTTATCATAAACCAAGAGAGCGTACTTTGTCTTGATGTCATCATGAAAAAGACTTTTGACGTTCGGTAAATACTCTCATTTTAGGAAAGCGTGGTAAAATAATCGCAGCGAAAGCAGTATCGAATTTAACATGGAGAAAATATGAATATTTTATTATTAGATGGTGGAAAAAATTTTGGTCATTCCAAAGGACAACTCAATCATACTTTGCACCAAACCGCTTATGAAACCTTGCAACAACTTGGACATCAGGTACAAGAAACCGTGATCGAAAATGGGTACGATGTGGCGCAAGAAATAGAAAAATTTTTGTGGATGGATGTGGTGATTTGGCAAATGCCAGGTTGGTGGATGGGGGAACCTTGGACGGTAAAAAAATACATTGATGAAGTGTTTACCGCAGGGCATGGCAAATTATATGAAAGTGACGGTCGTCATCGTATTAACCCAACTAAAAATTATGGTACTGGCGGTTTGTTACAGGGTAGAAAACATATGCTTTCTTTAACTTGGAATGCACCGCTTGAAGCCTTCACTGATCCAAATGAATTCTTTAAAGGACAGGGCGTTGATGGCGTTTATTTGCATTTTCATAAAGCAAATGAATTTATCGGTATTACAGAAGCCTTGCCAACCTTTATTTGTAATGACGTTATTAAATCGCCGGATGTACCGAAATTTGTTGCTGATTACAAAGTGCATTTAACGCAAATTTTCGGTTAATTTCAAGCATTAAGGCTAAATAGGAAAAGTGCGGTGATTTTGACCGCACTTTTTATGCCTGAATTTTCTTAATTCGTTATTAACGAGTGGGTAAATGGGTGATGGAATTGATTTTTTCGACCACAAATTTTCCCGGTTGTGTTTCCTGTTCTTGCTGATAATGCACAATGCTAATGGATGTATTAAACAGGCTTTGGCTGCGGTTGGCATCGCGGTGGTTTTGCCACGTGGCACCATTAAGTAAGGCAATAAGTAGGCGTAAGGTATGCCCATGGGAAACAACTAAAATATTCCCTGATTGATGCACTTGGATAATGTCATTGAGTGCCGCCAAGGCGCGTTTGCCTAATTGTTCGTAAGTTTCCCCTTGATTGCTTAAGGCTTTATAATTTGCCGGATCGGTGAGCATTTGTTGAAATTCTTGCGTATCACGAATTGTATCAATTTGTTTTCCTTCCCAACTGCCAAAATAATGTTCATTAAAGCCTTGGTGATGAAAAAAAGGAATAGGACGATCACCTAAAATATACTTTGTCGTGTCGATGGTGCGCTGTAATAAACTGGAGTAGGCGGCGACAAAAGGAACGTTTTGTAAGGCTTTTCCCGTCATTTTAGCGCCGATAATGCCTTCTTCAACCAGCGGAGAATCGCCGGAACCTTGCATTAGTCCTTGTTGATTCCAAACAGTGCGTCCATGACGGACAAAATAAAAGGTGAGTTGCTTTTTCATTCTATATCCTTGTTTATGGTGATTAACCTCTATTTTACTGGCTTAAAACAATTTTGCAAAATGGGATTCTGATGATTATGGTTTGACAGGCTTTTCCTTTTTATACTACATTGATGCCATGAAGATAATTGACGGATTAAAGATGAATAAAATTTATGATTTACATTGCCATAGTTCGGCATCAGACGGTTTTTTATCGCCGACAGAGGTGGTTTCACGTGCAGCGGAGCAAGGGGTCAATGTGTTGGCATTAACCGATCACGATACGGTGAATGGCTTGACAGAAGCGCGATTACAAGCTGAAAAGTTAGGCATTCAGTTGATCAATGGGGTGGAGATTTCTACTGCTTGGGAAAATCGTGCGATTCATGTGGTTGGTTTAGGATTTGATGAAACGCACGAAAAAATGACCGCACTTTTAACTCGCCAAGCGGAACTTCGCCATCAAAGAGCGGTCGAAATTGGGCAAAAATTGGAAAAAGTGGGTGTGCCGAATGCTTTTGAAGAAACCCAAAAATTGGCAGGTGGTGAAGTAACTCGTGCGCATTATGCTCGTTATCTCGTACAAATTGGTAAAGTCAGTAGCGAAAATCAAGCGTTTAAAAAATATTTATCACAGGGTAAATCAGCGTATGTTAAAGCCAATTGGGTGGATATTCCGACCGCCATTGAGATTATTCATCAAGCCGGTGGTGTTGCGATATTGGCGCATCCGTTGCGTTATACGTTGACGACAAAATGGATTAAGCAATTGATTGCATCGTTTAAACAATGGGGCGGAGATGCAATTGAAGTTGCCGGTTGCGGTCAAACGAAAGATCAGCGTTTATTGCTGGCGCGTTGGGCGAAAGAATATGGATTGCTGGCTTCTGTAGGGTCGGATTTTCATTATCCTTGTGGTTGGGTGGAATTAGGTAAATCGTTACAGCTTCCGGCAGATTGTCAGTCCATTTGGGAGTATGTCGATCTGTAGCGGGAAAAGTGGACGAAGATGCCCACCTTTGCAGTTAGTCATACAGTCAGCAAGTTCAGACTTATTTTTTCGTATATAGGTTAAGACCTTGGATGAATTCAATAAAGGCTTTCACTTTTGAGGTCAAATGACGGCGGTGTGGATAGACTAAATATAAATTCATATCCTGTTGTTGATAATCCGGGAAAAGCTCCACTAATTCACCGGATTGCAGTTCTTCCTCGATAAAAAAGCGCGGAGTGTTGATAATGCCCAGACCAGATTTTGTCATTTCAACTAAGGTTAATCCGTTATTACAAACCAATTTGGAATCCGGTTTGACGTTGTAGATTTTATTTTGTTTTTTAAATTCCCAATGAATTTGGTTGGATTTTTTATATAGCAAACAATCGAAGTTTTTTAATTCATCTGGTGTTTTAGGTTGTCCGTGTTTTTTGATGTATTCCGGCGAGGCAACCACGTGTTTAGTTGTGGTACCGATTTTTTTTGCGACTAAAGAGCTGTCTTGTAATTGACCGATACGTAAGGCTAAATCGATGCCTTCCGCGACTAAATCCACTACGCGGTCGTTAAACTCAATATCTAAGTGCAGATTGGGATTTTGTTTAATAAAATCAATTAAATTCGGCGCAATAAAACGTAAACCGAAATCGCGAGGGATGGAAACACTAAGGTTGCCTTGCAGCGTGGTGGCGAGGTTGGTAATACTGGATTCGGCATCTTCCAGTTCGTTTAAAATCGGTTGACAGCGTTGGTAATAGATCATACCGGCTTCGGTGGCGACAATTTTGCGGGTGGTTCGTTGCAATAAGCGCGTTTTCAATTGTTCCTCCAGTTGAGAAACGAGCTTACTTGCCATCGCAACGGATATATTTTGTTGTGCTGCCGCTTGCGTAAAACTTTGTGTTTCAATCACGCGACAAAACACAGAAATTGCATTCAGTTTGTCCATTTATGCATCCTTATTAAAAAAAATGGTTGACCTATCAACAGATAGTTAGCAATATATCGGCAATTTTACAAAAAGAAAATAGATTAGGTAAATAAAAAATGAGTAAATCCCTAGTTATTGTGGAATCTCCTGCGAAAGCAAAGACCATTAATAAATATTTAGGCAGTAATTACGTGGTGAAATCCAGTGTTGGACATATTCGCGATTTGCCGACTGGCAGTGTGACCACGGAAAAAGCTAAACCGGTCTCAAGCAAAGGATTGACCGCAGAACAAAAGCAGGCAATGAAAACGGAAAAGGAGCGTGCGGCGTTGGTAAAACGCATGGGGATTGATCCTTATCACAATTGGGACGCCAATTATCAAATTTTACCGGGCAAAGAAAAAGTGGTCGCTGAGCTGAAGTCTTTGGCAAAAAAAGCAGATCATATTTATCTCGCGACCGACTTGGATAGAGAGGGAGAGGCAATCGCTTGGCATTTGCGTGAAGTGATTGGCGGCGAGGAGTCGCGTTTTAGTCGTGTGGTGTTTAATGAAATTACCAAAAATGCGATTAAGCAAGCCTTTGAAAAACCTGAACATTTAAATATTGATCGGGTAAATGCGCAGCAAACGCGTCGTTTTTTAGATCGCGTGGTGGGATTTATGGTTTCACCTTTGCTTTGGAAAAAAGTAGCGCGGGGCTTATCTGCCGGGCGAGTTCAATCGGTGGCGGTGAAATTATTAGTGGAGCGTGAGCGCGAAATTAAAGCCTTTAAACCGGAAGAATTTTGGCTGGTGGATGTCGCGGTAAAAAACGCGAAAAAAGCAGCAATTCACTTGGAAGTAACGCAGTTTGGCGGTAAAAAATTCGATCCAAAAACTGCGCAACAAGCGCAAAGTGCGGTGGATTTTTTGCAAAAATCCGATTATGTTGTATCTGATTTAGAAACAAAACCGACTAGCTCGAAACCACGTGCGCCTTTTATCACGTCCACATTGCAACAAAGCGCCAGTACGCGCTTGGGCTTTGGCGTGAAAAAAACCATGATGTTAGCGCAGCGTTTGTATGAAGCCGGTTATATCACTTATATGCGTACAGACAGCACTAACTTAAGCCAAGATGCGCTAAATATGGTGCGTAATTATATTGATCAACAATATGGTCAAGCCTATTTGCCGGAAAAGCCGAATTTTTATTCTAGCAAAGCCAATGCGCAAGAAGCGCACGAAGCTATTCGTCCGTCAGATGTGAGCTTAAGTGCGGGCGCGTTGAGCGGAATGGAAAAAGATGCGGTACGCTTGTATGATTTGATTTGGCGTCAATTTGTGGCATGTCAAATGCCGGCAGCGCAATATGACAGCACAACGTTAACAGTGAATGCTGGCGAATATGAATTGAAAGCGAAAGGGCGAATTTTACGTTTTGACGGTTGGACGAAAGTCTTACCACAATCCAGTAAAAATCCGGAAGATCAAGAATTACCGGCAGTGCAATTAGGCGAAAAATTAGTTTTGGATAAGGTTGATCCACAACAACATTTTACCAAACCGCCGGCTCGCTTTACGGAAGCCGCGTTAGTAAAAGAACTAGAAAAGCGTGGTATTGGGCGTCCGTCCACTTATGCTGCAATTATTTCGACCATCCAAGAGCGCGGTTATGTACGCGTAGAAAATCGTCGTTTTTATGCGGAAAAAATGGGCGAAATTGTTACCGACCGTTTAAATCAATCCTTTGCGGATTTGATGAGCTACGATTTTACCGCTAATATGGAAGATATTTTAGACCAAATTGCGAATGGCGAAAAAGATTGGAAAACAGAATTAAATCAATTCTTTAGCGATTTTTCCCAACGCTTGAGCAAAGCGGAATTGGATGAGTTGGAAGGTGGGATGAAACCAAATAGTTTGGTATTGACTGATATTCAATGTCCGACGTGTTCGCGCCCAATGGCAATTCGTACTGCCAGTACCGGTGTCTTTTTAGGCTGTTCCGGTTATGTGTTGCCGCCAAAAGAGCGGTGCAAAACGACGATAAATTTAATTCCGGAAGCAGAATTGTTGAACGTATTGGATGAATCTTCTGAAACCAAGGCGTTAATGGAGCGTAAACGCTGTCCGAAATGTAATACCGCCATGGATAGCTATTTGATTGATGCTCATCGCAAACTGCATATTTGTGGGAATAATCCGAATTGTGATGGATATGTGGTGGAACAGGGTGAATATAAAATTAAAGGCTATGATGGACCGGTAGTGGAATGTGACAAATGCGGTGCGGATATGCATTTAAAACTCGGGCGTTTCGGTAAATATATGGCGTGTACGCAATGTGATAATACCCGTAAAATTTTGAAAAATGGGGAAGTCGCGCCACCAAAAGAAGAACCGGTACATTTTCCAGAATTAAAATGTGAAAAATCGGATGCCTATTTTGTGTTACGTGATGGTGCGAGCGGGGTGTTTATGTCAGCGCATAATTTCCCGAAATCGCGTGAAACGCGGGCGGCAAAAGTGGCAGAGTTGGCACAATATCGCGATCGTTTGCCGGAAAAATTGCGCTATCTTGCGGATGCTCCACAATTTGATCCGGAAGGCAACGAAGCCATTATTCGTTTCAGTCGTAAAGAAAAACATCAATATGTAACTTCGGAAAAAAATGGCAAAGCGACTAAATGGATCGTGAATTATATTGACGGGAAATGGGTAGAAACGAAATAATTTCCTGATTTGAAGAAAAAGTGCGGTGAAAAAATAACAAATTTTTGACCGCACTTTGCTACAATTATTGACGATAATTCACCGTTTCTACATTGGTTAAATTAATCTGCGTTTGTGCCGGTTTAGTTTCTGCAATAATATTACCGTGGCGAATTGAATAACGGGTTGGTACTTGGCGACGCACCGCATCAAATCCATTTTCAGCAGGTAAAATCACCAAATTTGCGGAATTCCCCTCTTGCACGCCATAATCTTTTAAGCCTAGTGTTTTTGCGCTATTTTCTGTAATTAACTTTAAGCCATCATTAATTTGACCGTAGCCCATTAATTGACATACATGTAACCCCATATGTAGCACTTGCAACATATTTGCTGTGCCAAGTGGATACCATGGGTCAAACACATCATCGTGACCAAAACATACGTTAATATTGGCTTTTAGCATTTCTTTCACAAGGGTAATTCCACGGCGTTTTGGATAGGTATCAAAACGACCTTGCAAATGAATATTGACCAATGGGTTTGCCACAAAATTGATTTTTGACATTTTTAATAAGCGAAATAAACGTGAGGCATAAGCACCATTATATGAATGCATTGCTGTAGTATGGCTTGCGGTTACTTGCTCACCCATTTCGTATTTCAACGCTAACGCGGCCACAGTTTCCACAAAACGCGACTGTTCATCGTCAATTTCATCACAATGAATATCCATTTGTTTACCATATTTGCGTGCAATTTTAAAAGCAATATGCATTGACTCTACGCCATATTCACGGGTGAATTCAAAATGAGGAATACCTCCAACAACATCTGCCCCCATTTCCATCGCTTTATCAAGCAATGCTTCACCATTAGGGTAAGATAAAATGCCTTCTTGTGGAAAAGCGACAATTTGCAAATCTATCCAAGGCGATACTTCTTTTTTCACTTCAAGCATGGCTTTAAGTGCGGTCAAAGTTGGATCAGAAACATCTACGTGGGTACGCACATATTGAATACCATTAGCAATTTGCCATTTCAATGTTTTCCATGCTCGATTTTTTACATCTTCGTGATTCAGCATTTCTTTACGTTCAGCCCAACGTTCAATACCTTCAAACAAGGTGCCGGATTGATTCCAATTTGGCTGACCTGCAGTCTGTGTCGCATCTAAATGGATATGCGGTTCGACAAATGGCGGATACACAATGCCATTTTCTGCATCTAAAATTTTGCCCGAAAAATCTAATTTTTCATCGTTAGAAACAATTTTAGTAATTTTTCCGTTCTCAATTAAGATCTGCCATAAACCTTCACGATTTGCCAAATGAGTATTTTTAATTAACATTTTTACTCCTTATTTACGTAACAGTCGCAATAATGGATTTAAAATTAAATATGCCACTGCACCACCCACAATCGCATTGACAGGAATAATTCCAGGAATGAATTGACCACAAATTACGCCTACCGCTACTGCTACAATTGCTGCCCAGTTAATATTTACAAAATGTGCATTATCAAAATCAGCATAAGATTTCATACGTAACAAATAATCCGCAATGATCACACCACCAATCGGTGGAATTGCTGCTGATAAGAAAGTTAACCAACCCACAAAATGATTATATAACCATAAAGCACAAACTGTACCAATAATCCCATTCAGTACTGATAATTTGCGGCTACTGATGCCCGTGATGTTTGCAAAACCTAAACCTGAAGCATAAAGTGCATTATCATTGGTTGTCCAAATATTTAAGCCCAAGACGATAATCGCAGGAAGAATTAAGCCTTGTGCCACCATCACATCAGAAATATCCGCCATTCCTTTTACTGCCGCACCCGCCGCACCAAACACGAACATTAACGTATTACCCAAGAAGAAAGCAATCATCGCAATGACAATGGCTTGTCTCGCTTTTTTACCAAAGCGCACGAAATCCGCGGTTAATGAACCCGCACTCACAAAGGAACCAACGACTAAAGTAATTGCGGTGGCTAATTCCATTGGTTCTTTTGGCATTAAGGTTTTTAATGCCTCTAATCCACCTGCTTCACCTACCGCTAAATAAACGGAATAACCACCTAAAATTGCAATAGCCGGCACAGCGATAGTGGATAAAATTGTGAGCGCTGAAATCCCGAAAAATACAGTGATCGTCATCAACAAGCCTGAGACTCCGATTAATAAGTTTGTATCAATGCCTGTGACTTTATTGACTGGAATGGCAAACATTGCCACACCGACACCAAACCAACCTACTTGTGTACCACCAAGCAATAATGATGGCAACCAAGAACCACGTATACCAAAAGAATAACGGGCTAAAACATGAGTCGTTAAGCCCGTTTTGGCACCAATATAACCTAACGCAGAAGTATAAACACCCAACATTAAGTTACCAATAATAACCGCTGTCCAGAAATCATCGTAAGCTAAAGATGTACCAAGCGTACCGCCGGTCCACATGCTTGCCGAGAAAAACGTTAAACCCAACATAACAAACGTTAACGCAATCGCGCCCTTACGTTCGCTTTGCGGTACAGGTTTTAAACTGAAGTTGTCCAAACTCATAAATAGCCCTTGTAAAATAAAGATCAAAAGTCGGTGCATTATACTCAAAACAGATTAAAAATCGACCGCACTTTAGCTAATTTTGCGATCTTTATTCTAAATACGCAACCGTTTGCTTATCAAATAAACAAAGGCATATTGCAATAACAACATTTTTATAGGAGAAACGATAATGAAAAGATCTTTGTGATGATGTGACTCTTGTTCGTCGTTCAAAGTGCGGTGGGAAATTCACCAGTTTTGATGTTACTGCAACGCTACAAAAACAAGATATTACAAGCCGGATAATGAACGAAAAAGTGCTACATAATACCGAATAAGTAATAAGCTGATTATATGCGAATATACTCTTGTATAAATTGGATCAAATCACGACTTGCTATGGAAAGATAACGGGATTTAGACCAAACTAATCCAATATTTACAGATAATTTAGGCCGCATTGAGACTAATTTGACATCTTGTCTTGATAAAGGGATTTTATCTAAAATGAACGAAAGCCCAATGCCATTTGCCACAGAATTAATATTATTTTCAATATGATTGGACGATAAGACGACCCTAGGCATAAAACCGCATTTTTCACATTGTTGCATCACATTTTTTCGATGGACCGAATCTAATTTCATCATAATCAGAGACTCATTGCGTAAATCAGAAAAAGGGATTTCCTTCTTTTTTGCAAAAGCATGAGATACTGGCACACAAAGTTTATGTTCCGAAGAAAACAAATGCACAGATTCTAAATGATTGGCAATGTCGTTGGTAATTAAAACAGCTAAATCTAATTCCCCTTTGAGCAATCGCTCATAAATGCCAAGCGAACCTTCAACGACAACATTAAGCTCCCATTGGGGGTATGCTTTCCTAAAATGCTCTAGTAAAGGGTCAAAAAGATATTTTCCAATCATAGGAGGAATGCCGATTGTCACAACGCCTGTGGTTTGTTGGCTATCCCTTATTTCCTGCACCACATTATCTAGCTTTTGTATAATCGCTTTAGTTTTGGCATAGAAATGTTCCCCTTCTTTGGTAAGGACAATATTCTTGTATCCCCGTTGCAATAAAGGCACACCAAGTTCCTCTTCTAACTTCTTGATAGCCATTGTAATGTTTGGTTGAGAAACAAAGTTCAGTTCCGCTGCTCGTGTAAAGTTGCGTTGTTCTACCACGCTAATAAAGTATTTAATCTGTTTTAATTCCATATATTTTCATAAATAAAAATTAGAGTTATAAATTATATTTATAGCATAATCATTATAAAGTATTTCACAGCTTATTTGTATTTAATTAGGATAAAAACCAGTCCCAATAAAGCGAGAAGGAAAAAACAATGAGAATATTAAATACAGAAGACTTAATCCCTGTTATTGAACGTTTATGTATTAAAGCTTGCTGTGAATTAAATGATAACGTGGTTAATGCCTTTCGAACTGCATTAGAAACCGAAATATCCCCTATCGGGCGCGATTCCCTTGAAATTATTATCCACAATGCCGAATATGCCAAACAACATCAACGCCCAAGCTGTCATGATACTGGCGTTGCGGTTGTGTTTATCGAAATTGGACAAGAGGTTTGCTGGCAAGGTCGTCCACTTGAAACTGTGGTAAATGAAGGGGTAGCAAGAGGCTATACCAATGGTTATTTACGCAAATCTGTCGTTGCCGACCCACTTAATCGTGAAAACACCAATGATAATACTCCAGCCATGTTGCACACAGAAATTGTACCTGGAGATAAAGTAACCATTACCGTTATGCCTAAAGGGGGCGGTAGTGAAAATATGGGGGCATTCAAAGTATTATTACCAGGTGAAGGCGTAGAAGGTTTAAAAAATTTCTTATTGGAAACCGTTGAGCGTGTTGGTGGGAACCCTTGCCCGCCTTATATCATCGGAATTGGTGTGGGCGGAACGATGGACGTTTGTGCCTTAATGGCAAAAAAAGCCTTATTACGCCCTATTGGTGAACGTAATTCAACCCCATTCTATGCCACATTAGAAGAAGAATGTTTAGAGTTAGTCAATAAAACAGGCATTGGACCTATTGGCTACGGCGGTAAAGCAACAGCATTAGATGTACATATTGATTATCACGGTGTACATATAACTTCCTTACCTATTGCCATTAACTTCCAATGTAACGCAGTACGTCAAGCAACAGAAGTCATTTAGGAGAACGAATTATGCACATCGAAGTAAAATTACCCTTAACCAAAACATTTGTAAAAAGTTTACGTGTTGGCGATGTTCTCTACCTAAAAGGCGATGTTTACACTTGCCGTGATGCAGGACATAAATTAATTCGCGAAACTCTTGATCGAGGAGAAACCTTTCCATTAGATTGGACGGATCAATTGGTTTATTATGCAGGTCCTTGCCCTGCTCATCCAGGCGAAGTCTTTAACTCAAACGGTCCAACCACAGCGGCTCGAATGGATCCTTTTGTAGAAATGATGTTCCAACTTGGTGCGCTTGGCTTTATTGGTAAAGGAGATCGTGCACCTTATGTGGCAGAATTATGCAAAAAATATGGCGGAGTTTCTTTATTAGGCGTGGGTGGAGCATCGGCAATTAATGCGGATAAAGTTACCGCAGCCGAACTCGTGATGTATCCCGAATTAGGAACAGAAGCGATTAAGCGAGTCACTTTCGATGGTTTCCGAGTTATTGTCGGTATTGATTCTGAAGGTCAGGTTTTGCAACAGCAAGAAGTTCCAAAATATAAACAAGGGTAAAAGAACTTTATTCTGTAAAATGGAATACTTAGTACGCATATCCCAATATACTGGATAATGATAAAAACGGTTTAATTTTGCAAAAAATTACAAAATTAAACCGATTAAACAACCTGAAAGAGAAAACCAAACCATTAGTCTAAATGCACTAAAATGATATTTTAACGATGTCGAAAATCTTGTAAGTAAATATCCGTCTTCTGAATATTATGCTGTAAATAAATATTTTTCTCCGTCTGATTCTATTCTTAATTCCAATATATCAACCTGAGGCTCAGGCATAATTTTTATTTTCCTTTATAGATTGTTGTCCTTTAGCCCAACTATATGTTCCGGCTTAAGTTCTTCATCTATTGAATGAACAGTAACAGACTTCAACCCTGCCTTTTTAGCTACGCCCATTAATGGGAACATTTATATCGCAAAATAATAAAGTTGGAAAATAATTGGAAAATCACCAAAAAAATACCTTTACCCCTCTTTTTGGGGTTAAGAACATAAAAAAGGCTAAAACCATGGGTTTTAGCCTTTTTTGTTTGGATTATTGACTATTGTGTCGCTTGGATAGCGGTTAAGGCGATGGTATAAACAATATCGTCAACCAAGGCACCGCGTGACAAGTCATTTACTGGTTTGCGCATACCTTGCAACATTGGTCCAATAGAAACCAAGTCGGCAGAACGTTGTACTGCTTTATATGTGGTATTACCGGTATTCAAATCAGGGAAGATGAATACAGTGGCTTTACCTGCAACCGGTGAGTTTGGCGCTTTAGAACGCGCTACGTCTTCCATTACTGCGGCATCATATTGTAACGGACCGTCGATCAATAAATCAGGACGTTTTTCTTTGGCAATACGGGTGGCTTCTTTCACTTTTTCTACATCCGCGCCGCTACCTGAAGTACCGGTAGAGTAGGAAATCATTGCCACTTTTGGATCGATACCGAATGCTTTAGCGGAATCTGCAGATTGAATAGCAATTTCGGCTAATTGTTCTGCACTCGGATCAGGGTTCACCGCACAGTCACCATAAACCAACACTTGATCCGGTAATAGCATAAAGAAAATTGAAGAAACAATGGAGTTACCCGGTGCAGTTTTGATGATTTGCATTGGTGGGCGAATGGTATTAGCAGTAGTATGAACTGCACCAGATACCAAACCATCCACTTCGTTTGCTTCTAACATCATGGTACCAAGAACTACGGTATCTTCTAATTGTTCACGTGCGGCTTCTTCAGTCATGCCTTTATTTTTACGCAATTCGACTAAACGTGCTACGTAGTTTTCGCGTACAGTAACCGGATCGATTACAGTAATACCTGCTCCAAGTTGTACACCTTGTGCATCTGCAACGCGTTTAACATCCGCTGGGTTGGCTAATAATACACATTCTGCGATACCGCGTTCAGCACAAAGTGAGGCCGCTTTGATGGTACGTGGTTCGTCCCCTTCTGGTAACACGATACGTTTTTTCGCACTGCGTGCTAATTCGGTTAATTGGAAACGGAACGCCGGAGGAGAAAGACGACGAGAACGAGAAGATGCCGCAACGATACTATTGATAAAGTCAGCATCAAATTGTTGGCTGGTGTATTGTTTGATATTTTCAATACGTTCTTTATCGTCAACTGGAACTTCCAAGTTAAAACTTTGTAAACTTAATGCAGTTTGCCAGGTGTTTCCTTCGATACGGAAAATTGGTAAACCGGTGCTTTCAAAGGTTGAGCCACAAAGTTTTTGGATTTGGTTATCGATACGATAGCCGCCAGTTAATAATACGCCACCCAATTCAATTCCATTTTTAGAGGCTAATGCCGCGGCAACTAATACATCTGGACGATCGGCGGACGTAACAAGTAAGCTACCGGTACGGAAATGCTCGACCATATTGGATAAGGATCTAGCACAGAATGTGATACTACGAATACGGCGGGTTTTGATTTCACCTTCGTTGATAATGCTAGCACCTAAATGATCAACTAAATCAATCGCACGTGTCGCAATTAGTTCAGCATTCCAAGTGATGCAGGCAAGCACTTTAATCGGGCTTTTTTCGAATAATTTATATACTTCCGACACATTGTTATGGCTATGTTGGTAAGCATCAAAAATTTCACTAAGATCCGGACGGGTACGACCTGATTCATCAATTGGTGCATTAAATTTATTGATAACCACACCCAATAAATTTGGATTATGTTTACCACCAAATTGAGAGGCAGCCGCTTCAATGCGTTCTTTCAATTC
Organism: [Pasteurella] aerogenes; assembly: GCA_900637275.1. Classification (NCBI taxonomy): domain Bacteria; kingdom Pseudomonadati; phylum Pseudomonadota; class Gammaproteobacteria; order Pasteurellales; family Pasteurellaceae; species [Pasteurella] aerogenes. The sequence continues at coordinate 735,562 of LR134362.1, forward strand.
CGCTGGTGTTTCAGTCGTTGGTGCGGCAACAAGAATAATTTCCGCATCCAAAGCTTGCGCAATTTCATAGTTAATGCTGTTAGCATAACTATGTTTACGGGTTGGAATTAAGCCTTCAACTATAATGATTTCATTGTTTTTGGCTAGGATTTGATGATTTTCAACGATTTTTTCTAACAATACGTCGGATTGATTTTGACCGATGAGGCTTTCGGCAACACTTAACATAAACGGTTCGGCAGTTTCAATTGCCGTGCTGGTACGGATAATTGAAGTAGTGCGATCCAATTTATCTTCATCGGTGTTTGGTTGTGAAATCGGTTTCATAAACCCGATTTTAGTACCTTTTTCTTCTAAAGAACGGACTAAACCAAGACTGACGCTAGTTAATCCCACACCGGCACTGATAGGAATAAGAATAATAGTACGTGACATAATAAACCTTATTTATCTTTGATGAAAAGAAAACTGCCGAATAATCTCGGCAGTCTGTTTTTATTATTTGATACAGAGACGCGCTGTATCTTGAGCAATCACTAATTCTTCATTAGTTGGAATCACCATCGCTACTGGCGTATTATCTGTGGTAATGATGCCCTCATTACCAAAGCGTGCGGCTAAGTTTTTCTCATTATCGATGCTGTAACCGAATAATTTTAAGTGATTTAAGGTGATTTCACGAACGTGAGCCGAGTTTTCACCAATACCGCCAGTAAACACGATAGCATCTAAACGTTCGCCGATAACCGCCATGTAAGAACCGATGTATTTCGCTAAACGATAGCAGTAAACATCTAATGCACGACGCGCTGGAACACGTAAGGATTCATCTTCGTTGTCGTAGTTGTCTTCTGCAAAGCGACAGTCGCTAGTAACTTCAGTTAAGCCTAAAAGACCAGATTTTTTGGTTAAAGTTGTGTTGATATCATCAACTGACATACCTAATGTATCGTGCATATAGAATACGATTGCCGGATCGATATCACCAGAACGGGTACCCATTACCAAACCTTCTAATGGAGTTAAGCCCATGGAAGTATCAATACATTCACCATGACGAACTGCAGAAACAGAACCACCATTACCCAAGTGGCAAGTAATTACGTTAATTTTATCTTCTGATACGCCTAAACGTTTCGCGGCTTCGCGGCTAACGAAATAGTGGCTGGTACCATGTGCGCCATAACGACGGACGCCATGTTCTCTATATAATGAGTATGGAAGTGCATATAAGAATGCTTCTTCAGGCATCGTGGTGTGGAATGCGGTGTCGAATACTGCCACATTTTTGTCTTTTAAATGTGGGAACATTTTGAACGCTTCTTGAATACCGATTAAGTGCGCCGGATTGTGAAGTGGTGCAAATTGGATAGCATCTTCAATCCCTTTAACAACATCATCGTTAATCACGACTGATGATGTGAATTTTTCACCACCGTGAACAATACGGTGACCGATAGCTACGATATCGTCTTTTAATGACGGATCTAATGGAAAAATATGATTAACAATAAATGCTAAGGCTTCACTGTGAGCAGCACCGGCACCTAAATCAGCATTCCCCTTTTCACCGTGTAATTTCCATTTAATACGCGCGTCATCCAAATTGAATGCTTCGGCTAAACCGGATAGTTTTTCATCACCGGAAATGGGATCTAAAATGGAAAATTTTAATGAGGAACTACCGCAGTTAAGGATGAGAACTAATTTTTGAGACATACATAACCTATATTTTTGATTAATGTTAAACGAAACCCGTTCAATATATAAAACCGAACGAATGTGCTGGTAAAATCCAAAACCTCTATAGAATACACTTTTCAGCGGATAAAATAAATTAAGAACCGCAAAAAATGAGTACTTTATCAAAAAAAATATCAAAAATTCAAAAAAAATTACAAGTCTATTGGATTTGACCACCCAAAATTAGGCTGATGTTGTCTTGAAAAATATGTTATGGTGTAACAAATTGTTATCACTAAGGATCAAAATGAGTTTTTTCTCCACCTTAAAACAAGGGCAGCGTTATTTAACCACTTGGGTATTAAAAGATAAATTAGGCATGATCTTTCCGGAAAACCGCGTTATCAAGGCCACCTTGTTTGCACAAAAATTTATGCCATTTGTGGCGGTATTTTCCATTGTATGGCAACAACTTTACATGAAATCCGCTTATTTCGCCTTAGTTATCGCTATTTTGACTGCACTTTTTTCACTTTGTCTGCCATTACAGGGTTTATATTGGTTAGGAAAACGGGCGCAAACGCCATTATCCGCGGGGAGTGAACAGTGGTTTGCGAAAATTTATACGCAGGTTCATGCACAAGACGATACGCTATTTCCTTATCCGGAAAAGCCGACTTATTATGATTTAGCGTGTTTATTGCGCAAAGCTGAACAGAAATTACCATCGAGTTTTTGGGATGAAATATAGCAGAAGATGAAGAAAAGTATCACTGCAAACCTGGTTGATTTGCAGTGAGATGAGTTAGACAAATTATTTCTCGTTTTTAATATTGGAGAAAATATTCGCTAAGATTGGACCGGAGACATTGTGCCAAAAACTAAATACTGCACTTGGTACCGCCGCAATTGGATTGAAATGCGCCGCCGCTAATGCTGCACCTAAGCCAGAGTTTTGCATACCTACCTCAATAGAAACCGCTTTACTGTCCGCCGTGTTTAATTTAAAGAGTTTGGCAAAGCCAAAACCAAGCAGATAGCCTAAACAGTTGTGTAAGACGACAACGATAAAAATTAATAATCCTGATTCGATAATTTTATCTTTACTAACCGCAACTACTGCCGACAAGATCAACACAATAGAAATCACTGAAAGCAGCGGCATAGTTTGGCTGATTTCGGCAATTTTGTTTTTAAACAAGGCTCTTACCACTAATCCTAGGAAAATTGGGAATAATACCATCTGCAACACCGACATAAACATAGCCGAAGCGTTAATATCCAACCATTGGCTCGCTAAGACGTAGAAAATTGCTGGGGTTAAAAGTGGCGAAAGCAAGGTTGAAATTGTGGTACAAGCAACGGATAAAGCGGTGTTTCCTTTCGCTAAATAGGTCATAACATTAGATGAAGTACCGCCCGGGCAAGATCCAACCAAGATCACGCCGATAGCCAGTTCCGCCGGAAGATTAAAGCCGGTTGCCAGTGCAAACGCGATAAGTGGCATAATTACAAATTGTCCGATAACGCCGATAACTACTGCTTTCGGATGTCTTAAGACTTCACCGAAATCATTAAAGGTCAAGGTAATTCCCATACCGAACATCACAATGCCCAATAGGTAAGGAATGAAACGACTAAATACGACAAAATATTGCGGAAATTGAAAGGCTAAAAACGCGAATAACAATACCCACAAGGCGAAGGTTTTACTGATAAATTGAGTGAATTTTAATAGTGTTTGCATGAATTATCCTTAAAAGATTTATTTTAATGTTTGAAAAAAATAACATAAAAAAGATTTATTGCAATATGGATCAGAGAAGATGTTTTATTTATCCATGAAAGAGCATTCCAACTTTGCCACAAAATTGTGGTATAGTGTAGCCCTTTTTTGTTAACTGACGAATTTGAAAAAACCGTAATTTATACTACGCAAACGTTTTCGTTTTTTGTTAGAATAGTGCGGTCGAAAAAATGAGTCTTTTTTAGAGATGATTTAATGGATAGTTATATTGACCTCATTATTATTGGAATCATTGCCTTTTCCGTGATTGTTAGTTTGTTACGCGGATTTGTGCGTGAAGTAATGTCGTTAGCCAGTTGGGTAGTTGCATTTCTGGTGGCAAATAATTTTTACCCTTATCTTGCCAATTATTTAACCCAAATTCAATCTGAGTACTTGCGGGATGGGGCAGCGATTGCGATTTTATTTGTTACTACGTTGATTATTGGCGCCATTGTAAATTATGTGATTAGCCAATTAGTGGATAAAACCGGGTTAAGCGGTACCGATCGGGTGTTAGGCGCTTGTTTCGGTTTGTTGCGTGGCGTGCTTATCGTGGCAGCGTTACTATTCTTTGTCGATACATTTACTAATTTCAGCCAAAGTGACTGGTGGAAAAATTCCAAATTAATACCGCACTTTGGATTTATTGTTGAATGGTTCTTTCAACAATTAAAAGAAAATTCAAGTTTACTTAATTCACCGTTAAAATAGAGGATCAACCCAGTATGTGTGGTATTGTTGGAATTGTCAGTCAAAGTCCGGTTAATCAATCCATTTATGATGCATTAACCTTATTGCAACATCGTGGACAAGATGCTGCCGGAATTGTTACCGTGGACGACGAAAATCGCTTTCGTTTGCGTAAAGCCAATGGTTTAGTCAGTGATGTATTTCAACAAATCCATATGCTTCGATTACAAGGTAATGCCGGAATTGGTCACGTGCGTTATCCGACAGCAGGAAGCTCAAGCGTATCAGAAGCGCAACCTTTTTACGTAAATTCGCCTTATGGATTGACCTTGGTACATAACGGAAACTTGACTAATTCGGATCAATTGAAAGAGAAGTTATTTAGCTTGGCGCGCCGCCATGTTAATACCAATTCGGATTCTGAAGTATTGCTGAATATTTTAGCGTATCATTTGGATCAAACACAAAATTACCAATTAAGTCCACAGGATATTTTTAGTGCGATTCAATCTACCCATAAGGATATTCGCGGGGCGTATGCTTGTGTCGCGATGATTATCGGGCATGGAATGGTGGCGTTTCGCGATCCGCACGGAATTCGTCCGTTGGTATTGGGCAAACGGGAAGAAAATGGTAAAACCGAATATATGTTTGCCTCGGAAAGTATTGCACTTGATGTTGTTGGTTTTGAGTTTGTGCGTGATGTGCAGGCAGGAGAAGCAATTTATGTTACTTTTGATGGACAATTGTATGCCCAGCAATGTGCGGAGAACCCGAGCTTAAATCCTTGTATTTTCGAATATGTTTATTTTGCCCGCCCAGATTCTTACATTGATGGTGTGTCCGTTTATGCTGCACGTGTTCACATGGGCGAACGTTTGGGTGAAAAAATTGCGCGTGAATGGAAAGATTTGGATATTGATGTGGTGATTCCAGTGCCGGAAACTTCCAATGATATTGCGTTACGTATTGCACATATTTTAGGTAAGCCTTATCGTCAAGGATTTGTAAAAAACCGCTATGTAGGACGCACGTTCATTATGCCAGGGCAAACCCAGCGAGTCAGCGCGGTAAGACGGAAATTAAATACTATTTCCTCTGAATTTAAAGGCAAAAATGTATTACTGGTTGACGATTCTATTGTACGCGGTACCACTTCAAAACAAATCGTTGATATGGCAAAAGCGGCTGGAGCGAAGAAAATTTATTTTGCATCAGCAGCGCCAGAAATTCGCTATCCGAATGTGTATGGTATTGATATGCCAACAAAAACCGAACTTATCGCTTATGGTCGCGAAGTGGATGAGATTGCGCAGCTAATCGGTGTGGATCGCTTGATTTTCCAAGATCTTGAAGCCTTAACCAGCTCCGTACAACAAGAAAATCCGAGTATTACTGATTTTGATTGTTCGGTATTTACCGGCGTATATATCACCGGAGATATTACTGCAGAATATTTGGATAATGTCGCCGGATTACGCAATGATAGTGCGAAAAAACAACGTGAAAAAGACGCCACAAACCTAGAAATTCACAATGAACGATAAGACACAAAAACAACGTTTAATTATCGGTATCACCGGTGCTTCTGGTATCGTTTATGCGATACGTTTGCTGGAAGTCTTAAAATCTGTCGAGCAGATTGAAACGCATTTGGTGATTAGCCATGCGGCAAAACAAGCGATGGCGGTGGAAACGGATTATTCCGTACAACAAATTCGTGATTTAGCAGATCACAACTATGATGTGCGTGATATTGGGGCAGCAATATCCTCCGGTTCTTATCGTACTTTAGGGATGGTTGTAGTGCCATGCTCAATTAAAACCTTATCCGGTATTGCTCACAGTTATACCGATGATTTAATTACGCGTGCTGCCGATGTTTGCTTAAAAGAACGTAAACCGTTGATTTTATGTGTACGTGAAACGCCATTGCATTTGGGACATTTGCGCTTAATGACACAACTTGCGGAAATCGGCGGACAAATTGTGCCGCTGATGCCGGCATTTTATCACCAACCGCAAAGCGTGGATGATATTATCAATCAAGGCGTTAACCGGCTTTGTGATCATCTTGGCATTGAATTGGAACAAGATTTATTTCAGCGTTGGGGCGAATGATTTTCGCTTGCAAAAATAGAGAAAAGTGCGGTCGTTTTTTCCATGTTTTATTGTACAAAACAGGATAAAAAATGACCGCACTTTTTTAATTCGGGTTATAAATCAAAGGATTGTACTACATTGACGTGCAAACGTACTTCCACATTGCCGCGAGTAGCATTGGAATACGGGCAAACTTCGTGTGCTTTTGCGATCAATTTTTTTGCTTCTTCAAGGCTAATGCCTTCTACAGTAATGGTAATGTCCAAATCTAAGGCAAACGCACCATCCGCTTTTTGACCAATCCCTACACCGACGGCGCCGTTTATCGTATTATCCATGAAAATCGATTTACAAGCGGTACATAAAATTTTGCTTGAACAGACCGCACTTTTGACTAAAAAGGGCGAAAATGAAACAACTTTTAGCCAATGGTATTTGGATACGGAATTGGAAAACGCCTTTGAACGACTTTTGTTATTGCATGAATATCCAAAAGATATTACTTTTCTTGCACCACTTATTCAACAGGAAATTTACTATCGATTACTCACAGGTGAGCAAGGTGAGAAATTAAAGTGCATGGTGAGCGTTGGTTCAAATACTCAGAAAATTGCTAAAGCTACGCAATATTTACAGGCGCATTTTCGCGAAAGCGTACAAGTGGAAAAATTGGCGGAGTTATGCGGTATGTCGCTATCAGGTTTTCATCATCATTTCAAGAAAATCACTGCACTTTCCCCATTGCAATATCAGAAAACATTACGGTTAATGGAAACTAACCAATTAATTTCACAAGAAAATTTATCAATTTCAAGCGCTGCATTTCAAGTGGGATATGAAAGCCCGAGCCAATTTAGCCGCGAATATAAACGTTATTTTGGTCAAGCTCCGAGTGCAAAACTTATGCTTAAAAATGAGCAAAAAACGACCGCACTTTAGAGGATTTAACGCATAAAAAAGTAGATTGAGTGTTGCTCAATCTACTTTTAACACTTGTTTTTTTATATAACTATTTTGTTGCAACGCCTGGTTGTAGAACAATGTGTTTATATTCGACAAAGTCTTCTAACGCAGCAATACCGCGTAGGCGTCCCATACCAGATTGTTTGTATCCGCCTTCTTCAAATTCTTCGCGCATTACTACCCAGTCATTGATCCAAACGGTACCGGCGTCGATTTCGCGTGCAATACGTAAAGAACGAGCGCCATCATTAGTCCAAATACTTGCTGCTAAGCCGAATTCGCTATCATTTACCCATTCAATGGCTTGGCGTTCAGTGTCAAAGACTTGCATGGTTAATACTGGTCCGAACAATTCTTGTTGCACTAGGCTGGATTTGTTATCGTCCACTTCAAGTAATGCCGGTTGATAGAATGCGCCTTTAGAAAGTTCACCTTCTTTGAATGGACCACCGCGAACAATAACTTTTGCACCTGCGGCAATACCTTCTTCGACCATTTTGTCCACACGTTGTACGTTTGGAATATCGATCATTGGTCCCATTTGGCTGGTTGGATCGGAAGCCGGTCCGACTTTAACGGATTTTAAGGCTTCTGCTAGGCGTTCGCGTACTTTATCGGCAATGCCTTTTTGTACTAGAATGCGGCTACCAGTCATACAGAATTGACCCGCAAATGTGGTTAAGCCGGCTCGAACCGTTGGGATAAGTTTATCTAAATCAGCATCATCAAATACAATATGCGGTGTTTTTCCGCCTAATTCTAAGCCAAAACGTTTAATTTGTTTTGCACCTTGTTCCAATAAAGCGCGACCTGTGGTGGTACTTCCGGTGAAGCTGATGGTTGGCACATCTGGAGAGTTGACCAATGTGCTTAATACTTCATGACCACCGATAACCATATTGATAACGCCTTTTGGTAATGATTTTACGCTAGACATGATATCCGCAATAAGTGCGCTGATTTGGGCGCTTTGTACCGGCATTTTTAAGACGGTGGTACAACCGACTGCTAATGCTGGAGCAAGGGAACGGATGAGCAATGCCGCAGGGGAGTTCCATGGTACGCTGATACCTGCAACACCGACCGGTTCTTTGATCAACATGGACATTTTTCCCGCAGACCATTCAGAAGCACGACCAGATTCGGCATACACAAGAGCGGAGCCATAACGTAGCCCTGACATGACCAATTGCACTTCAAAAGTAGCTTCAGGAACAATTTTTCCATTTTCTAAAGCAATTGCTTGAATGAGTTCATCTTGGCGAGCTTCAAAGGCATCTGCTAAGTCATTTAATACTTTAAATCTTAATTCTCGGTTATAGCGCCAATCTGTATTTTTAAAGGTATCCAATGCGACTTTAATCGCTAATTCGGCTTCTTCTACACCGCCTTTCACATAGGTACCGATAACTTCGGAGTTTGCCGGATTGATTGATTGTTTTTGCGTACCGGTATTGATCCATTCACCGTTAATCCAATGTGTTGCGTGTTTTTGAGTTGTCATACAAATATCTCCAAGTGATAGAGGGATTATCCTCTGATTAAATTCATTACAATCCTAACTTTTATTAAACCATATTGGGTTTAGTAAATATTACCTTGGTTAGGGTCAACAACAATTTCGATAATGTTTGGTTTATTTGAGGATAAGGCGGCTTTTAACGCTTTTTCCAAATCATCGGCATTATCTACTTGCCAGCCTTCAGTCAAGTTATGACCATGGGCAATTTGCACATAATCTAAGCCAGTGAAACTGATGCCCGGAACATTTTTATAGCCGAGTAATTGACTGAATGAACGCATTGCACCATATCCGCTATTGTTTAATACGATAACAGTTAAAGGTACATCAAACTCTGCCGCAGTCCATAAGGATTGAATAGAGTACATCATTGAACCATCACCAATCACCGCAATCACACGATCTTTAACCGGATCTTTATGTGCATCTTTCATTGCTAATGCGACCCCGACGGAAGCCGGTAATCCATAGCCAAGACCACCACTTGCCATGGTCATAAATCCACGGTTGCGGCGAACAGGAAAGTGTTGTTGAATTGCCGGACGGTGAGATGGGGCTTCTTCGACTAAAGTGACACTGTCTGGTACCATGCTACGTAATAATTGCACTGCATAAGCAGCAGAAAGTTTTTCGCCTTTTTCCAATTTTTCACGTTTTACAGAAACTGCAGGTTTTTCGTTACCTACTACGTGATGTGTTGCTAAATGTTCGGATAAACGGTTAAGCGATTTTGCTAAATCACCATATAATCCAATGGTTGGTTGGAGTGATGATACAGAAGAAATTGCCAAGGTGTGGCTGCTGGCAGAAAGTTGAATGACTTCTACTTTTTCATCCAATTTAAAGGTTCCCGGTACATGGAAGGTAAAGGCTGGTGCGCCCACTACCAATACAAGATCAAAACCGGCTAATTTTTTTGCTGCATCACCTGGGATTGCAGAAAGGAATCCGCCGAATAATGGATGATCTTCTGGGAAGACACATTCGTTACTTACTGGTGCGGTATATACTTGGGCTTTTAAGGTTTCCGCTAAAGTAACTAATTGATCAAATCCGTTATAAATACCAAGTTCTGAACCAGCAACAATGACGGTATTGTGACTTTTCGCTAATTTTTCAGCCACTTTGATAAGTGATTCATCATCAGCTATGCCTTGCGGTACAATTTTAGGTACTTGAATATATTCTGCCGGTTGATTCCAGTCATCACTTGGAATAGAAACGAAACAAGGACCTTTTGGTTCGGTCATTGCGATTAAATAAGCTTGCAAAATCGCTTTTGGTACATCTTGCGCACGTTCAGGTTGCACGCTGTATTTTACATATGGTTTTGGAAATTCAGCTGCAGATTGTGCTGCTAAATAAGCTTCGTCTAACAAGAGGCTGCGCGCTTGTTGACCGGCAGTAACTACCATAGGGGTTTGGTTTTTATAAGCAGTAAATATATTTCCTAGTGCATTTCCTAAGCCGGCAGCAGAGTGTAAGTTAATATAGCTTGCATTACCTGTGATACGAGTATAACCGTCAGCAATACCGATGGCGCTGCCTTCTTGTAATGCCAATACATAACGAAAATCTTCCGGCCAATCTGTTAAAAAATCTAATTCCGTTGATCCGGGATTACCAAAAACAGTCGTCATTCCCAAATCGCGTAATAATTGGTGTGTGACTTCACGAACGGTAGGATTATCTTTTTTATCTTTAATTGAACTCATAATAAACTCCTTGATATTGATTATGTTCGAGAATATTTAACTTTATTTATTTTTTGCCTTTGTAATAGCGAACACCCATGTAGAAAATTAAGATAGCAGTAATTGCTGTTGGTATGATAAGCACACTCATGATGCTACCAAATCCTAATTGTTGACCGAGTAAATATCCACCTAATAATGAACCACTAATAGAACCGAAACGTCCGACACCTAATGCCCAACTTACACCGGTTGCACGCGCTACGGTTGGGTAGAAAGTGGCAGCTAGTGCATTAAAACCAACCATGCCGCCACTGATGGTAAACCCAATAAGCATAATTCCACCAACTAACCATGCATAGCTGCCACTATAGAATGCAACTGCTGCAGTAAAAATAGTACCGCCTAACAATACTGTACTTAACACTTTATAAGGATTGGAACGATCCATAATGGCACCGATAATTAATGCCCCAATGGTTCCTCCGACTTGGAAAAGTGCGGCTAATGTTGCAGCATCTTTACGCTCATAACCTAATGTTTCAAACATCATTGGTAACCAATTGGTGAAAACTGCAATATACCCCATAGTCATAAAGAAGATAACCCATAACATGACAGTACCAATACGCAGATCTTGATAAAATAATTTACTGATAGAGGACTGTTTTGTTGGAGCTGCTGTTTGTGCAGTTGCTGCAACTGTGGATTTTTCACCGATAAAATGTGTAATATTGCTTGGAATATTGCCGATTTTGCTGAGATAAGCACGAATTTTTTCAGGGCTTTTATTTTTTTCTGCAAGGTATTTAGAAGATTCCGGTAATAACACCCATAGAATGATTAGGGTAATTAAGGCAACCCAACCACCAGCAGATAATGCGCCTTGCCAGCCATAAATCGGCATTAAAGCAGAGGCAATAAAACCAACGCCTGCTGAACCTGCGGTAAATCCACAGAACATGATGGCAACTAATAAGGAACGCAACCTTTGTGGGCTATATTCGGATACCAATGTAATAGAAATCGGCATTGCAGCTCCTAATCCGATACCAACGATCAGGCGCATAAAGGAAATACCTGCTACGCTATTCATCATACTGGTTAAGATGCTGAATAATCCGAAAACGGCGACTGCAAAAATCAAGATCATTTTACGACCAAATTTATCCGCAATTGGACCGGCACTAAAAGAACCGATTGCCAAACCGATTAAACTTGCGACCATGGCTGGGTTAAGTTCTGAGGCAGTAATATGAAGACTTTCTGCTAAGCTTGAGCCGATAAATCCCATTACTGCAGCAGCATAACCGTCATAGAAAACTACAAGAAAACCTAAAATAATTACTCTGAACTGAAAAATTGATAATGAGTTATCGTCCAATATTTGTTGAACAGAGATAACATTATCAGACTTATTTATTGTATTACTCATATCGTTACCTAAATTTTGCTATGTTGAAAGTGATAACAGGTAACATCGGCAGAGTAGTATTAGATAAAGTGAAAACTTGTTTTGCAAGTATTAATCGATTTAGCTGATATTACCTAACACTGATGTTAGTCTGTCGTTTTATAAAAAGTAAACAAGCGTACAGCTAAATTAGTTTAAGTTGGACGTAACCACTGATAGTAGGTTACGAGACAATGATTTGATTTATGATCCATCATGTTTCTCCTTACTCCAATCTAAGCAAGTTGCATCAGAAAGTGTAATGGCATCTATTTGTTGGAAATCTGAGATAAACAGCATCTATTTACCAATAAACAATGATGCAATTGAAAATCTAGAAAGCCCACGAGTAACCGCATTTACATGAACCGCCGATTAATTCTCTTAAATTCTCGTCAAAAAATGACCGCACTTTATTTGTTTATCAAAAAAAATATTCTTTCGAAACAATTAGTTGCATGGTATCTAAGGAACTAATTGATTTTTATCTTATAGTAAAGAAATAGGATAAACAATTATCTTATTTGAAAAGGTTTTTTTCCAATCATGAAACAAATACACTACATTTATGCAACAATGAGACGGGATTAGGCGAAATTTGGTAAATAAAAAACACATAAAAAAGGTGAGCAATTGGCTCACCTTACGAAAATAGCTATGCAATTTAATTTTAGCTCACTTAGGCTTTAATGGTTTTTTCCTCATGTTTGGCTAAAATCAGATAGCCGATCGCGGAAAAAACAGATAATGCCGCAATGATCACATAAGACCAGAACCAACCGAAAGTATCTGCCATAATCGGCATAATCCAGTTTGCTCCCATGTTGCCGATCAAGTAGGCGGTCACACCAACAAATCCGATTGCAGTACCTGCAACATTTAATGGCACAAAGTTAATCGTAAGAATATTTACAATCAGTTGCGGTCCATAAATTAACGCGCCTAGTACACCGCAAATAACTAACAACAACGCATAATTTGTGTTTTCGGCAACCGTAATTTTTTCATAAGCAAATACGACGCCCGCCATAATAAACAAACCAATGGCGCCCATTTTTGCCATTTTATTAGGATATTTTGCCGCTAACCAAGCAAAGATCAAGGAACCCGGAATAGCGACCCATTCCAATACGGAAATTGCCATGTGGGATTCTGCATCGCCTAAATGTGCTACTTCATGTAAATAAATTGGCATCCAGTCTTCAATCCCGAAACGAATAAAATAAAGCGCGACGTTAACTGCGGCAACTAATAATAATGCCGGATTTAAAAACACATATTTTTTAATTAATTGCCAGTAGGAGAGGGTATTCTTTTCTTCTTCAGATGCCACATTAGATTCACCCGCTTCGCCATACATTGTCCGCAGTGAATCTAATCCCTCTCCCTCCGGTGTATCCCCGCCATGTTTCCAACAAAATAGCGCAAAGAGTAAAACTAATACCGCAGGAACTAAAAACGCCATGACAATATTGCCTGTATCCGGAACGATAAAGCCCATCGTAATCATCACGGAAATCATCATTGGCAATAAGGCGGATCCCATATTTTGAGAAATATTCCAACCGGCAATCGCTGCACCGCGTGTTTTATTCGGGTAATAATTGGCGATCATATTTTGCGAAGCCGGCGCTAAAGCACCTTGCACCACACCGCATAAGATAAGCAAAACAGCTAGTGTGGCAACGGAGGTATGGAAAAAACCAATGATAATACAAATTAATGCACTGGCGGCGAGGCAGGTAGCAAATAATTTACGTAAACTGACACGGTCGCCTAATGCGCCCATATAAAATTTCGCTAAACCGTAAGAAATGGTTAAACAGGACAGCAACATGGCAATATCGGCTTTTTCCCAACCGTTGGTTATCATAATGGATTTTGACATTAATTTGAAATTATTGCGTACTAAATAAGCACAGACATAGCCTAAAAAGGCAACGATAAAAATCATCTTTTGTCGTTTTAAAAAGGTACTGAATTTTTCAGGTTCTCGTTGAGGATAATCGAATTCCATATAGCACTCCTATTATTTAGAATAAACCGTAATAAAAATATTGCCTTATTTGAAAGGTATCCGGTTAACTGGAAATTACAAGAGAGAAGAACGACATTTTTTTACAAATGTTATCTAGATCACAGATTTTCTTACATAGGTAACTTAATGAATTAACAGGTTATATTATGTTGAAAACTAAAAATATTTTTTAATAACCCATTGAAATAAAAAATATTTAACCATAAGTAAAATATTTATTAATTATTTAAAATTATTGTAAATAACGGGTGAATCATTTACTATTAACAGCTGGCGAGGATAGTGATTTACCATTCTCTCAGCTTGCTTTTTAAAATATTGCGATATTTTATAAATTATCCATGGAAACAGAAATATAGGAGAAAGTTATGTTAAAAAAATCGCTTGCTACATTGGCTATCGGCGCGGCGTTATCTGTAGCCTCTATGTCTTCAATGGCAGCTTCAGATACTGGCATTACTGTGGATCAGTCTAAATATGCTAACAGGGAGACTTTACCAGATTTCACTGTCGGTATGTGCGATACTGTGAAACCAACGTTAGTACATATCAAAGATAACATTTATCGTCACACCAATGGCGAAGGTTTAGCGGTTCACAGTGGTTTGGTGATGATCACTGATGAAGGCGCGTTAGTCATTGATAGTGGAGCAACTTGCGCGGCGGAGTGGTTAAATAAAGAAATCAAAGAGAAATTTAATGTTCCGGTTAAATATTTTATTGAAACTCACGCTCACGCTGACCATATTACCGGTAGCTTAGTGTTCCAAAAAGCAGGTGCGACGGTTGTTGCTAACCAACGTGCGGTTGAGCCGATTGTGGGTGAAAAATTACCTGTAGCAATTCCGGATCGTGTATTTGATAAAGATATGGAAATTGAATTAGGCGGAGAAAAAGTACTTTTACACCGTGTTGATGCTAGTCATTCAGACAGTATGACAATGGTACTATTCCCTCGTCAAAAAGTATTACAATGTACAGATGTTTGTGAAAGTAAAACAATGCCTTATAACGACTTCTTAGATTTCTATTATCCAGGTTGGATTGATACGTTAAACTGGGTGGTTAAACAAGATGTCGATGTAATTGATGTGGGACACTATACACCAGCCACTAAAAAAGAACAGGAAGCATTACGTGACTATATGGTGGATTTACATCAGCAAGTACTCGATTTGGTTCGTCAAGGTCAAAGCTGGGACCAATTGTATCGTAACGTAAAATTTAGTCCGGAAGTGCAAAGTTGGACAGGTTTTGTCAACATGAAAATTCCTAACATTTTAGGTATGTACCGCTGGGTATCTAATCACCGTCGTGGTAACTGGTAATTTTCAGTTAACATAAATATGACGAAAAGTGCGGTAGAATTTTTATTTAAAATTGACCGCACTTTTTTATCACCTTTCTGATACGATTAACGATAATATCGTGCAGATTTATATTTTACTTTCCCCGGTTTTACCTTAGCTTTGACTTTAACCGGTTTGACTTGGACAACATTTGGATGCACTTTGACGACATTCGGATGTACTTTTATCCCTGTAACTTGCTTAATTTGACCTAAATGTCTGCCTTGATCAACATGTACATTGCGAGCAGGGGTTACATAACAAGCGCTCAATAGCGCAGTCATTATCATGACTGATGCAATTTTTAGCATGGAATTCTCCTTATGATTGATTCTCGAACCGATTTTGTTATGTGCTATTTCCATTCCTATCAAGAAAAATAATAAAAAATTGGCATCAATTTTGTTGATGCCAATTCCATCACAGAGTAATCGGATTATCCTCTGTTTACGTTAAATGCTGCGTTTTCGCCGACAATATCAATAAAGCTCGCATCAAGATCAGATAATTTTGCTGCACCGCTTAATAACATTGCTGTTTTCAAATCGTTTGCCAACCATTCAATCACAGATTGAACACCTTCGGCACCGCCCATCGCTAAACCATAAAGCATTGGACGACCCACCGCAACCGCGTTTGCACCCATTGCGATAGCGCGAACGATATCGATACCACGACGTACGCCACCATCTAAAATGATTGGAACACGTTTATTGACCGCTTTAGCAATTGCTGGTAAAGCAGTAATACTTGCCGGAACGCCATCAATTTGACGACCACCATGGTTAGACACTTGAATTGCATCTGCACCAGCTGTTACAAAACGATCGGCATCGTCAGCACGTAAAAGTCCTTTAACAATCACTGGTAATCCAGTAAATTCTTTAATGAATTTAATATGTTCAGGGGTTAAACTGGTTTTTTGGTTAAAGAAATCACCGGAACCACCGCGTTTTGGATCATGATTACCAAATGGAAGATCCGCACGGAACGGACGACCTAAGGCAATGAAATTATCCGGTTGACCTGGACCTAAAGCATCCGCCGTTAAAATAATTGCGCTAAAGCCAGCATTTTTGGCGCGGGTTAATAATGAACGAGTCACTTCTTCATCATTATTATAATAAAGTTGGAACCATTTTGGACCGCTGGTAGATTGTGCAATTTCTTCTAGACTAGCATGTGAGGCACCAGAAGAACAGTAGAGTGTATTAGCTAAACCTGCACCTTTTGCAGTTTCTTTTTCCAAGCCTTCATGCACCATACCATGCACGCCCATTGGCGCCACCATAATTGGGTATGGTAAATCTAAATTTAATAGTTTGGTGGAAAGATCAATATCTGCTGCTGCAAGCCCTACAAGGCGTTTTGCTGCAATACGATAGTCATCGAAGGCACGACGATTTTCACGCAATGTCCATTCATCGCCTGCTGCGCCGGAAACGAAAGCATAACCGGCTTCCGGAATGATTTTACGTGCGTCTTCTTCCAAACGAGACAAACTCACAACATTGATTTTGCCTTCATTAGTGCTTGCACCATAAGCCGTTTTTTTCGGTTTAGCTGCTGCCGCTGCTTTCGTACCTTTAGCATCATCAGTTGCTGCAAATACGGTTGAATTCACCAAGGGTAATGCCGCAAGACCTACACCAGTTGCCGCTAATAATTTGCGACGAGATAGTGATTCCGGTTTATCCGTAGCTTGTGAATGTTCCATTTTTTTCTCCTTGTTATTTGGGTATTACCGAATGAATGCACAAAAATAGTACAAATTTTGGCAACATGGAGCAACCAAAATGCTTACTATTTAGACCATTTTTATATTATGCAATAGGCTAATATCATAATGCTTTTTATCGCGATTTAATACTATAATCCGTTAAATTATTATATCGCTTTGATATAAACACTTATTCTATTTAGTTAAATATCAACTTGTTACACATATTATTAACAGTATTACAAAATAAAAGTTCAACCAACAGGTAATTTAAGGGTGCGAATATTCATGTTTAAACCATCGATCATCAATAATCGACCACATAAATTCTCGCCAATATTTAACCGCACTTTTATTGCTTCCATTGCTTGAATTGAACCGACAATGCCGACAATTGGCGCCAGCACGCCGGCTTCCACACAACTTAACGCATTTTCGCCAAAAAGCTGACTTAATTGGCGATAGGTTGGCGTGTTTTCTTGATAAGTAAATACCGACACCTGACCTTCCATGCGAATTGCGGCGCCGGAAATTAATGGCGTTTTACTTTGTTGACAGACATGATCCAATTGATTACGCGTTTGCACATTATCCGTACAATCCAGCACAATATCCGCTTCTTTTATTAAGGCAAACAAGCCATCATCTTCTAACATTTCAGCACAAGTTTGGATCTCAATATGCGGATTAAGTTGTTGCAACGACTGCTTAGCAGAGTCCACTTTTAGCCAATCCAAACGCTCGTCATGATGCAATACTTGGCGTTGTAAATTGGACAAGGAGACTCTGTCAAAATCCAGCAAAATCAATTTTCCCACGCCTGCTGCCGCCAAATATTGCGCCGCGGCACAACCCAAACCGCCAAGTCCGACGATTAACATGGTGCTGTCTTTTAATTTCTCTTGCCCGTCAAAATCTACGGATTTTAAAACAATTTGACGGTTATAACGCATTTCCTCTGCGGGAGTCAGTTCAGCCATAAGTTATCCTAAAATTGCATTAAAAGGCTCAATCATAACGGTTTCATCAGCATCTACATGACCACGCTCCGCTTCCAGCACGATAAAACAATTACTTTCTACCAGTGAACTGAACAAATGCGAACCTTGAAAGCCCACCGGTTTTACTTCAATTTGCCCTTGTTCATTGAGGGAATAAAAGCCACGTTGAAAATCTGTTCTGCCTACTGCTTTTTTCAAATTTGTTGTGGCAATGGCATTTAAACGTTGCGGTGGTGCCCATTCTTGATGACCACTAAGTTTGGCGATAACCGGTTGTACTAGTTGATAAAATGTGACCAATGCCGAGACAGGGTTGCCCGGTAAACCGCAAAACCATGCGTTTTCCAATTTGCCGAAGGCAAAAGGTTTTCCCGGTTTCATGGCAATTTTCCAAAAATTAATGCTGCCGATTTTTTCCAATACTGTTTTGGTAAAATCAGCTTCGCCCACAGAAACGCCGCCGCTGGTAATCAACAAATCCGCTTGTTGTTGCGCGTTGATAAAGGCTTGTTCAAATATTTCTGGATCATCAGATAAAATGCCAAAATCCAAGACGTCACAATTTAATTTTTCTAACATTAATTTCACCGCAAAACGATTGGTGTCATAAATTTGTCCCGTTTGTAACGGTTGTCCTACTGGGACTAATTCGTCGCCTGTGGAAAGAATAGCGACTTTGACGCGCGGAAAAACCTGAACTTCCGCAATACCCAATGACGCGAGTAATGGCAAGGAAAGTGCGGTCAATTTTGCGCCAATTTTTAACACCACATCCCCTTGTTTCACATCTTCGCCCAATTTACGTACGTGCTGACCGAGTTTTTTGGGCAACTGATTAATGGTCACGCTACCATCTTCGTTTAAGGTCGTATCTTCTTGCATAATCACCGTATCAGCTCCTGAAGGGATCATTGCTCCGGTCATAATGCGTACCGCACTTTGTGCCGGCAATTCACCGGCAAAAGGGTTGCCGGCAAAGGCTTTTCCCGCCACCGGCAAGGTGGATGATGATTGCAAATCGGCAAAACGTACCGCATAACCGTCCATCGCTGAATTATCAAAAGAAGGTACATTGATCGGCGAAATCACCTCTTGCGCACAAATTCGATTAACTGCGTCGGCAAGGGATAGCGTTTCGGCGTGTTGTAATGAAGGGGAGGGAAGTTGATTTAACATTTGGCTGATCGCTTGTTCAATCGTCAACATAAAATAATCCTTATATTACTTTTGGTTATCAATAAAGTTGGTTTATTGTACTTCAATTCTTTTCATCATCGTTAATGAATATTCTCATTTTATTATTCTACGAGAGTTTGATAGAATGTGCGGATTGATTTATTTCGGAGTAATTTCATGGACAGTATTTTGCCAGAGGCGAAAAAAGTACGGAATGCCCTTATTGCTAAGGGAATTGAAACACCAATGATCGCACCGCAACAAAGCAAAGATGAACGACGCGCCGGCATTGAACAACATATGCGCGAAGTAATGAAGCTGATTGGGTTGGATTTAGATGATGACAGTTTAGAAGAAACACCAGCACGCTTAGCCAAAATGTTTATTGATGAGATTTTCAGCGGGTTGGATTATGCCAATTTTCCGAAAATCACCAATATTGAAAATCGCATGAAAGTCAGCGAAATGGTACTCGTTAATGACATTACCTTAACCAGTACCTGTGAACATCATTTTGTTACTATCGACGGTGTGGTTTCCGTGGCGTATTATCCGAAAAAATGGGTGATTGGCTTGTCCAAAATTAATCGCGTTGTCTCCTTTTTTGCCCAACGTCCGCAAGTGCAAGAACGCTTAACCGAACAAATTCTTCTGGCGTTTCAAACTATTTTAGAGACGGAAGATGTGGCGGTTTATGTTAAAGCGACACATTTTTGCGTTAAATGTCGCGGTATAAAAGATACCAACAGTTACACTGTCACATCTGCCTTTGGTGGCGTATTTCTTGATGACCGCGAGACGCGCAAAGAGTTTTTAACATTAATTCGCTAAGATCATGTTCATATTGCTCTGTAAAAATGTAGAGCAATATGAAATACCACAGAATGCTTTTTAACTGATTTCCTATCCTATTTAAAAGCAATAAATTTATCGTTACTGCTGGCAAATAGACTAGAAAAAATGAAGTGATGGTAAAAGTGCGGTGGAATTTTGAGAAGTTTTCTTAATTTCTCTAAAATTCCACTCTTTTTTATCGCAAATTATTTACTTGCTGCGGTGAAACGCTTAAACAAATGGGCTTGTTGTTCAATATCATCGGCAATGGCAACCGCTAGATCCGCTACGCTAATTCCCGCCGGAATATCGCCATTCATTAACAAATTCTCACCACCTAAACGGTATTCCCCTGTGCGCTCTTCGCTGTATCCACCGGTTACACCTAATAAAGCCGGTGGTGAAATAAACGCCCAATTCACATCACGGTGATCACGCAAATCATTGAGTAAGTGACGCGCAGCATTCGCGCCTGCAAAGATTTCTTGTGGAAAATCCGGGGTGTCAATTAATTGTACATTCGGGGCAACAAATAAACTACCAGCACCGCCAACGATTAATAAATATGGAACAGAAGCTACTTTTGCTGCTTCGACAATGGCACTCGCTCCTCGAGTAAAATCTTCAGCAATATTGGGATTTGTCCACCCTGGATTGAATGCACTAACCACAGCATCAAAACCTTTCAGTTGATCAGAAAAATTTGCCGCATTGACATCAAAACTGACCGCTTTTACTTTGTCTGTTTTCACCACTTTTTCTACATGGCGAGCAAACGCGGTTACTTGATGCCCACGACTGACTAATTCTGCAACTCGAAAGATTAAGATGAGAGAAGTCAACTTATGGTAACGCATACTGTCATTATCGTCGACTGCGCAAGCGATAATATTACCGTTTACACTAAAGAACCTGTTTTTTAGCTCTTGCAGAGCGTAATATATTCTATCAGGTAAAAATAGACGTTATGTCGGATAAGATCGTCATAAAATTTATGAACGATGGGAAAGTGTGGATTGTGAGGAAATTGGTGATGAAAGATAAAGCGCAGTGAAAAGTGCGGTCAGATTTTGGGAAGATTTTATATTTACAAATTTCTTTCCGCTATTTGGCGTGATGTCTTCGTTCTATGAATTTTCGCAACCATGCTACAATAGTGTAGAAAACACTTAAAATAAGGATAACAACATGACTGAAAATATCATTCGCGCTTATGCGGTTCATGCACCGCATTCACTTGCTGAACGTTATGATTATGACGCAGGTGAGTTGAAGGCAGACGAAGTGGAAATTAAAGTGCATTACTGTGGAATTTGTCACTCGGATTTATCGATGATGGATAACGAGTGGGGGATGAGTCAATATCCGCTTGTCGCTGGGCATGAAATTATTGGTGAAATTGTGCGTTTAGGTGTGGAGACTAAAGGCTTGCAGATTGGACAAATGGTGGGGGTGGGCTGGACTGCTGAATCTTGCCAACATTGCGATCCTTGTATCGGCGGTAAACATCACGTTTGTGACAATGCAGTACCGACAGTGTTGCGAATGGGGGGCTTTGCCGATAAAGTGCGTGCGCAATGGCAGTGGGTTATCCCAATGCCACAAGGTATAGATTACGCCAAAGCAGGTCCGCTATTGTGTGGTGGTATTACGGTATTCCAACCGTTGTTACAACACAATATCCAAGCCCATCACAAAGTGGGTGTTGTGGGCGTGGGTGGTCTTGGACATATGGCATTGCGCTTTTTCAATGCTTGGGGCTGTGAAGTGACTGCATTTAGCTCAACCCCGTCTAAATATGATGAAATTCGTGAACTCGGCGCACATCATATTTTGGACTCCACCAATCCGGAAAGTTTTGCTGCGGCAAAAGGGAGCTTAGATTTCATTGTGGTGACTGTAAATGTGCCTTTAGATTGGAATGCTTATTTATCCTTACTCAAACCAGAAGGCAAATTACATATGGTCGGCGCGGTGTTGAAACCGTTAGAAATTCCCGCATTTTCATTGATTGGCGGAGCCAAATCAGTCACGGGATCACCAACGGGAGCGCCGATTCATTTAAGAACCATGATCGAATTTGCTGCACGCAAACAGATCGTCCCTGTGGTGCAAGAATTTCCGATGTCAAAAATCAATGACGCCATCCGCCATGTACAAGAAGGCAAAGCACGTTACCGCGTGGTGTTAAAAAATGATTTTAATTAATTAAAAAGTGCGGTGGAAATTTAAGACGTTTTATCATTGAAATCCTCTTAAAAATCCACCGCTTATTTATTCAATTACGCAAGTTCTGCGCGTAATTTTTTGGTCACGTTAACCATCACTTTTAGCTGTTCGATCGTTTCTTTCCAGCCACGAGTTTTTAAACCGCAATCTGGGTTGACCCATAGGCGTTCTTTAGGTACCACATTAAGTGCTTTGCGCAATAAATGTTCGATTTCTTCTGCTTTTGGCACCCGTGGACTGTGAATATCGTAAACGCCCGGCCCGATATCATTTGGATAGTTAAAATCGGCAAATGCAGTTAATAATTCCATATCGGAACGGGAGGTTTCAATTGTGATCACGTCTGCATCCAAAGCCGCAATTGCCGGTAAAATATCGTTAAACTCCGAATAACACATATGAGTATGGATTTGTGTATCATCTTGTACACCCATGTAGCTTAAACGGAACGCTTCACCTGCCCATTGTAGGTAATGATCCCAATCCGCCCGTTTTAACGGTAATCCTTCTCGAATTGCTGGTTCGTCAATTTGAATGACTTTAATGCCCGCCGCCTCTAAATCCAATACTTCATCAGACAATGCCACGCCAATTTGTTTACACACGGTGGAGCGCGGAATATCGTTGCGTACAAATGACCATTGTAAAATCGTGACAGGCCCTGTTAGCATCCCTTTCATCACTTTGTTTGTTAGACTTTGTGCATAGGTTGACCAACGTACGGTCATCGGTTCCGGACGGACGACATCCCCATAAATTACTGGTGGTTTCACGCAACGAGAACCATAACTTTGCACCCAACCGAATTTGGTAAACGCAAAACCATCTAGTAATTCGCCGAAATATTCCACCATGTCGTTACGTTCTGCTT
This sequence comes from [Pasteurella] aerogenes, assembly GCA_900637275.1. Classification (NCBI taxonomy): domain Bacteria; kingdom Pseudomonadati; phylum Pseudomonadota; class Gammaproteobacteria; order Pasteurellales; family Pasteurellaceae; species [Pasteurella] aerogenes. Next base: position 758,677 of record LR134362.1, read on the forward strand.
CACCATGCACCAACACATCCAAATCGAGTTCTTCTTGGCGACGTACGACATATTCAATTTCTTTTTTCATCGCGCTCTCATAATCTTCCAACGACAGCGTACCTTTTTTGAAACTGGCGCGCGCTTGGCGAATTTCACTGGTTTGCGGGAAAGAACCGATATTGGTGGTTGGCAATAGCGGTAAATTTAACCAAGCATTTTGTTTTGCAATACGTTCGGCAAATGGCGACTGACGCTTATCCGCATTTTTTGGCAAATTGGCAAGACGTTGTGCCACTTCTGGGCGATGAATTTCTTTACTGTTTGCACGTGCATCTGCCGCGGCTTGACTGTCGTCTAATTCCGCTTGAACGGCTGCGCGTCCCTGTTCAAGTGCGGTCTTAATTTGGCGTAATTCTTGAATTTTTTGCAAACTAAAGGCGAGCCAACGGTATAGTTCCGGTTTATTGGCTTGCAATTGTGTTTCGACCGATAAATCATAAGGGGTATGCAACAATGAGCAACTTGGCGCAATCCATAAACGATCGCCGAGTTTCGCGTTTAGTGGCTCAACTACATCTAATACCGCATTTAAATTCGCGCGCCAAATATTGCGACCATCAATGACCCCAACGGAAAGCACTTTGCTATAATCTTCAAATACTGCCAATTGTTCCGGTGCGCGCACTAAATCAATGTGTAAACCGGCAACTGGTAAATTTTTCAACAAGTCTGCATGTGGCGCTACTGAACCGAAATAGGTAGCAAGCAATAATTTTGCCGGTACCTTTTCAGCAAGGGCGGCATAGACGGTTTTATAGGCTTCGACCCATTTTTCTGGTAAATCTACTGCCAGCGCCGGCTCATCAATTTGAATCCATTCCACACCTTCAGCGGCAAGTGCGGTCAAAATTTCTACATAAACCGGTACTAATTGATTTAACAGTTCAAAACGGTCAAAACTGGCGCCTTTTTCTTTACTTAACCAAAGGAATGTCAACGGACCGACAATGGTTGGTTTCGCCTTAAAACCAAGGGCTTTAGCTTCGCGGATTTGTTGAACATAGTGTGTAGGATTTGCTTTAAATTGGGTATTTTTATGTAATTCCGGTACTAAATAATGATAGTTCGTATCAAACCATTTGGTCATTTCAATAGCAAATTGATCTTTATTGCCGCGCGCCAATTGGAAATATTGATCTAAACTTAAATGTTGGCTGTCGAAACCAAAACGCGCAGGAATGGCGCCAGTGGCTACTTGTAAATCTAAGATATGATCGTAGAACGTAAAATCCGCGACTGCAACATAATCCGCTTGTGCATTGGCTTGATGTTTCCAGTTAATTTCGCGTAATGCTTTGGCAATTTCTACTAAATCTTGTTCGCCAATTTCGCCACGCCAATAACGCTCTTGGGCAAATTTTAATTCACGTTTAGCGCCTACACGCGGAAATCCGGATAAGTGAAATGTTGTCATGCTGAACTCCTTTTTGTATTTAAGATTGAATTTGTTTATATAGACGTCTAAACGTCTAGTTGTAATTATCATGCCGAAAGCTAGAATATTATGCAATCTCATATTTTTCACATTTTGCATGAATAAAATTAATAATCAGCAATTATTCTTGATTTCATTAGAAGAGCGGTCATTTTTTTTATATAATTTTGCTCATTGTTTTTTCTTTTTTTATGAACAATTTTAATGAAACCGATTTTTCTGGAGTTAAGACATTTAAAAACCTTATTGGCATTAAAAGAAACCGGCAGTGTTTCGCTTGCCGCCAAACGGGTTTATCTCACCCAATCCGCCTTATCTCATCAAATAAAACTACTTGAAGATCAATATGGATTGCTCCTATTTGAACGTAAAACGCAACCCTTGCGTTTTACTGCTGCGGGCGATCGTTTGGTACAGCTTGCTAATCAAATTTTACCAAAAGTTATCGAAGCAGAGCGGGATTTAGCGCGGGTAAAAGAGGGCGAAGCAGGGGAGTTACGTATTGCGGTGGAGTGCCATACTTGTTTTGACTGGTTGATGCCGGCAATGGACAGTTTTCGTCAACATTGGCCTTTAGTGGAATTGGATATTGTCTCTGGATTTCATACGGACACCGTTGGATTATTGCTTACTCATCGCGCCGATTGGGCGGTCGTTTCCGAAGTGGAAGAAACGCCAGGTATTGTGCATCAACCCTTGTTTTCCTATGAAATGGTCGGGCTTTGTGCCAAAGATCATCCGTTGGCGAACAAAGAAATTTGGCAAGCAGAAGATTTTGCCAATCAAACCCTGATTACTTATCCGGTACCGGATGATATGTTGGATTTATTACGCAAAGTGTTGCATCCGCAAGGTATCAATCCAACCCGCCGCACCAGCGAACTTACAATTGCAATAATCCAATTGGTCGCCAGCAAACGAGGCGTTGCTGCTTTACCATTTTGGGCGGCAAAACCCTATTTGGATCGCGGTTATATTGTGGCGCGAAAAATTACGGAAGACGGGTTATACAGCAATTTATATGCCGCCCGTCGAGAAAGTGACAACGCCTCTTATTTTGATGATTTCTATGAAACCGTAAAATCACAAAGTTTCTCCACTTTGCCCGACTTATTGGTATTAGAGGAATAATATGTCGGATATAAAACAGACAAGCCCGATTTGGACTGCGGCGAAAGCAGCGTTCCCTTATTCGATGCCGATGATGATCGGTTTTTTATTTTTAGGTATTGCTTACGGATTGTATATGAAGGCGCTGGGCTTTGGCGTATGGTATCCGTTGGTGATGGCTGCATTGATTTACGCCGGATCGGTAGAATTTATCGTCGCCGGATCCTTAGTATTGGCATTTGCTCCCTTGCAAGTCTTTTTGATTACCTTAATGGTGAGCGGACGCCAAATCTTTTATGGCATTTCTATGCTGGAAAAATACGGTGTGCAAAATGGAAAAAAACGCTGGTATATGATAAGCGCCATGGTGGATGAAAGTTTTTCTTTAAATTATATGGCAAAAATTCCACCGCACTTAGATAAAAGTTGGTATATGTTTTTTGTCACCCTGTATTTGCATTGTTATTGGGTTTTTGGCGCGGCACTGGGCAACCTTTTTGGCAATTTACCCTTGGATTTAAAAGGTGTGGAGTTTGCCATGACCGCGTTGTTTTTGATTATTTTTGCTGAAAATTGGATGAAAGAAAAAAATCATGAAAGTTCCTTATTAGGCTTGGGGCTGGCGTTGGTTTGTTTATTGTTGGTTGGCAAAGAAAATTTCCTGATCCCGACATTAATCGGCATTTGGGGCATCTTAACCTTACGTCGCCCCAAATTGGCGGCAAAATTACAACGTATTGAACAGATTGAAGGGTAGGGATAATGACAGTTTTAGAACAAATAATCACTATTGCCTTGGCAGTGGGCGCTGTGCAATTATCGCGTTTGCTTCCTTTTTGGGTATTTCCGGCAAATCGCCCCATTCCTGAATATATTCGTTATTTAGGCAAAGTGCTGCCGGCAGCAATGTTCGGTATGTTAGTGGTTTACTGTTATAAAAATATCGATATTACCGGCGGTTATTTCGGTTTGCCGGATTTTATTGCTGGATTTGTGGTATTAGTGTTGCATTTTTGGCTGAAAAATATGTTTTTATCCATGATTGTCGGTACCGGATTATATATGTTTTTAGTACAACAAGTGTTTGTTTAACTATTTAAAAATGAAATCGAAAAAGTGCGGTAAAAATTACCGCACTTTTTTATCATTCATTCTTTTTTTCTCATATTTTTACAGACTAAAGCCATTATTTACTGCGCAGTAAATCTTTCAAGCCCGCTTTCATTTCCGACATCTGATTTTCATATAGCGCCTTGCTTTCCCGCTCATCAATCATATAGGAAATGGTTTCCGATAGGGTCATTTTCATTTTGCGCGAGTATTTTGATAAACGGAGCCATACCGCATATTCCAAATCAATGGATTTTTTCTTGGTTGTTTGTTTTTCTGCGTTAAAAAAACGTTTTCGACGTGCGCGAATGGCTTGATCTAGTTTGACGATTAATTCTTCGGATAAATGTTGTTCAATCCATTCTTCAATTTGCACTGGTTGATGTTGGCTGGCAATAAATTGTTGAGTCATGCTTTCTTGCAAGCTACGTTCCGGATAACGAGTAATATTTTCTCCGTCACGAGCTTTTTTGGTTAAATATACCCATTTCCAATTGGCTTCTTGATTTTCCAGTTTTTGGTATTTCATCGCATTTCTCTTATTTTTGTCTAATTTAGTGACGTGGTAACGTAAATTATCATACGCCTATTTATCCGCTTTTTCTAGTAAATTTTACAGCGGAATTCACGGAAGTATGCGATAATATTTCTTTTTAAAATGCTAACTGAAAGAGAATAAGAGTGACTTTATCTTTGGCAACCGAACAAAAACTGGATTGGCAAGATCTTACGCCAACCCTGAATATTCAAGGGCAACCCGGCGAATTTTCTGATTTTTTTACCTTGCAACCCGCGGCATCTTTGGCAATAAAACATTTTTTGCAAAATAAGCACCGCACTTTATTGGTACTAAAAGCCGATGATCAAACGGAATATGCCAAATTATTGGAAAAACACGTACAATCGTTGCAAGCACCGAATTTGCCAATCTCTGGCGTACGTTATGTTATCGAACAAGGCGACAGTTTTTCTTTTCCGTCTATTTATATCGAACCGGCACAATCTCTTGATGACAATTTTGCGGCACAAAAATCAGTGGCAACTGCGTTGTATTTCGATCAAAGTCAATTGTTCGGCACAGTAAGGTTACACCCAAGTTCACAAGATATTCAATTAAGCGCTGGTTTAGTACATCAATTGAATAATGGCGTATTAATTTTGAGCGCGGCAGCATTTTTGTCGCAATTGGATTTGTGGCAACGCTTAAAACAGCTTTTATTAAGCAAAACCTTTAGTTGGTACTCTTTACATCCTTATAAATCGTTACCTTGTCACATTCCAGATTGTCCGTTATCGTTGAAAGTCATTTTATTAGGCAACCGCGAAGAATTGGCATTATTAAACGAAGTGGACGAGGAACTTTATCATTGGGCGGATTATGCGGAAATTGAAAGCTATTTCACCTTAAATAATGTACAAGATCCGCAATTATGGCGTGATTATGTGGTGAATTTGGCAAAACAAGCCGGGTTGCCTAATCTTATTGAGGATGGGGTAAATAAACTTTATCAGCTGTTGGTTCGACAAAGTGAAAGCCGCAGTTTGATTAGCATTTCTCCGTTAAAATTGACCGCACTTTTGGCAGATGCAGCTGCGTTTAGCCAAGATAATCAATTAAGTGCGGTCGTTTTTGAACAATATTTTTTGCAAAAATATCAACAACATGGCTTTTTGCGTGAGCAAACTTACGGAGAAATTCTAAATGAACAGGTGTTTGTTGCCACCGATGGAGAAATGGTGGGACAAATTAATGGCTTGTCAGTAGTGGAATATCAGGGAACGCCGATTTCGTTTGGCGAACCTTCGCGTATTAGCTGTATTGTGCAGTTTGGTGATGGCGAAGTGGTTGATGTAGAACGTAAAAATGAACTCGCCGGCAACTTGCATAGTAAAGGATTGATGATTGCGGAAAGTTGCTTGGCGAATATTTTGGAATTTGCGTCACAATTGCCTTTTTCTGCCTCTATTGTATTTGAGCAATCTTATGCAGAAATTGATGGCGATAGCGCTTCGCTTGCCAGTTTTTGTGTATTAACCAGTGCGTTGGCGGATTTACCTTTGCCACAGTCTATTGCGGTAACCGGCGCTATTGATCAATTTGGCTTGGTGCATTCTGTTGGTGGAGTGAATGATAAAATTGAAGGCTTTTTTACTTTGTGTGAACGTCGCGGTTTAACCGGTTCGCAAGGGGTTATCATTCCAAGTGCAACGATACATCAGTTGAGTTTGTCTGAGGCGGTTGTCAATGCGGTGAAAAATCATCAATTTTCTATTTGGGTAGTTGAAGATGTGTATCAAGCCTGTGAAATTTTATTCCAGCGACATTTGGTTGAAGAAGAAAATATGGATTATTCTGCGGATAACCAACCGCTTTCCCGTTTAATTCAACAACGTATTGAATTGCGTTCCGAGCAACAACAAAAAGGCAGTTGGTTGCGGCGAATGTTTGGAGGACGTTAGTTGTATTCTTGTTAGTTTATCTTTCAATAAAGAGGCACGGTTTGGATAACCGTGCTTTTTTTCATCAAATATTTTAAATGTTGAAGGTATTTCTTAACTAAAATTGATGTAATAAAAAACGGATGATGTTGCTCAACTTGCTATAAATCATAATCTGCTTGAAGACTTAACCATAATTTAGGCGTAGTATCAGGAAAACACACAAAAGTGCGGTTGTTTTTTGTTTTATTTTAACTGATCCGATAAGTTTAGCTAACAGATGTTAGCTATATCTTATTTTTAGCAATGCTGTTATACTGTTTATAAGTTGACGCATTCTGCGTAATTAAAGTTGATTGAGAGGATTTGAATAAATGAACAACTGTACACCAAATAAAAAAAGTAGCTACAACTATGACGAGTTGTTGGCATCCGGACGTGGGGAATTATTTGGTAAAGAAGGCCCACAATTACCAGCACCGAGTATGCTGATGATGGATCGGGTCATTGAAATGAATGAAGAAGGTGGTTTGTTTCATAAAGGTTATATTGAGGCAGAGTTAGATATTAAACCGGATTTGCCTTTTTTTGGCTGCCATTTTATCGGTGATCCAGTGATGCCGGGATGCTTAGGGCTGGATGCAATGTGGCAGTTGGTCGGTTTTTACCTTGGCTGGATTGGCGGCAAAGGTAAAGGACGCGCGTTGGGCGTGGGAGAAGTGAAGTTTACCGGACAGATTTTGCCGACGGCTAAAAAAGTGATTTATCGCATTAATATGAAACGGGTGATTAATCGTAAATTGGTGATGGGGATGGCTGATGGTGAAGTTGAAGTAGATGGTCGCGTAATTTACACAGCAACCGATTTAAAAGTTGGGTTATTCCAAGATACGTCTTGTTTTTAATTGCGTTATTTTTTATCTCACTGCATTCCGATCTCAATCTTCCCCAATTCGTTGTAACAAAACGAATTGGGGTATCTTTCGGTTATTCATCAATAATATCGATGAATTCCGCATTAAGTAATGTTGCCAAATCTTGCGGGGATAATTCCACACTTAAACCACGTTTGCCGCCGGAAACATAGATTTTATCGAATTGTAATGCCGATTGTTCAATCACGGTAGTCAGGCGTTTTTTCTGCCCGAGAGGGCTAATACCGCCCACTAAATAGCCGGAACTTTTTTGTGCAAATTCTTTATCCGCCATTTCCACTTTTTTCACATGGATAGCTTTCGCCGCTTTTTTGAGATTGAGCATATTGGCGGTTGGTAATACAAAACAGGCGAGTTTTTTTTGATCTCCATTTTCCGCAACGAGTAGGGTTTTAAAAGATTGATTTGGGTTTATGCCCAATTTTTCAGCCGCCTCATCACCAAAGTGTGTGTTATTCGGATCATGATCATAACTATGTAAAATAAAAGGAATTTTTTGTTTTTTGAGTAAATCAATTGCCGGTGTCATTTTCTTTTCCTTAAATAATTCAGTACAATAGCAAGATTATTTTACGCTGATTATTCAGTTAATGGGAGAAAAAATGTTAAAGATTGCCATTGCGGCGGAATTTGAGTTAGCCGAAAAAATTGTGGAAGCGTTAGAACAAACAGAGCTGAACGTGGAACAAATTGTGGCGGTGGAAATTTACCCTTTCGCCGAAGAACAAGGATTGCGTTTTAATCATAAAAGTGTAGCGCAAATGGCGGCGGATAAGGTGGATTGGAGTGAGTTTCAATATGCCTTTTTTGCCACCGACGTGGCGCACGCCAATCATTTAGCACAAGCGGCTAGCGCCGGTGTTGTGGTATTGGATTTATTAGGGACTTGTGCTGGGTTACCGGATGTGCCGGTGGTGATCCCAACGGTGAATGAGGCGCAATTAAGTGAGTTACACCGTAACATTGTTTCCCTGCCTAATCCGCAAGTGACGCAAGTGATTTTAGCAACAGCATCATTATTGCAAGATATGCCGGTGAAACACTTGAGCGTGACTTCATTATTGCCGGCATCCTATACCAATGGGGAAACCGTCAGTCGCCTAGCCGGTCAAACTGCGCAGTTATTAAATGGTATTCCTTTGGACGAAACACAGCAACGTTTGGCGTTTGACGTATTCCCGCAAAGCAGCGACCCGTTAGCAATGCAGGTACAATCCTTTTTTCCGCAATTGGAAAATGTTGTGTTACACGCGGTACAAGTACCGGTATTTTATGGAATGAGCCAAAAAGTGACCGCACTTTGTGATTATTCACTGGAGATGGAAAGACAAATTGAATTATGGCAACAAAACCCGTTGATTCAATATGATGCAGAGCAAGTGATTACGCCGGTGATAAATGGTGAACGTGAAAATGGCGAAGCGGATGTCAAATTGCATATTAGCGGAGTAAGTGCGGTGGAAAATGGTATCAGTTTTTGGACGGTTGCCGACGAACAACGTTTTAATATCGCGTTTCTCGGTGTCAAATTGTTGGAAGGGCTTTATCGAGAAGGCTATTAAATCAATTCTATTTTCTTTAAAAAACGACAAATTATTTTGTCGTTTTTTTGTTGGCAATCATTTTTACAAAAAATTCGTCGAACTTTATCAAGGCTTTTGCTACAATCGGTAGGAAAAACACCTGTCTTTAGGATTGTTTTTCACGTTTATTTTTTTACAACACTTGGAAATAACAATGGAAAATCAATCTGTTCTACAAAAACTGTTTAAGTTACAAGAAAAAAATACGACTGCCAAAACAGAAATTATCGCGGGTATCACTACCTTTTTTACCATGGTTTATATCGTTTTCGTCAATCCGTCTATTTTGGGAGATGCCGGAATGGATAAACAAGTCGTTTTCGTGACCACCTGTCTTATCGCCGCATTTGGTACGATTGCCATGGGATTATTCAGCAATTTACCGATCGCATTAGCGCCGGCAATGGGGCTGAATGCGTTTTTTGCTTATGTAGTTGTCGGCAAATTAGGCTATTCTTGGCAAGTGGGGATGGGAACCATTTTTTGGGGTTCGGTCGGCTTATTTATTCTCACGCTCTTTCAAATTCGTTATTGGTTGATGGCGTCTATTCCGCTCGGATTACGGGTTGGGATTGGTGCCGGTATCGGGCTTTTTATCGCCTTGATCGGATTTAAAAATATGGGTTTAGTGGTGGCTAATCCGGCGACACTGGTTGCATTGGGCGATTTACATAATCCACAAGTGTTAATGGGAATTTTAGGTTTCTTTATTATTGTGGTGTTAGCGGCGCGTCATATTTATTCTGGCGTGTTGATTTCCATTGTGGTTACCACATGCTTAGCCTTGTTGTTTGACGATAATGTTGCTTTCCACGGGATTATTTCTATGCCGCCAAGTTTAGGCTCTGTTGTCGGTGAAGTGGATATTGCCGGCGCTTTGGATACCGCCTTATTAGGTATTATTTTCTCGTTTTTATTGGTCAATTTATTCGATTCCTCCGGTACTTTATTAGGCGTGACCGATAAAGCGGGATTAAGCGATGAAAAAGGGCGTTTTCCAAAAATGAAACAAGCCTTGTATGTGGATAGTGTCAGCGCGGTTGCTGGTTCTTATATTGGTACCTCCGCGATCAGTACCTATATTGAAAGTGGCGCCGGCGTTTCTGTTGGCGGACGTAGCGGCATGACTGCCTTAGTCGTCGGCTTACTGTTTTTATTAACCATTTTCTTTTCACCATTGGCAAGTGTCGTGCCGCCTTATGCTACAGCGGGTGCCTTGGTTTATGTGGGTATTTTAATGGCATCCAGTTTGATCCGCGTACAATGGGATGATTTAACTGAAGCCACGCCTGCTTTTATCACGGCTGCTATGATGCCATTTACCTATTCCATTACCGAGGGAATTGCCTTCGGCTTTATTAGCTATTGCGTGATGAAAGTCGGAACAGGACGTTGGAAAGAAGTGAACGCGCCGGTTTGGGTGGTAGCGTTGCTATTTATCGCTAAATTTATTTGGGTTGGCTAAGCCAAATATCAAGAAAAGGTGTTCTACGGAACGCCTTTTTTGTGTCATTCGCTTTTTACTTTTATCCAATTGGGTGTACAATGAAAACTCGTTGTTTTCCCTCAAATAAGGATATTATCATGCAAAAGATCTTATTTATTATTCATTCTGCCGCTTACGGAAACGAGAGCTTTTTCAGTGCATTACGTTTAGCGTTGCAATTACAGGATCAACATAAAAGTGCGGTTGATTTAAAGTTGTTTTTGATGTCTGATGCAGTGACCGGCGGATTGGCGAAACAAAATCCTGCAGAGGGTTATCATGTGCAACAAATGCTGGAAATTTTGACTGCACAAGGCGCCACGATCAAATTATGCAAAACTTGTACCAATGCGCGCGGCATTACTGATGCGGCATTAGCAGAGGGCGTAGAAATCGGTACTTTAGCTGAATTAGCTGATTGGACGATGGCTGCCGATAAAGTGTTAAATTTTTAATCTTTTTTACATCTCGCAAACCGAAAAACACAGAAAATAATGACCGCACTTTGTTCTATTTGGGGTTTTTACGGTGTTTTTCGGTGGTTTTATATCAATCGTGCTTAACCTCAACTTTGGCAATATGACGACACAATCTTTAAATCCAACTGCCATGCCGCTTAATTCGGTCAGTCTTATTGAAGCCTCCGCCGGTACCGGGAAAACCCATACCATGGTTTCTCTATATTTGCGTTTGTTATTACAAGCAGGAGAAAATCCCTTTCCGCAGGCGCTGAATGTGGAGCAAATTTTGGTGGTCACCTTTACCGAAATGGCAACCCAAGAGCTGAAAGAACGTATTCGAGAACGCATTTATCAGAGCAAACAACTACTCATTCAATATCGCCAAACGCAAGATAAAACCGTATTAGCAAAGGATCCCTTTTTATTTGAGTTGGCAGATAGTATCACGGATCTCACGCAAGCCATTTCGCGTTTAACCCTTGCCGAACAAAATATGGATTTGGCGAAAATTTCGACTATTCACAGTTTTTGTTTGCAAACCCTTATGCAATACGCCTTTAATTCCGGTATTCATTTTAATATTGAGCTACTAAACGACGAACAGGAATTATTACAACGTATCGTTAATGAATTTTGGCGCACGCATTTTTATCATCAATCCGTTGCTGCAACTCGTTATATTTTCGCCCAATGTCGTACGCCGGCGCAATTATTGGATAAAATTGCCTCGCAACTTTCCGGCGCCGCGTTAAAACCGCGTATTGATGCACCGCACTTATTAGACGGTGATATATCTTCTTTTTTAAGCGCAATTAGCCCGTTGTTGTCAACATTAAACGAATTTAAACAAACTTGGTTAAGTGTCGCTCCTGATTTACATGCGCAGATGAAAGAAAAGAAAACTGTTCGTGTGGATTGGTTAGATTCCCGTTTTGCCGAGTTACACTTTTGGGCAAGCGATCCGAATGTGGTTTCAGTACCGGAAAAACTCCATTATTTCACCACGGAGGCAATCAACAAAAGTAAAAATCCCGTGGAACATCCAATATTTGCCAAAGTAGATCAGCTGATTGCTGAAATTGGCACGCAAATTGATACTTTAGAAGCCGTTTTTTTATATCATTGCATTAACGCCATTCGGCAACGTTGGTTTGAATATAAATTAAATCATCGCCAAAAAGGTTTTAACGATTTATTACGGTTGGTGCATGATGCCTTGCGTGGCGAGCAAGGAGAGCGTTTAGCGGAATTAATTCGGCAGCAATTTCCTTTTGCCATGATTGACGAATTTCAGGATACGGACGCGCTACAATATCAAATTTTTGCCACGGTTTATCTCTCACCGCAAGCGAAAGATAGCGGATTTATTATGATCGGCGATCCGAAACAATCCATTTATAAATTTCGCGGTGCCGATATTTTTACTTATCTTAAAGCGGCAAAACAGGCGAAACAACGTTACACGTTAACGGAAAATTGGCGTTCTGGTCAGCCGCTGATTGATTGTGTTAATCGTTTTTTTGATTTTCAGCAACCGCCACCATTTTTATATCAAGATATTCAATTTTTACCGGTGCAGGCGGGGAGTGAGAAAGCCGATTTTGTGTTGGATGGAAAAATTGAACCGCCCATGCGTTGTTATGTGGGAGAGGCGAAAAATTTTGCCGACTGTTGTGCTAATTCCATTCAGCATTGGCTAAAAAGTGCGCTGGAAAATCAAGCCAACATCGCAGATGCACCGTTACAAGCCAAAAATATCGCAGTTTTGGTGCGCAATGCGTCACAAGCGGAAATGATTAAGCAAGCCTTATTAACGCGGGGTATTGCTTCAGTGTATTTATCCGATAAAAGCAATGTGTTTGACAGCCCTGTGGCAATGGATATGCTACAAATTTTGTATGCCTGTTTTAATCCGTTAAACGAAAGAACCTTGCTACGCGCTATTTCTTGTAGTCTTTTTGCCTTAAGCAGCGAGCAGCTGTACCAAATTCGACAAAATGAAAACCAATGGGAAATGTGGGTTGAAACTTTTCTTGCTTACCAAAAATTATGGCAGCAACAAGGTGTGTTGGTTATGTTACATTATTTGTTGCAAGAACAACAAATTAGCGAAAAATTATTGGCACTGCCGCAAGGGGAACGTAAATTAACGGATTTTTTGCATTTGGCGGAATTATTGCAACAAGCCACCCGTTTAAATGATACGGAAGCGGCGTTATTACATTGGTTCGAAAAGCAAATTCAAGGCAAAGCACGTTTAACGGAAAATATCCGTTTGGAAAGCGAACGGGAATTGGTCAAAATCGTGACCATCCATAAATCTAAAGGCTTGGCTTATGATGTGGTGTGGTTACCATTTATTGCCAACGCGTTGATTAATCACAGTGATCCGATTGAAAGCTATTATGATAGTGATGCAGATGAAATGTTTTGGGATATGAATGGCACACATGCTGGTGAACGTCTGCAAGAAAAAATGGCGGAAGAATTGCGCTTATTGTACGTTGCTTTAACTCGAGCGAAATATCAGGTAGTGATGGCGTTGCCGGAACAATTTAAAGATAATTGGAGCGCGTTGTTATATTGCCTTACGCAAGGTCAAATCGGCGATCAGCCGAAAATTAAAGCTAAATTTGACAAAAGTGCGGTCAATTTAATTGAAGATTTAAAATCTCTGTCAACCAATTTAGCTATTGAGGTACAACCGATGACTGCTTTAGAAGTCTTGCCGCCTTTATCTGATACTGTACCGGAAGAACTATTGAGTAGCGCGTCATTTCACGGGCATATCCAACGGGATTGGCAAGTCAGTAGCTTTAGTAAATTATTGGAACAACATCAACGTTTGTTGGCAGAACAAAATGCTGAACGGAGTGGCGAAAGAGCGGTGGAAATGTCGCCAATTTTCGACGTGGCAAAAGATTATGATCAGCAATTTGCGATTTCAGATGAAATACTTAAAGAAACCGCCGCCGAATTAATATGTGAGGAAGCGGAAATTGTATCTTATCCTTTGGGTTTTTCTCCCTTCGATTTTCCTCATGGTCCTCATATCGGTAGCGCATTGCACCGTTATTTTGAGAAAAATGAGTTTGCGCAATTTACTGATGCGGATAAGTTGCACGATTTTTGCCATGGATTAATGTTAAGCGAAGATTGGGTAGCGCCTTTGCAGCAATGGTTTAATGCTATTTTACATACGCCATTAATTACCAATGAAAACCTAAGTTTGGAGCAAATTTCGCGTAAAAATGCGTTGCGTGAGTTGCAGTTTTATTTACAAGTCAACCAAAAATTTAGTGCGGAAAAATTTAACTTGTTACTTGAAAAATATCATCATTTAAAATCTAACCCATTAATTTCTTATGAATTTAATGGAATGTTACGCGGTTTTATCGATTTAGTTTTTCGTCATCAAGGTAAATATTATATTATGGATTATAAATCCAATTTTTTAGGCAGCCTCGCTGCCGATTATGCTCCATCGGCATTAGCGCAAACGATGTTAAACAGTCATTATGATTGGCAATATTTGTTGTATTGCGTGGCATTACATCGTTATCTGAAATCGCGCGATCCGGATTATCAATATGAACGCCATTTTGGCGGCGTGATTTATGCTTTTTTACGCGGCATGAATGGACAAACTGTTCCGCCAGGGCAAAACGGGCAGGGGATATTTTTTGATAAACCTGACGTACGACTCATTGAAGGATTGGAGGAGCTGTTTTAATGCTGGCATTACTGCAACAATTACAAGAAAAAAAATTGATTAATGTAGGGGATTATTATTTCGCCAAATTTATCGCCAATAAATCGCAGGCGCAAGTTTATCCGTTAGAAAAACAAAATTTAGCGATTTTTTTAGCCGCACTTTGTAGCTACCATTATCAGCAAGGACATACCTGTATCGATTTATCTGAGTCGGTTCTGTCTGATGCCTTTTATTTGCCGAAAAACGAGGCGCATTATTTAACAGAAATTCAACAAAAAATCAAAGGTTTACCAGTCTCGCAATGGCAATCCTTGCTTGCCGATCATGTTGCTTTTACCGACGATCCAGCAAAAAAAAACGCACCTTTTGTATTCCAATATAACGCCTTGTATTTTTATCGCGCGTGGCAAGATGAGCAGCGGATTATACAATATTTGCACTATGCAACGACTGATTCCGTTTCCGCTTTAGCATTTCCCATTGAGCAAGTTGCCCAGATTATGCAGCGTTATTTTCCCCATCAAGATGCCGATAATCGCCCTAAAATTGCAGTGGCAACCGCCATTCGTCAGCCATTTTGTTTGATCACCGGCGGACCGGGAACCGGAAAAACAACCGCGGTGACCCGTTTATTGTTAGCGTTGCAGGATTTGCATCAAGGCAAGCTGCGCATTAAATTAGCCGCACCGACAGGGAAAGCGGCGGCGCGTTTAAAAGAAAGTATGCAAAAAACCTTGGCGTTTTTACAGGATAAAGAAAAAATTCAATTAGATAAATCTATTTTAGATACCATTCCAACGGAGGCAGAAACCCTTCATCGTTTACTTGGTGTGTCTTATTTTGAGGAAAACACTAAATACCATGCGCAAAATCCGCTGCCTTTGGATTTATTGGTTGTTGATGAAGCCTCAATGATTGATTTAACCCTGATGGCAAAATTATTGGCAGCGCTAAAACCGAGTACCAAATTGATTTTATTAGGGGATAAAGATCAATTGGCATCGGTGGAAGCGGGCGCGATTTTGGCAGAATTGGGGCAGTTTTCCGAACGCGGGTATCGCCCAAAACAAGCGGATTATTTGCGTCAGGTTGTCGGAGGGAATATTGCTGAATGTATGGATGGTAGGGCAATTGGTGACAGTTTATGTCATTTACTGGTAAGTCGGCGTTTTGGTGATAAACCGTACATTGCGCAATTGGCGAACTTGATCAACCATCAGCAAAGTAAAGCCGCTTGGCAATTATTAACACAGGCGACTGAAAATGAAATTCATTTGGTCGATTTTGACGGTTTAAGCGACCGATCATCAGAACTTTCTACCAAGGAAAATATAGCAGTTTGTGTGAATGCGGTAGTTGAAAGTGCGGTGCATTTTTATCACAATTATTTGCAGATACTTCAAGAAGTAGTTGCGCAACATTTGCCGATTTCCGAGCATTTACCACGTATTTTTGCCGCCTTCAATTCTGTGCGATTTTTAACCGCACTTCGTGTCGGTGAATTGGGCAGCGAATATTTAAATCAAGCGATTGCCGAGCGTTTGCGTCAAGTAGGATTGGTTAATTTTCAACACAGCCGCGACAGTTACTTGGGTAAACCTGTAATGATTATGCAAAATGACAGCAATACTCGCTTATCAAACGGGGACATTGGGCTTTATATTATGGAACGTGAGGGCGATAAAATTCGCGGTAAATACTGGTTTGAAAATGGAAAAAGCGAATTAGCCAGTCGCATTCCAAGCCATGAACCGGCATTCGTGATGACGGTACATAAATCTCAAGGATCGGAATTTGATCATACCTTTTTGGTTTTACCGACGGAACCAAATCCAGTATTAAGTAAGGAATTAGTTTATACCGGTGTCACGCGGGCGAAAAGCCAATTGACGATTTTTGCTAACCGGTTAAGTTGGGAAAGCGCAGTGAATAAACAAACCACGCGCCAAAGTCGGCTAGGGCAGGGATTAGTTTTGGCTGAATTGGCGGAAAAAGAGTGAACCCAAGGTCTAACAATAAAAGCGCGGTGATTTTTTAATGCGTTTTTTCCTATTGATGGCGAAATTATCATATTTTTGACCGCACTTTGGTTGTTTTTGGCTCGCTGCTGGGCTGATATATCAATTATTGCAACATCTTTCTCATTGGAAAGCCGATAAAATTAATTGTGAATAAAAATTGGCTTTTGGATAAAACTCTTGTATAATCTTGCGACCCTGTAAATGTGTTGGATTCCCACCACGCATTATTTTGTCGAGATCGCACTCGAAGGGGTGAAGATTAAGATAACTGGTTGTGTCTGAATTTTAGGCACTGGGTATTAATATTATTTTATTGGTAATTAATTAATGAAAACTTTTGTAGCAAAACCAGAAACGGTTAAACGCGACTGGTATGTAGTAGATGCGACAGGTAAAACTTTAGGTCGTTTAGCTACTGAATTAGCACGCCGCTTACGTGGTAAACATAAAGCTGAATATACTCCGCACGTTGACACTGGTGATTACATCATCGTTATTAACGCGGATAAAGTTGCTGTAACTGGCAAAAAAGAAAGCGATAAAATTTACTACTGGCACACAGGCTATGTAGGTGGTATCAAACAAGCGACTTTCGCAGAAATGATCCAACGTCGTCCAGAAGCTGTGATTGAGATTGCGGTTAAAGGTATGTTGCCAAAAGGCCCATTAGGTCGTGCAATGTTCCGTAAATTGAAAGTGTATGCCGGTTCAACTCATGAACACGCAGCACAACAACCACAAGTTTTAGATATTTAATCACGGGGTTAGGAAAATGGCAGAGAATCAAAACTACGGCACAGGTCGCCGCAAAAGCTCTTCAGCTCGTGTATTTATCAAACCGGGCAGTGGTAAAATCACTATCAACCAACGTGAATTAGACGTGTATTTCGGTCGCGAAACTTCTCGCATGATCGTGCGTCAACCGTTAGAATTGGTTGGATTAACTGATAAATTAGACCTATACGTTACTGTAAAAGGTGGCGGTATTTCAGGTCAAGCGGGTGCAATCCGTCACGGTATCACTCGTGCATTGATGGAATACGATGAAACTCTACGTCCTGCATTGCGTGCAGCGGGCTTTGTTACCCGTGATGCTCGTCGTGTTGAACGTAAAAAAGTGGGTTTACACAAAGCACGTCGTCGTCCACAATACTCCAAACGTTAGTGCGACAAGTTGTCGTACTTATGGCAATAATTCCTTGTATATCAAGGAGTTATTGCTGGAAATGGGTGGTATTTTATCACCTATTTCCAACTTTTCAAGTACTCCTTTGGGAGTACTTGGGAAGTCAGACAAGAAAAGGGGCGTTGCCCAAGATCTTGTTCTAAGTTGGGAAAATAATCTCCAACTTTATGCGGTAATAAGGTATGGTCTTCACTCTGATGTACTTAGTTTCCTTCGTCAGAAGCTAAGAAGAGTAAGAAAGCAAGACCCGTTATCGAAAGACATAACTACCGTTAGTCGCCTATATATAGAGTGACTTGGGTCAAATCCAAAACGTTATGTTGTTCATAAAGAATGATTAAAAGAACCTACTATAAATAAAGTCCCCAAGATTGCCTCAGCACTCAGAAAAGGCATCAGAACTAAGACGTGGAATATCTTAGGGAGGGAGTGCTCACTTTACATACATTTTCACATTCGCAATCTACGATAATTTGTAGAATGCTCCTCAATAGTGAATAAAAACACTAAGGATAAACCTTGTTTATTCGTTTTTATGAGCTAGGGATAATTATACCTTAAATTCTCGTTGAAATCACCTTTAACACTCACATTAGCTAGGGTTAGCTACCTTCGTCTATTGGATAGGTTATAGGCTATTTACGGAAAATTTGGATATAAACAAAGCTACTTAGTAGCAGAAGTGAATTTACTTTGTAAAGCTCGGACTTATTTATGCAGTATAGGAAACTAACTTAGTAAGTAGGCGTAAGCTATTATCATCATTGTTGCAATAGGATTATTAGAAGATATAAGCAGTACAAATAATCTTATGAGGCAACCTGTTATATGGCTAACAGTAGCCTAGGAAAAGTGCATCACTGGCAACGGTGTTGTGTGGAGCATTCTGACAATGTACTCCCCGAGAGGGTCAATCGTTATCGTGAGATACGATTGAGATAGGATGAACAACACATCCTAGAGAGGCTAGGCTGGATAGAAAGATAAACGTAAGTGAACAGTTGATAAACCTCGTTAGAAGAAAGAGCCTACGGTTGTTATTGGCTTAGACCAAAATGGTATGCAGTCGGATATTCTTTTTGACGTTGAGAATACGCCATCAAAGTACTGCCGGGGAACAGACTGTATCTTCACTATCCTTGTGATGATAATGGAACTTGGTAAGCCTGTATTTCTGCCTCGTCCACAATACTCCATACTGAAACATACTTATAAGTATGGAGAAGAAGAGGAGTAAGAAGGAAAGGCAAGTAAAGCGTAAGCGATACTATTGGGAATGCAGGTAAGGGAGGTTGGAAAAAGCGAATGCTATGCTGTAATGGCATAGATAGGGTGTGAAATATAACCTAACTCGAAAGGGTGCAGACTTCCAACTGGTCTTTCATCGTAAGATGAATAGCAATTCCTTTGAGGGTTATTAGTGTTAGTTTGCCCCATAAAGGCAATTTTAAAAGTTTTCTCGCCTTTTATGGGGAGGGAACAAACTAATAACGAATGTAAACAAATTAAAGAAAGCAGGCGTTGAGCCTGTCGGTAGGGCAACTTACTCTACTGTCAATGGTTTGGGAATAACCACTACAATAACGGAAATTTCCTACCACTCAACGCCCGTACTCTTTAACCCAATTGGTTACAAGAGGGGTTAAAACTATCGGTATACGGTAGTTCCTCTGTAACATTGCGATTGTTTACAAATTGAGGAATTTACCCAACTACCGAGACCTTTTAACTTACCTTGTAATATCAGAGGTAGGTATGAAAGAGCGTAAGCATTATACTGAAAAGTTAGCTTGCAATCCAGCGACCTCGCACATTTCTAAATGGCATTATGTCAATTGGCATAAAGCGGAAACGTATGTGAAAGGAATGCAAATTCGGATTGCGAAGGCAACACAGGAAGGCAATTGGCGTAAGGTTAAAAACTTACAACGAATGCTGACCCACTCACATTACGCCAAATTAGTGGCAGTAAAGAGAGTGACTGAAAATCAAGGTAAGCGAACAAGTGGTGTCGATAAAGTGCTTTGGGATACTCCAGAGACAAAGTGGCGAGCCGCACTATCATTGACGGAAAAAGGATATAAACCAAGTCCACTTAGACGAGTGTATATTCCCAAATCGAATGGAAAGAAACGTCCGTTAGGTATTCCAACAATGCGAGATAGAGCAATGCAAGCCCTTTATTTATTGGCATTACAACCTGTGGCAGAAACAACCGCAGATAAGGGTTCATATGGGTTTAGACTAAACCGCTCAACGGTTGATGCTATCTCTCATATACACCAAATTTATTCGCATAAAGGCAAGAAAACCAATCAACCTGTTGAATGGGTGCTTGATGCAGATATCGCAGGTTGTTTTGACCACATAAACCACGATTGGCTGTTAAAGCATATTCCGATGAATAAACGGATATTGCGAAAATGGCTAAAATCAGGTGTAGTGGAATTTGGACGGTTGAAACGGACAGAGGAAGGTACACCACAAGGTGGGATTATCTCGCCAACGCTTGCAAATATGGCATTAGATGGGTTAGAAAAACTGCTTGAAACTCATTTTGGGGAAAAAGGCAGTCGGACAATTCGAGAAAATAAGACTTACTTAGTACGATATGCGGATGACTTTATCATATCAGGTAAAACGAAAGAATTGCTTGAAAATCAAGTTATCCCACTTATCCAGAACTTTCTGAATGAACGAGGTCTATCCTTATCAGCAGAAAAGACAAAAGTGGTACATATTGAGGAAGGTTTTGATTTTCTAGGTTGGAATGTGAGACGTTTTCGAGGAAAGATACTGAACAGACCAAGTCAAAAGAATGTGAAAGCATTCTATAGCAAGGTCAGGACGGTGATTTCTAAAATGAAAATGGCGAAACAAGAAGACCTAATAAGGGTACTCAATCCGATGTTACGAGGTTGGGCAAATTATCATCGAAGCCAAGTGGCAAGCAAGGCATTTGGACGAATGGACGCTATTGTTTGGAAAGCCTTATGGAAATGGTGTAGACGAAGACATTCCAATAAAGGTATAACGTGGATTAGAAATAAATATTTCTATGATACGGATAAACGTCGTTGGATATTTGGCTCAGTTTATACCACACCGAAAGGGGAAACGAAACCAATGGAATTATTCTATTGCGGCTATGTTAAAATCAAACGACACGTCAAAATCAAGTCTGAATATAATCCGTTTTTACCTGAATGGGAGTTATACGGAGAAAAACTGAGCCAAGAACGTCTGTATGATGAACAGTCGCACAGACGACAATGGCAGGCACTGTATAAAGACCAACGTGGAAAATGTGCATTATGTGGGTTACCAATCACCAAAGAGACAGGCTGGCACGACCATCATATTGTGTATAGAATGTCTGGAGGCAGTGATGCGTTAAGCAATCGTTGTTTGGTTCACCCGAATTGCCATATGAAAATTCATGCCTTGAATTTGAATGTTGTGAAACCGACTATTTCATAGTTAATAGAAAGGCTTGAGCTGTATGCAGAGAAATTTGCTTGTACAGTTCTTAGGGGGCGAAGAGATAGAAATATCTTTTTGCTACCCGACATTTTTTATTTTCGTTTATTACAGATTGCAAGCCTTTTGGCTTGCAATTTTTTTTGTCAAAACAGACTTTTTTAGTATAACCTTTGGAAATTCACGTACGCTTTGTGGTAGAATATCCCACTAACTTTTGATTTTATTTTTTAGTCGTCGGAGGAATAGATGACAAGCGCTGCAAATAAACGTTCAATAATGACGCTTTTTTCGAATAAAACAGATATTTATTGCCATCAAGTGCGCATTGTACTGGCGGAAAAAGGGGTCGCTTATGAAACGGAAGTTGTAGAACCGCAGGTAATTTCTGAAGATTTAATGGAGTTAAATCCTTATGGTACCATTCCGACTTTAGTCGATCGCGATTTAGTATTATTTAATTCACGTATTATTATGGAATATCTTGATGAACGTTTTCCTCATCCGCCATTGATGCCAGTTTATCCTGTTGCCCGTGGAAAAAGTCGTTTGTTGATGTTGCGTATTGAGCAAGATTGGTATTCTTTATTGGAGCTGGCGGAAAAAGGAAACGATCAAGAAAAAGCGGATGCATTAAAACGCTTGAAAGAAGAATTACTGGCAATTGCACCGATTTTTAGCCAAACTGCTTATTTTATGAGCGAAGAATTTAGCTTAGTTGACTGTTATATTGCGCCTTTATTATGGCGTATGCAACAATTAGGTGTTGAGTTTAGTGGCGCTGGTAGCAAAGCGATTAAGGCTTATATGGATAGAGTATATCAACGCGATTCTTTTTTACAGTCTGTCGGAGAGTCTGCTCCGAAAAACTTAATGGATGATAAATAGGCTGGTTTATGGAATATAAAGCATCTCCTAAGCGCCCTTATTTATTGAGAGCTTATTACGATTGGTTGATCAATAATGAATTCACACCTTATTTAGTGGTTGATGCAACCTATCCGATGGTGAAAGTGCCGGTAGAGTATGTGAAAGATGGACAAATTGTGTTAAATCTTTCGGCAAATGCTACGGGTAATTTGGCGTTAACTAATGATTTTATTCAATTTAATGCGCGTTTTCGTGGTGTAGCACAAGATATTTATATTCCGATGGGTGCTGCATTAGCAATTTATGCCCGTGAAAATGGGGATGGTGTGATGTTTGAGCCGGAGCCTTTTTATGATGAACAAGAAAGCGCTATTACCGCAGAACAACCGTTAAGTTTTGCTGAAGCGGTGGATAAACCAAAAACGGAATCTAAAACCGAAAAAAACAATAAAAAATCAGCGTCGCATTTACGAATTGTGAAATAACCCGCTTAAAAATATGGAAAAAATGACCGCACTTTATCGAATTTTAAAAAAGTGCGGTCTTTTTTTGCGTTGTTTTTATATAAAAATCCCCACATCAAAAGTGGGGAAGTGTATTTAATTAGAAGTTGGCATTACGTGGCGAGCGAGGGAACGGGATAACGTCACGGATATTTTGTACTCCGGTAACGTACACGATCAAACGCTCAAAACCAAGACCAAAGCCGGCGTGTGGAACGGTACCGTAACGACGCAAATCGCGATACCACCAGTAATCTTCCGGATTTAATCCCATTTCAACCATGCGTTTATCTAATACATCAAGGCGTTCTTCACGTTGTGAACCACCGATAATTTCACCAATTCCCGGCGCTAACACGTCCATTGCCGCAACGGTTTTGCCATCGTCATTTAAACGCATATAGAATGCTTTAATATCTTTTGGATAATTTTTCACCACTACTGGCGATTTAAAATATTCTTCCGCCAAATAGCGTTCATGTTCGGAAGATAAGTCGATTCCCCAAGAAACTGGGAATTCGAATTTTTTACCCGATTTTAATAACACCTCAATCGCGTCGGTATAGTCGATTTGCGCAAAATCAGAATTAATAAAGTTTTCCAAACGGGTAATGACGGTACTATCTACGTGTTTTTCAAAGAATTTTAAATCATCTTGACGTTCATTCAACACAGCACGGAATACGTATTTCAACATATCTTCCGCCAATTTTGCATTATCTGCTAGGGTTGCAAATGCAATTTCTGGTTCAACCATCCAGAACTCCGCCAAGTGGCGAGTGGTATTGGAGTTTTCTGCGCGGAATGTCGGACCAAAGGTATAGATTTTACTTAATGCACAAGCATAGGTTTCACCGTTAAGCTGACCGGAAACGGTTAAAAACGATTCTTTACCGAAAAAATCTTGTGAAAAATCCACCGCACCTTTGTCGGTACGCGGTAAATTTTCAAGATCTAAGGTGGACACTCGGAACATTTCGCCTGCGCCTTCCGTATCGGAGGCCGTAATTAACGGAGTGGCAACCCAGTAAAATCCTTGCTCATGGAAAAAGCGATGAATCGCTTGTGCTAGACAATGGCGAACGCGCGCAACTGCGCCGATAATATTTGTGCGCGGACGAAGGTGCGCTACTTCGCGTAAATATTCAATACTGTGGCGTTTCGCTGCCATAGGATAAGTTTCTGGATCTTCTACCCAACCGGTAACTTCAATCGTTTCTGCTTGTAATTCAACTGCTTGACCTTCCGCCGGCGACTCAACAATAGTCCCAGTCACGATCACAGAACAACCGGTTGTTAAATGTAACACTTCATTTTCGTAATTTTGAATATCATTGTTGACGATAGCTTGAATTGGATCAAAACAAGAACCGTCATAAACCGCTAAAAAGGAAAGTCCCGCTTTGGAATCGCGACGCGTACGCACCCAACCGCGAACCGTTACTTTTTCACCGACTGAAGCTTTACCTTGTAAAACTTCAGCAACAGATGCAATTTTTGTCATATCAACCTCAATGCAATAAAATTGAATAAAAAACTCGCCTAGTTTACCGCAACTTCGGCAAATTACCAAAATGAATTAAATTTTTTTATTTTTGTGAAAATATTCACAGAATTGAAAATATCGCCTTGTTTTTTTTAAGGTTACTGGTATAAAGAAGGAAATATTTTAATAAATTCAAATAAACCATTAGGATGATTATGGCAAAGGTAAGAAAGGAAGACAAATTACCGCTAAAACTAAAACAATTAGGTAAAATTTATCAATTAATCGAACAGTTTGAAGAAATTTCACGTATTGATTTATCCAAATTATCTCGACTTGCACCGGCGACGATTACCGCGTTGACCAGACAGTTGATTGATGAAAAATTAATTATTGAAAGAGCGGTACAAAATACGGAATCACGTGGACGACCTGCAGTTGGTTTATGCGTTTCTCCCTTTTATTGGCAGTCTGTGTGTGCCATTTTAATTGAAGACCATTTTGATATTTTGTTATGTGGTTTAGATGGTACGCCAATAGAGCAAGCAATTTATCCGTTGCACAGTGATGACTTTGATCATTTAGATCAATTTTTACTTGATTGTGTCCAGCATTTTATGTCGAATATTCAACCAAAACTCAATCACCCGATGACTTTTTCTATTGCGGTGGCAGGAGAATTGGATAAATCGACGCAAAATTTAGTTCGCTTAGGTAAAAGAACACTGGATTTAAATTTACGTGCCTTATTTGAACCGCATTTTGATATTCCGATTTTGATTACTGAATATTTCCAAACTTGGCTGTATGCGGAAAATACCTTAGGTAGCGTGATTGGCTGTGATAATGTGTTATTTTTACAATTAGATGATGTGATCAATTTGGGCGTTTTGGTGCAAGGCGAGCTGCTTTATCATAAAGAATACAAAAAAATTAATATTGATAAACTGATTGTGCCGAAAGATAACCTATTGCAAGAATTGATTAATATTCATTTGCCGGAATTGGAGCGTTATCAATTGACCAATCAAATTACACACGAGGCAATTTATCAATTAATTGATCAGCTTTATCCTAAAAATGTATTGGCGAATAAAAATGATAAAATTCAATTTTTATGCCAAAAAGCCAATGATGGTGATAAAAGTGCGGTCAATATTTTGCATTTTATTGCGGATACCTTGGCGTATGTGTTGATGAATTTGGTGAATATTTTCTCCTCCGAAAAAATTATGTTCAGTTCCAGTTTATTGTCTGCGAAAGAGATTTTCTTGCCGCGCTTGAATGCAACCTTAGCGAAAAATCTTGCCAACACACCGCATCAGGCAGAAGTAGTGGTGAGTCAATATCAGTGGAATAGTCCGGTGGTATTAACATCTGCGATTAAACAAGGGATTTATGACGGTAGTTTGTTAACACATTTGATCAAATCCGAAACTTAATTTAACAAAACTTGTGTTAGCTCAATATTTCTGACAAAAAATTGGTTTAGAATTTTCTCCAGTTTATTAAAGGAGATAACCAATGAGTAGCTTTTTTGTCACTGGAACGGATACCAATGTCGGTAAAACGATTTCGAGTCGAGCAATTATTCAAGCGTTACAAGCGAAAAATATCCGTATTGTCGGATATAAACCCATTGCGTGCGGACAGGATGATCCGATTTATGTTGATTTACAACAAACTCAAAAAGACGATTATGGTACGCAAGATAATCCGGATGTGTTGACTTTAATGCATTCCACGAAAGAAAAAGTATCCTATCAAGACGTGAATAGTTATACTTTCGTACATACTATGCCGATGTTGACTACGGATTGCGAGATTATTGATATTGAAAAAATTGATCGCGATTTAAAACGCTTAACAGATCAATACCAGACTGTTGTAGTGGAAGGATCTTTCGGTTGGTTGACGCCGATGAATAAAACACATAGTTTTGCCAGTTGGGTCACGTCTCATCAAATGCCAGTAGTTTTGGTTGTTGGAATTAAAGAAGGTTGTATCAATCACGCGTTATTAAGTGCGGCGGCAATTAAACAATCTGGTTTACCACTACTTGGCTGGATCGCGAATCGGGTTAATCCGGGATTGGGACATTATGCGGAAATCATTCAATTGCTAAGAGATAAAATTGATGCGCCGCTGTTGGGGCAAATCCCTTATGTGCATAGACCGGAAGAACAGGAGTTAGGGCAATATATTACTAACATTGAGCGTTTAACCTATATGCAAACGGAATTAGTGAAATAATTCTTTTACAGAAACGAAATTAAATCGTATATAATTCACTCAAAATGAGGGATTTATATACGATTTTTTTATTACAGCGTAAAATTTTATTTTACATAAGTAAATTTTTATTACTTAAAAAATATTTAGTATTCAATTGGTTATCAATTTTTAATTATATAATTTTAGCATTTTTTTTACGTAAAATAATGTAAATTCTATTTCATTCTTGATAAATTGTATTATACTTACGCCCATCGTTTAGAGAGTGAATTGAATCAATTACGCTCTTAATTTTAATTAATAAATTATTATTTTACTCAGGAGTAAAACATGAAAAAATCAGTATTGGCTGTGTTAGTGTTAGGTGCAACTCTATCTTTAAGCGCTTGTTTCGATAAAGACAGCAAAACTGCTGAACAAGTCGACAACGCGAAAGCAAGCATGACCGAAGCAAAAGATGCAGTAGCTAAAGCAGCAACCGACGTTAAAGATGCAACCGTACAAGCGGCTTCTGATGTGAAAGATAACGTCGCTGCAAAAGCAACAGAAATGAAAGATGCAGCAGTACAAAAAGTTGAAGACGTGAAATCAGCTGTAAATGAAAAAGTAAATGCATTAACTGAAAAAGCTGCTGAAGTGAAAGATGCAGCAGCTGAAAAAGCTACTGAAGTGAAAGATGCAGCAGCTGAAAAAGCTACTGAAGTGAAAGATGCAGCAGCTGAAAAAGCTACTGAAGTGAAAGACGCAGCAGCTGAAAAAGCTACTGAAGCAAAAGATGCAGCAGCTGAAAAAGCTACTGAAGCAAAAGATGCAGCAATGGACAAAGTTAACCAAGCAGCAGATCAAGTAAAACAAGCTACAGAAACTAAATAATCTGGAATTTGTTTTATGGAGCCGGAAAGTGAGTGCATTTTCCGGCTTTGCTATTTATTGTCACAATTCATTTTCATTTATTCTTATTTTTGGTAGAATAATAGGAATTTTGGGGCTGATTCTGGATTCGACGGGATTAGCGAAGCCCAAGGTGCAGGTCGAGGTGCGGTAGGCCTCGTAAACAAACCGCAAAAAAATAGTCGCAAACGACGAACAATACGCTTTAGCAGCTTAATAACCTGCTCATAGCCTTCGCTCCCTAGCTTCCGCTCGTAAGACGGGGATAAAGCGGAGTCAACTTAAACGAGATCGTGTGGACGCTTAGGCTTGGAGATCGAAACACTAAATTGAATCAAGCTAGCTTATTGGTTGCGTGTCTGTCCGCTGGCAGTAAGTGAAATTAAAGACGAGACTAAACCTGTAGTGCTGAAGGTAGAGTAATTTCGGACGGGGGTTCAACTCCCCCCAGCTCCACCATTTTAACCTTTCACAAGGTGTCATAAAGGGTCAAATTTATTGTAAATCAATGAGTTGACCCTTTTCTTTACTGCCACATACTGTCAAGAAGTGTCATATAATGTCAATTTTTTTGTAGTAATTTTGGTAGTAAAAGATTAATATTTGAAAAATCTTACTACATAAATCCTGAATTATGCCTAAAACAGTTAAGCAGTTGACCGCAACTAAAATTAATACATCTAAACCAAAAGAGAAGATTTATTATCTCTCTGACGGTCAAGGCTTGCGTCTATCAATTAAGCCTAACGGGACTAAAACGTGGCTTTTCAATTATTTTAAACCGTACATTAGAAAGCGTACAGAAAAAACTATAGGTGTTTATCCTATTGTATCTCTTCAGGATGCAAGAGCTAAAGCGAATGAATATAGAGCATTGTTAGTCAAAGATATAGATCCACAAGAATATGAGCGAAATAAGCACATAGAAGAACGCAATGCAATAGTTAATACATTCGCTCATGTTGCGGATGAATGGCTTGTCTATCGATCCAAAATCGGAAAAGAACGAAATAATTACACGGATAAAACCAGGATAGATACAGAAAGACGGGTAAAGTTTCTAAAAGATGTGATTGGTGATGTGCCTTTTGCTAAGTTAACACTACAGCACGGTTTAGTTGCGCTTGAAACATTGAGAGCAGAAGGAAAACTGAATGAGCTGAAAAAAAGATATTTAGTGCTAAAAGCGATTGGTGAGTATGGGGAAAGGTTTAATTTTTGGAAAAAAAATGAATGGCGGTATTTAAGTTTTGAGTTACCAATGCCTGATAAAAACAAGCATCACGCAGCAATCCATTACAAAGATTTACCGCACTTTTTGAAAGACTTGAGAAAAGCAAGGGTGGCACATACGTCACTATTGGCTATTCTGTGGGGGATGTTGAACGCATCGCGCGTGAGTGAAACGGTTGGTGCTAAGTTTGAAGATATTCGCGAACATCAGTTCTTACCCGATGAGCTGGTGTGGTTTGTTACCGTGTCAAAAGGTGGTAAAGGTGAACGTGACCACCTTGTGCCATTATCGAAACAAGCGCGTAATTTGTTAAACCATATTAAGGCTCATACTAAGCGAGAATATCTATTCCCATCTGTAAAATCGGGCAATACACACTTAAACGAGCAGACACCAAACAATGTAATCAAAACAATGTGCGGTGGACGTTATAAGGGTGTAATGACTAATCATGGCTTGCGCACACTGTTTAGCTCTTATTGTAATGACAATCGCCTAGAGCTTGGATTAGACAAGGAGATCATTGAAGTTTGCCTAAGTCACTTAAATAGTGATGATGTGCGCAATGCCTATAATAGAGCAGAATATTTGCCTTATCGCTTAAAAACCTATCAGGCTTGGGCGAACTATGTTGCAGAATGTGCAGATGGGCTATTTGATGAATTACAAGAAGAAATATAGGCTTTAACTTCACTTTCAGGAATTTTTCTAGATCTCCCGAATTTAAAGGATTTTAGCTTTTTACTGCGTATTAAGCGAAAGATTGTAGATTCTGAGGCTAGTCCACAATCAACAAGTTCTTTTACAGAATAGTATTTTTCCATTTATTTCTCCAATAAAAAAAACCTAGCTTTCGCTAGGCTTGTTCGTTGATCCATTCTCTTAGGTTTTTCCACGTTCGGTAGTCACAATCGTGACCTAAGTAACAAAATTCTCTATCATCTCTTACATCATCTGTGTAACTCCAGCCCTGTGTCTAAGTCTCTGATGATAACGTTTTTTGTATTTTGGCTGAGATCTTGCCAATGTTGGCGTATGAAATCAGCACAATCACTGACTGCGTAGGTCATTCGTCCTATGCAGTATCTGACGGACTGTATGGCGAGCGTTTGAAAAGTGCGGTGGTTTACGTTGATGGTTTTAGTCATTGATTACTCTCACGGTTATTTCATATTTTGGTTTATCGTGTTCTAACAAAATAACAGGTTCATTACGTTCAATACAATGTTGAGCAACACAATATAATGCCATTAACGTTACATCTTGCTTTTCTTTCCAATAAAGCCCATTTTTTTCGAGATGACCTGCGTAGATTTGATTAGTCAATGGTGATACGCCTAATTTAATTTCTTTCATTTTGTCGCCTCTTTTTTAAAAGGTAAAATAAAACTCAATCGTTGGTTTGATTTGCCATCTTCCAATACAAATTCCATATTGCCATCTTCTTTTTCTAGCCAACAAAGGAATTTAATATCTTCATAGCCTAAGGTTGTACAAATTCCCTGAAGATGAGAGAGAATTTTGGCAAATTTTTCTGCTTCTAATTGCATAAATCTCCCGCCCATTGTTCGATTTGTTGGATAAGTTTGTTCATTTTGTTTTCTCCATAAAAGAAAACCGCCCATAAAGAGCGGTTGGTTGTGGTTAAAATCTTGCTATTTGTTTTGGTTCTTCCAGTAGGCTCAGCATTCCTTTGACGAACATAATACGTTCGCTTTTGGCGTGAACATATTTTCGTGCTTTGGTAAGCGCGTTTTCGGTCGGACCATTTAAATTGTAAAGGTAATGCCCGCCGATGGTTTTATCGATTTCTTTCGCAAGATACGGATGTTCTTTGCGTATCTTATTTCCCATTTCGTAAGCACCGTTGAGCGAGTGGAATAGATTGACGATGATGTGTAGTGCTTCTTCGTCTGATTTGATTTCTTCAAGCGGTACGATTTGCGTAGAATTTTGCGAATATTGTCCTGTCTTGCGAATTTGCGGTAGCACTTCTTCAAAGACCCAGTTTTGAAAATCGATAGCTTGAGATTTGTTAGATCTAAAAATGATCCGATATAAATTCGGTTCGTTGATGAAAGTTACTTCTTGTTTTCCGCCTTTGGTAAGGGTATACATTTTATGTAGACCCTTTTCATTAAATCTAAAGCGACTTGAATTTGCATTGCTTATATCAAGAGCTATACACACATCTGTTAAACAAAAGTGCGGTTCATTGTTGATTACTTCAATGCGAACAGGATTAGATTTGAAATTGAAAGTAGAGATTTGATTTTGCATTTTATGCTCCTAGGATTTTAGTTATTGCCACTTAGTAGGTGGACAGGGTTCAACTACCGATCCTAGTCGGCGGAGCTTATTTCCCTTTCGGGTATTGTATTTGGCTCTCTCACCCCGTCCATAACTTGGCAATACCTAAAATTTAGGCATAAAAAAACCGCTTTTATTGTCGGAGCGAGAAACCGACTAGGATTTGTAGTGCGGTTATCTTAATCCGAAGGGGAGCGGTTGTCAATATCTCTATGGCAACATTGCACTAATTGTAGCGGTTGCCACTTGCTTAATAACATCAAAACTTAAATCAAGGCTTTTGCTTTGGACGGTGCTTTTGACTTTGTTCCATACGCTGTCGTTGCGGATTTTGTCTAAGAACTCGTGACCTTGCCAAGTGAGCGAAAGCGCAGCATAGTTTTCTTCTTCCATCGTGGAAATATCAAGTGCTTCAATAATTCCGGCATTTTTAAGCAATTTGTAGTGATAAGCGACGGTTTTAAAATCATAACCTTGAATATCTGTACTCATTAACCAACTTGTACTATCTGCCTTTTCTTCAAGTTTGAGCAAAATTTTTCGGATTAAATCCCAGTTGCGTTTCATTTAGGTTTCCTTTTTAGTCGGAGTATGGTTAAACTTAATTTGAATAGGGGCGGTTGTCAATCATAATGAAATCCTCTTTATCTAGTGATAAGATTATTGCGATCAAACTTTAATCTATCACATTAACAAAGAGGACTTTACTATGAGTGAATTTTATCCAATTATTAGTGGAGCTTTGAGCGGAATGGCTGCTGCAGGAGCATTAAAAGGACCAATTGAAAGCCTTACTCAAATTTGGACGCTAACTTTTGGTCGATTCCCTGACAATCTGTATCAGAAATACAAAATAAAACAAGCTGCTGATCTTGAGAAATATGCTAAAGAAGTCGCCCAGAATATCGAAAAAATTCCCGAAGAAAATATAAAAGAACCTAAAATGAGCGTTGTTGGTCCAGCACTTGAAGCCTCTAAATTTTATATGGAAGAAGATGAAATCAGAAGTATGTTCGCTAAGCTAATTGCTTCATCAATGGATAAAACTCAATCAGATAATATTCACCCATCTTTTGTTGAGATGATTAAAATGCTTAGTCCATTAGATGCACAGAATTTGTATTATCTTTTTCACAATAGGGATGAAACCATCTCTAAAATTATCATTAACTTAGAAAAAGGAGGTTATCAAGAAAAGTACACTCATATTTATTTAGGTAACCCAAAATGCCAAAGAAATGAGCTTATAGAGCCATCTATTGATAACCTAATTCGATTGAAGTTAGTTGATGTATCTTATACGGAATACAAAACGGCTGAAAATGCATATACTGCACATTTGGAAAATCCACTATATATTGCACTTAAAGCTGATGTTGCTGATAAAATTAACCGTATAAAATCTGATATTGATAAACTAAGCGATCCTCAGATTACTCAGGTTATGCATAACAATAAGATTTTATCTGATAATGAACGGTTAGCGTTAAAAGAGAGTTTAGAGAAAAATCTGTTCAAAGATGTTGAATTACAACAGGGTATTATTCAATTAACAGCACTCGGTCGAAATTTCTGTAAAGTCTGCTTATGATTTTCTCTTATGAATAATTTCTTTTATATCATCAGCATATTTTTCCATTATCTGATTTTGCTCGAAAAAGAATTTATCAAACCATTTTGTTACTTGTGTAATGGTAAACCAATGCACAAGTAATGAAACAATAAATGAAGTAAATGCTGAAGTGATGATGATTGTTTCCATTTTGTAATCCTTATAAAAAAGCCCACGTTTGTGGGCTGTGTTGGTTAATGGGTTCTCTCTAAAGAGAAATAACTTGCTTGAATACTTGCTGGAACAGAAGCATCTATCTCTTTATATAAAGCTGTCGGAAATAACTTAGACATAAGTCTTATGGACTTTTGCTTGTTTTCTTTTCCGTTGAATTTGACTGAGAGAGTGGTATTTGAACCAAGCATACTAACCACAATGGTTATAGTGTCTTTGAAAGCACCAAAGACAACTCTGTCATTAAAACCTAATTTAAAGCCATTTCTTTTTAAAACAGTAATGATTTCATCTCTTGTCATAAGTTATCCTTTGGTAGCGGTGGGTGTGGTTGCCAGTGGGTAACATTACCGTGTCCACACATACCATATTCATTTGAATAAAAGATATTTCCTTTAATCATAAATCCAATAAAGATGTGTGGATTGCTTCCACTATCATCTATACCATAGAGTAATATATCATCTGATAATTCTCCGTAATAATCGTGAGGATGCATATCAGGCAATCTGTCATCAACACTAATCCAGCTATTAACTTTTATAAGTTCTGGCGGTTCAATAACGTGGCTTTGCTCATCGTAATACCCCGATTCTAATTCATCATTTGTTAGAGGTCGTGTATCTGATTTTGCTCTACCTAAAATAACACCATAAACCGCATAAGGTAAATCATGTTCTACGTAATTTTCGAACTCGTCTAAATCACTTGCAAACTCATAAGCCTCATTAGCACAATCTAAACAACTTTTTCTTGCTTGTTCTTCCGTGTCATGAAGGTTTACTATGTGGATGTCGTTTGAAACATCTACAGAAAAATATTTTTCTTTAGTCATTGTTCACCACCTTATCAAATTCTCTTGTTGCCCAAGCGATAGCTTGAATACACCAACTAAAATTATCACTTAATACCGTAAAATCATTCATACTTACTTCATCGAAAACATCTCTAGCTTTATCTTCTAGTGAGCAAAGCCAGTGATCTACTTCGCGTTTTGATTCAAAATCAATGTTTTCTAATGATTTATAAAGCTCTTTCGCTAAATCAAAATCCGCATATTCGTGAATTGTTCTACGAATTTCTTGTTCTGCTACTTTTGAATCATATTGCTTAACTGGATATAAAGTATCTTGAGCAATCACTTTCTCGGTAATATAGCTATCACTCAACGCTTCCTCTTTCATAAAGAAATTATAAGGATTTAACAAGAGACCAAATACATAATGCCCCATATCGCTCATAATATTTCTCCAATTAAACGCCCTCAAAATTAAGGGTGTTTCCATCAATTCACTTTAAACGCCTTCAGCGTTTCAATAAATTGTGGAATGTACTTATCAAAGGCTTTCATCAACACAATATCGGGTTTTTCGGTGTGTATAAAAAGCGTTTGTTTTTGATATTCGGGGCAATAACTGACAAAATCCCAACTGTCATAACCCGTAACCCATAAAGCGACTTGCACCTGTATGATGTATTCGCTGGGTACAACGCCCTCAATGATATATTTGATGTGCGTTTTCATTTTGGGGCATTTGATTTCTAAGCCTTTTCGTAAGGTTGGGATAAGTCCATCTGGGCTTATCATCATATCTTTGTCGGCATTGCGATATACACCGCCAACCTGAACAACATCATTGCCTGTGGCGAACTCGTACGCCATTCTTGCTTGTTCTTCCAGTTGATTACCTCG
Source organism: [Pasteurella] aerogenes (assembly GCA_900637275.1). Taxonomy (NCBI): domain Bacteria; kingdom Pseudomonadati; phylum Pseudomonadota; class Gammaproteobacteria; order Pasteurellales; family Pasteurellaceae; species [Pasteurella] aerogenes. The sequence goes on from LR134362.1 coordinate 792,688, forward strand.
CAACATATCAGTGGATTTGTAGCCTTCTGTTAAGCCCTCGATACTTTCTGCGACCAGTTCGGCAAGGTAGCTTGTCCACGCACTTGATTTTTTACCGCTTGGGGTGACGATATTTGACACCCCTGTTGCAGTAGGAATTCCTAATCGTGCGGTGAGCCATTCTTCTGTGCCTTGCTCACAGTTGAGTGTGATTAGGTTATCTATCATAGTGGTATGTTTTCCCCTAAGTTTTCGCTTTGCTGTGATTTATCAACGCGTTCATTCAAGATTTTGATTAACTGTTCAGCTTTGTCTTTAGGCAGCTGATCAAGGCTGTTTACACCATAATACGCAATGGCTTTGGCAACATCGGTTTGGGTAATTTGGATAAGTTGATCGAGTTGCTGGCGTTGTTCTGTGGTAAGTAGCACAACAGCCTCTGCCTCAATGACGGTTGGTTTTGGTTGTGTTTGAGTAATAGGTTCTTCAGTGATTTCATCGGCAGTGATTACACCTCCCAATTCATCAGGAAATGCTTTACGCAATGCCCCTGCTTCAGCACATTTAGCAAGCTGCCCTCTAGGGCGTTTTGTCCACACTGAATTAGCTTTTCCTTCCTTTGTCGTATTACAAGCTTCAGAAAAATATTCTGTGTGAGAAAAAGCACAACGAACACCATTAATAAAGCGATAAACAGTCACCTTGCACCACTCAGGTGCTTTCACTCCGGAATGATCAATGATTTCACCAAAAATGGGTTCATCTTGTCCTGCCATTTGTCCAGTACGAAATGCTGTAATTCGTTGTTCATAAATACCCGGCATAATTACATCACGCCATTGTTTATTTCCTGTTTTTGCATCAGTTACGTTCATTTGCACAATATGACAAGGTTTCTTGAGAATATCCATTTTTCGAGCTTTACAGTAATCTATGGCAAGTAAAATACTCTCGTCTCTCGCACCTGGGAAAACACTGTTTTTTAATGTACTCCATACTGCGTAGTCTATGCCACGTTCAGAAAGTGCGGTTTGAATGTTGGCTGGTAAGTTTGTTGTCATAATTGATCCTTATTTTGCTTTATTAAGTGAAACACAATCCCCAAATCTCGCTTTAAGCTCACGAGCAATACTGACAGCGTGGGATTGAATGGTTTGATTGAGACGGATAGTAATCACAAAATCCTCTAACGTCTCTGTATTTTCCGTTTTTGCAAAATCCTGTGGCTTTTCGACCGCTTGTTGCTGTTCCATTTCGTCCGCAATGGCTTTTGCCTCAGCTTGCACTTTTTCCGCTTCGGCTTTTGCTTTAGCCTTAGCCTTAGCCTCTTGTTCTGCTTTGGCTTTTATTTCGGCTTCACGCTTTTCTTCTTCGGCAATGCGTTGCTGAATGATTGGCTCTAACTCATGATCTCCTGCAATCAACACTAACCAGTCTTTAAACAGGTATTCGTAATGAATTGGAATGAGCTTTCTGCGTGCAGAAATTCGAGCTGCCTCTGCTCCGATTTCTGCGGTAATGGCGGTTTCTTCAGCGTTCACCGCACTTGTTAAGGTTGCCAGTGTACTTCTGCGTTTGGTTGCCTCTTCAAGGCGTTTTTTGATATTGTCCTTTGGAATATTACGCTCAAGAGCAAGCGATACATCACTTTCGTAACTGCCTTTGATTGTTAAAATTCGCTGAAAGGATTGAGAAATAATGGTTTCTTTAATCTCTGCTTTTCGGTTTTTAACCATTTTTTCACGGTTTAAACGCTCTTGTCTAAACCGTTCTGCGATTTGTTCTGCCGCTAAAATTAACTCTGCAATTTCTCCGTTATGTGTTTGCTCAATCGCAGTGCGGATTTTATCTTCAATTTCTTTAAGTTCTTTCACTTCGCTATCCGCCTTAGCAAAATCGTCATCGGTTTCAAAGGTGGTCGTGAGCGTCGCAAGGTAGGCGTTAGCTTGTTCTTCAAAGGTTTTGATGTTGGTTGAAAGGACTTTGCTTTCGGTGGATAGAATTAGGTCTAGCATTTTAAAATCTCTCTTTTGGGTTTACAAATAAATTGCTGTCTGGGTCATTTTGAGCAAGTTTCTGTTTAACGAAAATAGGCTGTGATGAGTGCGGTTTACCATCTAAGTAGGCTTGGTAGGCTTCGCACGCTTCGTAGTAGTCCCAGTCGCTGTCGTAGTTGTTGGGGTCAGGCATTTTCATAGATCTTTCCTTACATATTTCGGAATATTCACTTAAATACACATTCAAAACTTTTTTCTATAAAAACATTCGTTTCAACGCCTTTCCCACCCAATTTCTCGCAGCGGTCTTTTTCAAGACCTAGTTGGTCGTTAAAGTCAAGATTGCCTGCAATACCGACAATGGCGATAATCATAGCGATTCCAATAGTTTTTCGGTTCTCAATAAGACATTTCAATGCGTTCATTTTTTGTTTCCTTTTTAACCAATTTACTGAAATTTGGGTGAACAAAACCGCCACACGATTTTCGTTGGAAAAGTGCGGTCGGTTTTGGTTGGGTTTTAGAAGTCGCTATAACGCTGAAGTTTATCGCGGTTATAGTGTAACGGTTGTTTTTTCGGTAAGGTGTCCATTAATTTTTTTATTAATGGTTGAGTGTCCTTTATCGCTTGTCTTGTCCACATTAAATTAAGTTCTGGTGAACTGTAAAGGTGACCGACAATAAATGGTTTCACTTTATTTAACAAAAACTGCACGCTTTCTGCAAAACGAGTAAATAACATCCAAACGTTGATTAGCTTTCTTACTTCACTTTGTGTCAGTTCCAAGATAATTGTTGGTTCCGGTTCCGGTAATGCAAGTTGTTGCGGTTGGTTTTGTTGTTTGTGCATTGCTAAAAATGCTCTAAGCACAACCAAATGGAATTTTGGGCTGATCCACATGGCGTAGGCTAAAACTAATTCTTCGCAGGCGTAGGTGCCACGATTTAAACCACCGTTTATTACATTCAAGGCAGTGTGAGAATTTTCACACTGGGAATTTTCTCTATCTAATTCCGCGATTAGTTCTTGAGTTTGATCGTTTTTAATAAAGTAAGTAGGGCGATGTTTAGGATCGTTTCCACTCGCTTTATGTAGATCGTTTAAAGAATAGAGATTATTCAAAGTGCGGATTGAATTTGATAAGATTTGTAAATTAGTCATTTGACTACTCCTATTGGTTTTCTGAAATTGACCAGTTCTGACACTGGTGCCGAGAGGTTCAGAACCCTCCAATAGGTTAGGGTGGACGTATTCCCCGAAGGTATTGTATTAGTCGCCCTCTCGACTTAACGAGATTTCGGCATAAAAAAAGACCGCACTTTGGCGATCCGTTTACTACCGCCTATTGGAAAAAGGTTCTGACACCTTAAGGCAGATAGTAGTATAAAGTTTTTGGGTTGTCAATATCGGGGATCAACTACTTACATTTAGCGGTTATCCGCACCCGAGCGGTAACATTTTTAAGTTGGGCTTATTTCCTTTTCAGGTATTGTATTACACCTATCTCCCCCCGATAAAAAAATCTTAATTCGAAGGGGGGGCGGTTGTCAAATGGCAAGTTGCTGTAAATGTTGGGATAGGGCAATAAAATCTAATTTACCGCTAGCCACATCTACCATTGTGTCATCTAGCCCGTGATCCGGTGGAATTTCTACACCTTGCAGATCGAGATAAGTTAGCATTGTGACCATTGCAGTACGTTTGTTGCCATCAGGAAATGCATGTGCTTTAGCGATAGCAAGGGCATAGAGTGCAGCAATATCAAAGATGTTATCGGTATTTTCATACAACATCCAGTTATCAATACGCGCTAATGCACTGTCTAGCTTGCCCAAATCCGCTTGTCCTTTTAGCCCTGGTTCGGTTTCTAAAATGGTTTCGTGAATGGCAAGAACGAGTTCAAGAGTAATCATTTGTAGGCTAATGCTTTGATTTCTTTGTTATGCGTTTTGATAATTCTTTTTGCTGCGGAAAGTGCGACCCGTTTTCCGGCTTCACCATTGAGTTCGATTTTCACCGGTTGAGTGTTTTGTTTTTTCATTGTGTTCTTCCTATAAAAAAAGCCGTTTGGAGCGGCTTGTGGCGCGGATTATCTTAATCCGAAGGGGCGGTGGTTGTCAAATCCTTGACGAATTATTTTTCCACGCTCGCCAACGTGGTATATTGCAGTTTCCACACAGGCAATATAAGGAGTTAAATATGTTAAATTCAGACTACATTTATCAGCAAATATCCATTGAAATTCGTCCTTTTTTCCACATTGAGATGCCAGAAATTCCGAAAGAATATGCCGCATTGCTAGATAATATTGCTCAAGCCATCATGATAATTAATCGTTTTGCTCGATTGAACAAGGCGATAACGTTGTTTGTGGGGACGTTTCCACTTTCAGTGACACTACCACATTCAAGGTTAGTGGTAGAGATACTTGAGCCTGCGCTGCATATTTCGGTGGAGAACTGGATTTTTCTTGATTTAACTCAACTTTCTCTTGTCTCGCCACCTCTTCAACGCGCATGCGTGTTGGAGGAGTTGGCGCATTCTGTGATGAATATTGCAGATGAGAATCTTGTGAAAGTGATGGTGGCGGAGATGTTGCCTGATGTAATTTATCAGAATGGGCAATTGTGTCCGCTCTAAACCCGTTAACCATGATGTGTTTTGCGTGAATAACATTTGGTATAATCATTTTTGTTTCCTTATCTTGGATTAGCTAAATTTGGGTAAAAAAAAGCCCTCACAGGGAGGGCAAAGGAGTACTATGTCAAGTAGTAGCAAACCATTCTTAACCGCACTTAGTTCTGGCTTAGTTATCCTTGATTTGGTAACAGCGCTATTACCCAGACCTTTAGCGGATCTCTAAATGCGGTTAAGAATTTGGCGACCGTGATTTACTTGCCACGGTCAGCAAGCCCATGTTATCGACTACATAGGTGTCGTATTTGGTTTATTTATGCCAAAACCAATAACGAAAGGCAAATTAGATAGCACTCAGGTTTTTGCCCCACTTCAAAAACCTTAAAAAATTCAAGGCACTTCATCTTATCTGTCATTGACGCTGGCGGTTTAACAGATATACATAGACTGCTCACCTCCCTTTCGGGCTTGGCTTCTTTGTGCGATTCGGTATGAGTGCGTTACCGAACTGATTCGTCCCTATGCCGACTATCAACAGAGCAGGGCGGGGCTTTCGCCTTAATCCCTTTGTACTGCCGCTAATTTTTGCCATTTCAAAACACACTCGCAAATGTGCTTTGAAATGTAAGCTGTCTCTCCAAGCTGTCACGCCTTTAGCTGACGTTTGCTGCCTGTCGCTTTCTCATTTTTAACCAACTAGATAACAGGCCAAAAGATGTGGTTCTGTTTACCTGTCTGCTTCCACTTTCGGCAACTGCACCGTTTTTCACTGGCTTCTGCTTCGACAGATATTCAAAACATGGTATTGCTAAGTAGGTTAGGGCTTTCAATCTAACGACCGCTTAGCACCGTTATGTACCATGCTTTTTTTAAATGAATTTTTAAAGAGCGTTTGAGATTATGGTATCTCGTTTTGATGGGTTTATTATCACGTAAAGTGATTTAAATGTAAATAACGAAATGTGATATTTTTAGATAAATAATCACATTTAGTGTTTAAATCAATGATTTTCAAGGGAAATAATTTTTAAAAAATTTGTTTAATTGCTTGTTTTTTGAACAATTCTGCAAGAGGTAAATTTAGTTAGAAAAAATAACTGTTAATTATAGTTAACAGTTGTGAGGGGGTATGATATAATGAGAATCGTTGGAGGGGCTATGATTCAAATAAAATCGACGACTGTGTTTAAACAGTGGCTTGACGAATTAAAAGATTTAAGAGCAAGGGCAAAAATACAAACTCGAATCAAGCGGTTACAGATGGGTAACTTTGGTGATGTTAAGCCGATAGGTGAGGGATTATCAGAATTACGTATTACAGAAGGTAAAGGCTATCGAGTGTATTTGAAGAATCAGAATGGTGTAATAGTGATTCTACTCTGTGGTGGTGATAAATCTACACAGGACAATGATATTAAAAAGGCAAAAGCCTTAGCGAAAAAATTAGGAGGGTAATATGGTAGAGCTACAAGATTTTGATATGGCAGAACATTTGAGAAATGAAGAAGAAATTCAACTTTATCTTAATGAAGTGCTTAAAGAAGATGATGTGGATTTAATTCTTTCTGCATTGGGTGATATTGCTAAAGCACGCAATATGAGCCAGTTGGCAAGAGATGTTGGGGTAAGTCGAGAGGGCTTATATAAGGCTTTTTCTGGTAAAGGTAATCCGACATTTTCGACAGTGCTTAAGGTGATGAAAGCGTTAAATTTGAAACTTGAAGTTAAAATGGATAATTCTGTTGGGGCTTAAAAGCGCGGTTGGTTTTTTGATAGTTTTTGGATAAAGAAAAACCGCCACGGTGGGCGGTTTGTTGAATTAATTGATGTAACAATAAGACTGTGGTGGAGTACCAGATGGCAACACATCTGAAATTACTAACGGTTCATCGTATAGCTTGAATGAATCAATTTCAAATGCGTGCGCTAAACTTTTTGTAGAAAAATATTGATCAAAGAAATTTTTGGTAATGCCAGAAAAATCTTTTGTCTTTTCCCAAAGTGATTCTGGCGTATGAGATAGCATATCTTTAATTTTAAATTCACCGACCACTTTCCCAACTGGCATCGTGGAATAAACAACTACCGTTGTTATGCCTTCGCGTTTTGGTAAAGTTTTTCTAAACTCAAATTTTTTTTCACCTGAAATAATTTTTTCCACGAACTCAGGCTTGATTGACAATAAAACTTTCATCTGTTTTGGATAGCCTTAAAATTTTGTTGAATTGTTCATTAGTTATTTGCTCTAGAACGATTCTAGTCTGATCCCCTATCACGTGATTGTCAAGTAATTCCTTTCTATTAACACGTTTTGGTAACGCAATGTTGTAGGTGAATCTAATAACGTATGGATAGCGCTTTTCCTTATAAAATCTAGATAGTTCTTCATCCGTGAACACACTGAATCTGCTACAATATTGAAGGTATGATTCTTCAGTTGGAAACTCCGATATATTGCGAACTTCCTCTACAACGCAAATTGATGAAACTACTGAACGATAATATGCGGAACCTTTACCATCGTGTGTTCGATAAATTACAAGAATATCTCCCCTTTTTAATTTATCTGCGTCGTAAGCCGCCGATATATAGATTTTATGTATGCTATTTGAGTAAGAAACATCTTGAACAATATCTTGATATTCATTACATAGAATTGATTCGGGAAATAGGCGAGTATGAAATGTGGGATAAATTGCTAGAAGGTATTTATTAGCATTAGGATAAATGTAAGGGTAGTCTAGGATAATGTCGCCAACAATATGCCGCATATCTCGAATATAAACATACTCTGTTCCGTTTATAGTCTGCTTAGTGCCGGCGGAATCAAAACCATATTTTTGAAATAATCTAATGAGATAATCGTGCTTTTCAAATATGGTCAGATAAATAAGTTCAAAGCGATTGGCAATGGCTATATCAAGAATTTTCTTTATAAATCTCTGCCCCCTAAGTGTTCCTTGTGGATTAAATTTAAATGTGCCGACTTTTAAAATATGTCGATTATATATTGGTGGCATTATATCTGGTATTTCACTTTCCTCTTTAAGATATAGAAAACCATCAATGTCATATTGGTTGTAAAGAACATAAGCAAATTCATTTTCGGTAGATTTCCTCATGAACCAATTAGAAAACTCCATATAATCAGCCTTTAAACTATCGAAGAAAGGATCGTTTAAGTCTACATCGGAGAAACGTACAAATTTTAAATTATCCATATTTTTTCCTTATGTTAGATATGTTGTGGAAGAATAGTTATTTAAGCAGCAAAGATTTGTTGATCAAAAAATAGCTGATATTGCTTATTTTACACCTTTGAATTCTGTCATTTTTCCTTATCTCTTTCTGTGCTAAATCCGATGTTCTACCAAATCAATCCAACTTAGCCTACAAATAACCCCTATGCTCAACTGCTACCCAATAAAATTTAATTTCTGGCTTTGGTGGATTGGTTAAGTCAACATTTGCCGATGTTCTATGGCAACACCGATCAGTTGAACTTTGTGTTCTTTGCTGTTTAACGTCGGGAAACTGTCATTGAGCGGAACCAGCTTAAAGTGCGGTCGACCGTAGTCATCTATTGAACCTAATTGTTTATATTGCTTGAAAGTGGCTTCGCCATCTGGGTTGATTGCTGCAACAAACTGTCCCGGAGTTGGTGTAAGATCAGGATCGATTAATACCATATCGCCTTCGTTAAAGCGTGGTGTCATACTCTTTCCAGTAATTTTGAGATAAAAGGCATTGGAACTGGCTTTTATTTGAGAGGCAATCATTTCATATTGTTCAATATCATCTATGCAATTGAAGTGTTCTACTTCAGTGAATCGTCCTGCCTGAATTGAGCTGAGTAAGGGATATTTATAAGATTTGATGAGCTGGGTGAATTGAGCATTGCTAAATGCCAATTCTGCCGCTGTAATACCTAGGGCTTTAGCCATGATCTCAATATCTTCTAAACTTGGTTCTCTTGTATTTGTTTCATAATTACCAATGCGAGATTGCCCCCAAGCACGCTCTCTTGAGTCAAGACGACCGCACATTTCTGCAAATTCTTTTTGATTTACGCCCATTTGATTTCTAAGAGCTTTAATTCTTTCACCTAATGTTTTCATATTTCTACCCTCATTTTCTTGGTTTTCATAATATCACGCTATGCGATATTAATAAAAATTCAAAATGTGATTGATTAGTAACACTTATTGTGATTTAATTTGTGTTAATTAAATCACAAAAGGAAATTTTATGAGCAATCTTGCTAAAGCAAGGGAAAGTATTGGTATCACGCAGAAACAACTTGCCGAGGCTCTTGGATATAAACAAAACCGCATTTCAAATTATGAATGCAATATCCGAACTCCAAAACTAAGAGACGCAAGACGTATTGTGGCTAAATTAAATGAGCTTGGCGCAGATGTAACGATTGATTTCATTTTCCCTGATTAAAACAGAAGGCAAACGCAATGGCACGCAATGAATTAAGCAAATCTGCAATGAAGATTGCGGATTTAATTTACAAAAAAGGGGCAGAAAAAGCAGATTGCGAAATTGCCCGAAATATTGGGATAGATCCAAGTAATTTATCTCGATTTAAAACGCACTATTTGGAAGTCGTTGCCGCATATTTGGACGAGATTGGTTTAGCGGTTCATGTTAAAGATTCTGATAAACCTGTTCCAAGAGATGTGCTTCAAGCGTTATTTGTCCATGCCGAACTTGGGTTGGCAAAAACAAAAGATGAGTATTTAGGCAAATAAAAATGCCCACGCTGTAACGAGGGCGGTATCAATATACTGATGAAAGGAGATGATATTGATGAATGGATTATTACAAATTAATGAACAAAACACAATAACAATGAGTAGTCGTGAGATTGCTGAATTATGTGAAAAAGAGCATAAAACTGTTGTGCGTGATATTCGAGTAATGCTTATTCAGCTTTATGGCGATGATTATGTTAGTAAAAATATTCCAGAACATTACAGAAACCGCCATTCTGAATATATTCGTGAAAATGCGGGCAAAATTTTAGAAGCGATTACAAAAGATGGAACCAATTGGAACCATCAGCAAAAAGGGTATTCTTGGGAGAGAGATAATCGAGGATATATAACAGTATTCCGATTAGATAAAGAACACTCTCTTACGCTAATTGCTGGCTACAACGTGAAATTGCGTAAACGAATTATCGATCGTTGGCAAGAATTAGAAAACCAACAAAAACCAACCGCACTTTTACCGCAAAACTATCTTCAAGCACTTGAGGCGTTAGTGGAAAGCGAGAAACAAAAACAGGCTTTAGCATTGCAAAATCAAGAGATGAAACCTAAGGCGGATTTTGTTGATCATTATGTTGAAGTAGGCACGACAAAATCATTACGGGAAACCGCGAAAATTCTCAATATGCCGGAACGTAAAATGATTGAGTGCTTAGTGTTAGATAAGTTTTTGTATCGTCAATCGGGTAATTTATTGCCTTATCAAAAATCGCAAGAACGTGGTTTGTTTACCGTTAAAACCGGCACAGCAGAACACGGTCACAATTTCACACAAACCCGCGTGACAAGTAAAGGCGTTGAGTTTATTGCGTCACGTTATGCTTCGGAGTTAATGCAATGAGATTTACTAGTTATATTAATAATCAACGTTGTATTGAATGGGGATTAAATGTCAATCAAGGGGCGTTGTTTGATTTGCTAAATCAGGCTAGCTCATGGGCAAAAGAAATTCTTGTTGATGGGGTTGTGTATTACTGGGTTTCACGAAATAAAGTCTTAGAAGAATTGCCACTTTTTTATAAAAAAGCAGATACGGTTTACCGCCATTTTTGTGATTTAGAAACTAAAGGGTTGATTATTTATCTCAAGCAAGGAAAGCATGGCGATAAAGATTTAATTCGTTTAACTGAAAAAGGGAAAACTTGGAATGAGTTTAACTCGGATTTAAATCCGAATAACTCGGAAATAGATCCGAATATCCACGTTGAACTCGGAAATAAATCCGAGATAACTCGGATTGAAATCCGAAATAACTCGGAAATAGATCCGACAAATAATAATACTAATTATAAATATACAACAGATCATATTAATACGTCGCAACAAGTTGCAACGTCGCCAAAACGGAAAAACTTTTCTGATGATGACTTAAAAACCGCATATTGGATTTTTAACCTGATTTTGAAAATTAATCCTGAAGCTAGGTCACCAAATTTTGATACTTGGGCGGATGAGGTTCGCCTTATCCGAGAGCGTGATAAGCGTTCGCACCGTGAAATTTGTGAATTATTCCAGTTTGCCAATCAAGACGATTTTTGGTGTAAAAATATTTTATCACCGAAGAATTTACGTAAACATTGGGATCGCTTGGTGATTGAGCGTGGAAAACCGAAAAAGAAATCTTGGGCGGAGATGAATAATTCCGATTGGAACAATGCTGCTGCATGGGAGGAGATGCTTTGATGAATTTACCTGTTAACCAAACTACCGCGATATCTCAAGGGGTATTACCTGATGCGGTAAGAGTGCTTGTCGATAAAATTTTTGATCAACTGCTTGCTACTTGTCCGGCAATGCGCGCGCAGTTTTCGGATGAGGCGCAATTAAATCTTGCTAAGCGGACTTGGGTATTAGCTTTTGCCGAAAACGGAATTAATACCCTTGAGCAAGTGAAAGTAGGTATGCGTAAAGTGCGGTCAAAACCGGATGACTTTTTCCCGAGTGTGGGGAAATTTATTGCATGGTGCAAAGCAGATCAATTTCAAGTTTGGGGATTGCCGAATGAGGAGGCGTTATATCAGCGCTTGGTGCAGTTTCAAGCATTTGGCATGGGGGAATTACACCAGTTTAAATTTCATTCTCATGCAGAATTTTGGTTATTAACCGAACTTTATCGAGAAACGCGTATGCATACGGTTTTCGAGGTGAAAAAGGCGATTAAGGAGAAATTATTTACCATGGTGCAACGGTTAGAGCGCGGTGAAGCTATTCCGGAACCTAAAATCACGCTGCCGAAAAAAGCCAGTTTTACGCCACCAGATGTTCAACAAGCGATTAATTTACGTGGTGTAGCCATGTGTAAACAGATTTTAAGGGGGCATTGATGGTCGTGGTGTTCGATCCGACCATGGAGGATTTTGTACAGCGGTCGGTGAGTTTGGATTTTATTAAGAAGGTAGGTGGTTATGTTTGCTGATGTGAAATGCCCTAAATGCGGAGGAGAAGCCACAGAAAGAAAAAGCCGAAGCAAAGGTGCTAAAGATAGATTTAGATGTTTTGGGAAACAATGGAGTAAAGAGAATTACAAGGATGGTGTTCTGTACTCTACTACTATTGGTTACACCCCATCTTGTGGGTTATTTGGTATTAAGGACTTAAAAAATGACTGATTACAAATGCCCAAAATGTAACGGAGAACTGGAGGATTTAAGCATTAACGATGATTGGGGCTGGCACGTTGAAGAGCCTTATCGCTGTAACGGTCATTACACAGGGCGATTTCCCAATATCAGCAAATATTGTGCGATGAATAGAACGAAGTCTTGTGGGTATTTTACGAGAGAGCAGGTGGGGTGTGGCAAGCCAAGCGAAACGTAAAACTGTTATCCACGCAGTGAAGTATCCAAATGGCGCGGTGGTGGCGGAAACGGATTACGACCGCAATTTGTTGAAAAGTTTACCTATTGGAAGTGCGGTTAAAATTATGCCACTTTCCAATAATCGAAACTATCAGCACCACAAGAAATTTTTTGCATTGTTGGAAGCTGGCTTTGAGTATTGGCAGCCAGAATTTAGCGTATTAACTCAAGCGGAAGAATGGATTGCTCAAGCTGTGGCGCATGAAATTGCTGTGGCTGCAAATGATAAAAATCTCTATCAGAACGTAACAAAGCCAATCGCAGATCGTGTTTTAGAAAAAGTGCGGTCAAATCGTGAATCTAAATTGGACTATGAAGGTATGAAAACGCTTGAAGCCTATTTAGATCATGTGATGAAAAAGGCTGGGTTTTACGATATTAAGCCAAGCCAAGACGGTGGATCGATGAAAGAACGCTGGTCAATTTCTTTCGACAATATGAGCCAAGAGAAATTCAACGATGTTTACAAAGGTGTGTTTGGCGTAATTTGGAATGAAACACTTTCTAATATCTATGAAAGCGAATGGGAATTAGACAACAAGATTAACCAATTAATAGGATTTTGCTGATGAAAATTGATCTTAGAAAAGAAGCAAAAGGTAGAGAGTGCCAAGTTAGACTTACTGGCATTTGTAACCATAATCCAGAAACTACCGTATTAGCCCACTATCGCATGGCTGGTTTAAATGGTGCAGGACAAAAGCCTGATGATATTTTCGGTGCATGGTGTTGTAGTAGCTGTCACGACGAATGCGACCGCAGAACGCGTAAATTAGAAACAGAGTTTGTGAGACATTCTCATGCTGAAGGGGTTTTCAGAACTCAGGCAATTTTACGCGGGGAGGGGAAATTGTGAGTGAATGGGTGGAGATTGTATTACCGTATCCGCCAAGCGTGAATCATTACTGGAAACATACAAGACAGGGTAAGCATTATATTTCAAAAGCCGGCAGAGAATTTAAACGCATTGCTACTGAAGTTTGTAAACAGTTCGATCCGTTTGAAAGTGCGGTCGAAATCAAGATAGAAATTTACTTCCCAGATAATCGCGCTCGTGACCTAGACAACTTACCCAAAGGTATTTTTGATAGTCTAGTCGGTGCTGGTCTAATCAAAGATGACAACCGCACTGTTATTCGCAAATACTCAATCGAAGAAAAAGGTGTTATCGCCAAAGGTAAAACCATCATCAAGATTAAAGGAATTAATAATGCGTAAATTCAGTGAATTAACTCTAACAGCAGAACAGGAAAGATTCGTTGATGAATGGATGTATAAATGGGGCGCTTGGGTTCGTAGCGGTCGTATTGATAAATCACAATTTAATATTATTGCTAAATTGATGCAATCTGCTATTCCAGCCGAGCCGAGTGAACCTATGTGCGATGATGATACTGGAATGATGATTAGTGAAAGAATTGAGAAATTCTTTAAAAATAACGATAGATTGTTACACTTCATTATATTTTCATACTATGTAAATAAGCGAACGGTAAATTTTATTGCAGTTAAATTACGCGATAATTGTGGTGAAATGAAAATGCAACCATGCGCTGGTAAATCAAATATTCGTGTTCCTAGCTTAGATACTTATAAGCGAAAGGTGAAAAAAGAACTTAATGTGGCAAAAGCGATAATTCACGAATTTCTTGTAGTTGGTTTCATTTTGTTGCGAACTGGCAGAAAAAATTCAAAAAGTATCAAAATTAAATATTGACAACCTTGCATACTTGCACTATTATTTCGTTATATGGTGGTCATAGTCTAAGTATTGTAATAACCCTGAGATGTTCACCAGTTTGATCGGAAACGGTCGGGGTTTTTTGTTTGGGGTAAAAATGGAACTTACTTTAGGCGATAAAATTAAAATAAATGGTGAAGAAGTGCCAGAGTATTTGCTCAAGGCACTTCGAGATAATATCAATGTTTTATACCCGCAAAATCCAGTTGAGTGCAATGGTAAAATTATCACCTCTAGTATAGAGGTGAATAAATTCAACGTCTCACAAAACCATATTCCGCAGAGTGCTTGACACAAGGGTACAGTAATTCAACAATTTTATGTGTTAGTTCTTCATTGCGAGCATTCATGAAAGCGTGAACTAATTCTTCTAAATATGCCCCTACTTGAGATTCATAAGAAAGAGTAGATGATTCCACTATATTAAGGTAGATGAAATTTCTTATGTGAAGATGTAGTGCTGGTTGTGGGATGTAGTATGAAAAAGGTATTCCATCAATGTCAACTTGCATTTGTCTCGAACCAAAAATTAAAACTACCTTTTTGTTAAGGTGGCAGTGAGAGTTTATAATATCTACAGCTGTTATAAATGCCTTAATTGCTGTTTGATATTGTTCATTATCTTCAAACTCCATTGATTCTATTTCAAAAAATGATCTTATAGGATATGGAATAGAATTAATAATTGTATTATGGTCAATCATTTTAAACCTCTGCTAGTTTATTTGTTGGGGAACAATATTCTAGCAGATTTTTTAACCAAGCTCAGTCTTTACGGACTGGGCTTTTTTATTGCCTGATATGAGGGCTAAGGTATGAAAAATGCTATGAGAGATATGGGAACACAGACGTATATTTGGTCTGGCTTTGGTGGGATTATTGCGTGGCTGAGCGAGCAACAGAATTTAATGATTTTGAGCCTTGCGATTGGTATTGTGACAGCGTGTGCGAATTTATATCAACGCTGTGAAGAAGGTAAGGCAAAGCGTCGTGAACGTGAGCGAGCAGAAGAAGCTCATCAAATCCGAATGCAGATTTATCGTGCAAGAGCAGAGAGATTAAGCAATGAGCAAGCTAAGAAAACTGGGTAAAGTTGGCGGTGGGGTTTGTGCTATCAGTGCCATTATTGCGGTATTAAATACAGATTTTCACGGTCAATTTCGTACAAGTCAGCAAGGGCTTGAGATTATAGGTGATGCAGAAGGTTGTAAACGTGAGCCTTATTTATGTCCTGCAAATGTGCTTACTGTTGGTATTGGTTCAACGGAAGCGTCAAGCGGTAAGATTGAAAGAAAAGTTTACACAGACAAAGAGATTGCGGAGCGTTGGTTGGTCGATATTAAAAATGCGGAAAAGTGTGTGAACCGTTACGCAAACGGTGGTGATATTCCGCAATCGGTGTTTGATGTTGCTACTTCGCTGACGTTTAATGTTGGGTGTGGTGCAACGAGCAAATCCACTTTCTTCCGCAAAATCCGTAGTAGTGATTATGTTGGTGCGTGTAATGAGTTGCCTAAGTGGGTTTATTCAGGTGGCAAGAAGTTACGAGGGTTAGAAATCCGTCGTGAGAAAGAGAAGGCGTTATGTTTAGCTGGGTTAATAAAATCTTAATGGCATTGATTTTGGGCTTGTGTGCGTGGTTGTGGGGTCAGTCACAGAGGATAAGTAGCTTGAAAGCCGAGAATCAGATGCAAGCCCAAACCATTGAGCAACAGCAAGAAGCAAACAATAAGCTGACAATGCAACTGCAACAAGAGCGACAGGCGGTTGAATACCAGCAAAACATTGCAAATAAACTACGAAAGCAGGTGGAGCAGAGCAATGAACGTATTAAAACGATATTACAACAAGATCCGTGTGGCGTTACTGCTTTGCCTCGTCCTGTTGTCGATGAGCTTAAGCGGTTGCACAGCAAAGACAAAGATTGAGTATTTATATCCACCGCAAGCCTTTTTAGTGCAGTGCGAGCGGTCAGAGTTTAGTGGCACGACCTATGGTGATGCTATCGAATATCTCGTTAAGGTGATGGGAGAGCGTGACTTGTGTGCGGGTCAGATTGATAGCATTAGAGAGTGGCAAGCTCGAACTAAGCAAGGGTTTAAATAGCTGATTAACGTTTGTGTCACGGTAGAGAGCGGTCAGATGATCGCTCTTTTATTTTATGTAAATTAAATGCTACATGATTTGCGTATTGTTTTGGGGTTTGTTAGAAAAATTCCCGAGAAAATACGCAAGCTATGTAATGTATATATAACAAATCTTAAGGATTTATCTCATGACTAAGAAAGTGGTGTTCCGGATAGACTAGAACCTATCAAAACCTAACATTTAAAATAAAAGGTACTCCCGAGGGGGGGAGGCTTTCCACGGGGTTGCACACGCGTGGTTTTCGGCAGTTTTTTGAATTTCTAGGCATCATCATCTTTTTGGTCGTACCTTTGTTTTTTTAAGGTGATTTAATTTTTAGGGCTATGCAAATGGAAAATTTACACGATCTAAAACTAAATATAAATCAGATAGCCGAAGTTACAGGTTTACACCGTCAGACTGTATCTCAACGGGTAGCAGGACTCACTCCAGCAATAGGCAGCAACACTAAATTAAAACTTTATCCTTTGCGGGATTTATTACTAGTCGGTTTATCTGAAAAAATGTCGGCAGATGTTGATAGTTTAGGACCACAAGATCGAAAAGCATTTTGGCAAGCTGAAAATGAACGTCTTAAATATGAACGTGATACAGGAGAGCTTATACCTGCTTTTGAAGTATCAAAAGAAATGAGCTATTTAGCAAAAGCGGTTGTTCAGGTTCTTGAGACATTACCGGATATTTTAGAGCGTGATTGCGGGTTATCAACGAGTGCGGTTATAAGAACACAGAAAGTCATTGATGATTTACGCGATCAAATGGCGTCACATATACAAACAATAAGTGATAAATCAGAAATGGATGAATAGTTATGTTTGCATCGGCAAAAGATATTCGTCGTGATGTAGCTAATTTAATTCAAGCTCCACGCCGAATGAAAGTATCTGAGGCTGTCGCTGAATATATGCGAGTTCCTAGAGGTGGTGGAAATTCGGTTAAGTGGGATAGTGACACCGTGGGTTATTTAATTGAACCAATGAATTGTTTAAGTTCACGTGAATATGACGCAGTAGTTTTTGTTGGGCCAGCTAGAACAGGGAAAACAATTGGATTGATTGATGGTTGGATTACTTATTCTATCATTTGCGATCCTTCCGATTTTCTATTAGTTCAACTAACACAAGAAAAAGCGAGTGAACATAGCCGAAAACGTCTAGATCGTACTTTCCGCTGTTCACCTGAAATTATTAAGCAATTAAGCCCGCGCAAAAATGACAATAATGTTCATGATAAATACTTTCGTGCTGGTAATTTATTAAAAATTGGCTGGCCATCTATTAATGTTCTTTCATCATCGGATTATAAATATGTTGCATTAACCGATTATGACCGCTGGCCAGATGATATTGATGGTGAGGGGGATGGTTTTTCTCTTGCTAGTAAACGTACAACTACATTTATGAGCGCAGGGATGACACTCGTTGAAAGCTCCCCTGGCAAAGATATTGTTGACATTAAATACCATCCTAAATCTACACATGAGGCACCTCCAACAACAGGTATCTTATCATTATATAATCGGGGAGATAGACGTCGTTTTTATTGGCAATGCCCGCATTGTTCAGAATATTTTGAACCAAGTATGGCGAATATGACGGGGTATCGCGATGATACAGATTTTGTAAAAGCGAGTGAAAATGCAAGGCTACAATGTCCGCATTGTCAGGCATTGATTTCACCTGAACTTAAGCGCGATCTTAACAATTCGGGGAAATGGCTAAAAGAAGGTCAACGCATTGATAAAAATAGCAATATTTCGGGTAAAGCGAGAAATTCACGCATTGCCAGTTTTTGGCTAGAAGGTCCCGCTGCCTCTTACCAAACATGGGAGCAGTTAACATACAAATTGTTAACCGCAGAACATGAGTATGAAATGACGGGTAGTGAAGAAACGCTGAAAGCAGTAACCAATACTGACTGTGGGTTGCCATACCTGCCTCGCTCAGCCCTTGAACAGCGTCGTGCTGATGAACTCATGGAAAGACGCGAAGAAGCGAACAAGGATAACAAAACAATTCCATCACAATGCCGCTTTTTAATTGCAGCGGTTGACGTGCAAGGTGGTAAAAACCGCCGATTTGTCGTCCAGATCGTCGGCTATGGCGAAAATGGCGAACGCTGGCTGATTGATCGCTATAACATATCACACACATTGCCAGATGCAGATGGTGTTGTGGAGCGTATCGATCCACGAATCCCTGAAGATTGGGGAATATTAGTCAGTGACGTGCTAAATAAGCAATATCCACTCGCTGCAAATGAAAACCACTTAATGCCAATCTTAGCAATGGCGGTGGATAGTGGCGGTGAAGATGGTGTTACCGATAATGCTTACAAGTTTTGGCGTAAGTGTCGTCGAGATGGATTAGCGAAAAAGGTCTATTTAGTTAAAGGTGACAGCACAAAACGACAAAAGCTGATAACTAAAACCTATCCCGATAACACAACAAGATCAGATCGGCATTCGTCCGCTCGTGGTGATGTACCATTGTATTTACTGCAAACCGACTATCTCAAAGACCGCATAAACAACGCCTTAGCCAGAGAAAGTGCAGGGGCAAATTACATTCACTTTCCCGACTG
Source organism: [Pasteurella] aerogenes (assembly GCA_900637275.1). Taxonomy (NCBI): domain Bacteria; kingdom Pseudomonadati; phylum Pseudomonadota; class Gammaproteobacteria; order Pasteurellales; family Pasteurellaceae; species [Pasteurella] aerogenes. The sequence goes on from LR134362.1 coordinate 811,413, forward strand.
GATCGGCGAATGGTTCTTTAACGAATTAGTTTATGAAGAACGCGGACCGGATGGTAAATGGCGGAAACCTGGCAAAGGCAACAATGAGGCGTTTGACTTATTTTGCTATGCCCACGCTATCGCAATTTTGCGCGGTTACGAGCGGATCAAATGGGGCGATGAAAAAGATGTGCCAAGTTGGGCTCAATTGTCTGATGTAAATGCAAATATCATTCGAAATTTGACCGCACTTTCTGTCGATACCACATCTGATGAAGAACAGCCTGTACAAGTTAAGCCAAAACCCCAAAAGCAAACTAAGCCTAAAAATAGCTGGCTTAGTGGTGGTGGAAGAAATAGCGGATGGCTTTAAATCGTGAGTTCACGAGCCTGCTACAAGGTAGGACTGTTGCGGTAATACAACCCGATCAGAAATGGTCGGGTTTTTTATTGCCTGTAAGATAGAAAAGTACACTCGACAAGTAGCGTTTGTGTCTCCCTCTCGCTATTTCTTACAGGTTTCTTTTTAGTGGGAAGAAACTAGGAGGCATTTATGCAAGCATTAAAAGCGAAATTCTTTGGTTCAGAAATTTTAGTCATCAACCATAATGGTAAACCTTATGTGCCGATGAAACAGATTGTAGAAAATATTGGTTTAGTTTGGCACGCACAATTTGAGCGATTACAACGTAATGAGGTTCTTTCGCAAGGTATTCGTGTTATACGAATACCTTCAAATGGTGGTGAACAAGAAGCAGTTTGTCTTCCATTGCATTATCTTAATGGTTGGCTATTTGGGGTCAAAGTGTCCAAAGTTAAACCAGAATTAAAAGAGAAACTTATTCGTTATCAAAAAGAATGCTATGAAGTTCTATGGGATTATTGGACAACAGGAGTCGCAAAATGGGACGACATCCGACAACAGCGTGAAGTTTTAGAAGAAAATGAAACCGAATCAAAAAAACGTGGAAGCGAAGCAGGACGGGCATTACAAAAGCGAAAAATAGAAAAGTATTCTTATGAAACTGGTATAGCACGACTAGATAGAATGGAGCAGTTGTTGTTAGAATTTTAGAGATATGGTGATTTTCCCCATAGATTCAAATGGTGGCGTTAGAAAGAGAGTTCGCTTAAATCCAGCAGATGGATCTATTTTGTAATTTATGGTTGATCCCTATATTTATTGCTACTATTCTTATGTCTATCATAAATGTAACATTTACGGAGGAATTTTATGATTGACATAAGAAATAGTGAGCCAACTATAATTAATGATGAATTATGTGAACTAGCACATCAATATGCCGCGTTAGATTTTGAAAAGGAAAAATACTGTAATAAGGAAGCTCAACCAAATTCACCACTAGAAAGAATTCGTTTACAACATAACCAATTGTCTGACAAGTTAAAATATCATAATGCTATTGTAATAAAAATAGATGGACAAGATTCATTAGACATTTCGTATATGCTAACTTACCAAGAAAAACAGTACAAATTAGATTCAGAAGTAATCAAAGTAAAAATAAAATTATTAGGATAAATATAAAAGCCCCCTGAATCTCAGTGGGCTTTTATATTACCATCCCCCATAGTTGTCGAAATCTTAAATCAGAAACGGTAATTCGAAAGCGAAATTAAAATGCAAATCGAATTACCGTTATTAAATTAACCGCACTTTCGCTAGATTGTGCGGTTTTTTATTGGAGTAAATATGACCATTTACACAATTGATGAATTAAAACAAAAGATCCGAATGCTTGATGAAAAGATTGAGCAGGCGCAAAGCCAGGTGAGCTTTAATGGGCGTTCGGTGTCTTATCAGGTAACAGAGATCACAAAACAGCGTGATTATTATCAAACCATGCTTGATGAGTTACTGACTGAGACTGGGCAAAAATTTAAGAAACACCGTATTAAATACGCAAGATTTATTTAAAAAACAAACCCCGACAGGCGGCAACCTATCGGGGTTTTTTATTTCCCTTCCATTAAATCCAACAAGGAAAATAATTGTGATTAAGTATACACCAAAACATCAAGTAAAGGTAGGTGGAAAAATGAGTACAGAAATGGCAGATAAAGTGGGTAATAAATTGGCTAATTCTGCGTTAATTATTTCAATTTGTTGGGGTGTTAGTGCATTGATCGTGGCTATTGCCTATTTTCTAAAATAAGGGTGAACAATGAACCTACTTGAAAAAACCATTGCGGCAATATCGCCCCGTTGGGCGGCAAAACGCTCACAAAGTCGTTATGTGCTGAATGCGTATGAAGCGGCATTGCCAAGCCGAACGCATAAAGCAAGTAGAGATGGACAAGGTGCAAATACTAACGTTCGTCAAAGTGCGGTAAGCCTTAGAGAACAAGCTCGTGCATTAGATCAAAATCACGATATTGTTATTGGGATTTTGGATAAAATGGAAGAACGTGTCATCGGTTCAAAAGGTATTCATGTTGAACCACAGCCTTTAACGATTAGTGGTGATGTGCATGAAAAATTAGCAGAGGAAATCCGTAAACTTTGGTCGGAGTGGTCAATTAATCCGGAAGTAACGGGATTATATACCCGTCCACTACTTGAAAGAATGTTATTACGTACTTGGTTACGAGATGGCGAAGTTTTCATCCAGCTGGTGAAAGGCAAAGTAGCAGGCTTAGAACACCATTCATCCGTTGCCTTTTCTCTAGAAGCGCTAGAGCCTGATTTTGTACCAATGCAAACGGATGAAGCTAAAAACGGGTTAGTACAAGGGGTTTATCTTAATGCGTGGCGAAAACCGACTGCTTATCAAGTTTATTTAGACAATCCGCAAGAAACAGTTAGGGTAAATGGAAAAATTAAAATAGTCTCTGCCGAGAATATGTTGCATTTAGCCTTTCGCAAGCGATTACATCAAATACGTGGCATTAGTATGTTGCACGGTGTCATTATTCGCCTTGCCGATCTGAAAGAGTACGAAGAAAGTGAACGTGTCGCTGCGCGTATTGCAGCTGCAATGACAATGTACATCAAAAAAGGCGATGCCGCACTTTATGGAGATGGAATAGATGATGAGAAAAATATCGATGAACGTTCATTTGATATTGCACCTGGTGCGGTTATTGATGATTTGAAACCTGGTGAAGATATAGGGTTGATTAATTCTAATCGACCAAACACCGGACTTGAAGGTTTCCGAAATGGTCAACTTCGTGCGGCAGCGGCAGGAACGCGCTCAAGTTATTCTAGCATTGCTCGGGATTATAATGGCACTTACTCTGCACAACGACAAGAATTAGTAGAAAGCTTTGAAGGATATGCTGTATTGCAAGATTGCTTTGTGGCGTCGGTTAGTCGCCCAATTTATCGTGAATGGCTCAAAATGGCGATTGTATCACAAGCAATTAAAATTCCGTCAGACATTGACGTAAAATCATTATTCAATGCAGTTTATTCTGGACCGGTAATGCCTTGGATTGATCCGATTAAAGAAGCCAATGCATGGAAAGAACGGATTAAAGGCGGTTTAGCGACAGAAAGCCAGGCGATACGGGCAAGCGGTAGCAATCCTACTGAAGTGAAACGACGTCGAATAGTCGAGGTTCTCGAAAATGCGAAAGCCGGACTGAAGTTCGATACGGATTTAACCAACACACAAGGGGCAAATAATGCAACTAATACAACCGATTCTAGCGCCTCAGGCGATGGCGACAAGAACGATGAAGAATAGCGACAACCAGTCTTGGTATTCAATCAAAGCGAAAGCTAACGACTTAGCGGAAATTACTATCTACGATGAAATCGGCTTTTGGGGAGTGACCGCACAGAGCTTTGCTAAAGATTTAAAGGACCTGGGCAACAATATCAAACAGATTAATCTACATATTCACTCGCCCGGTGGCGACGTATTTGATGGCATCGCCATTTACAATTTATTGAAAAATCACCCAGCTAACAAGACCGTCTATATCGACGGTCTTGCTGCATCAATGGCAAGTGTGATTGCGATGGTTGGCAATGAAATTATTATGCCAGAAAATGCCATGATGATGATCCACAAGCCATGGGGTATTCAAGGTGGTGATGCCGATGATATGCGGAAATATGCGGATTTACTAGATAAAGTCGAAAGTACGCTGATTATGGCATACACGATAAAAACGGGTAAATCTGAAACGGATTTGGCAGAAATGCTAAAAGAAGAAACTTGGCTCACGGGTAAGGAATGCGTCGAGCAAGGTTTCGCAGATAAATTAGCCGATCCCCTTGTGGCGATGGCTTGTATTCAATCAAAAAAACTAGAGGACTACACAAATATGCCAAAAGCAATGAAAGATATGTTGTTTAAGCCACAAGGTAATGCGGTCGCACAAACTCCAGTGGCAGAACAACCACAACAACCACAACAACCGCAAGTTAAAATGGTTACTGTAGATAATACAGCAGAAGTTCAAGCTATATTAAATCAACGTAATACCGATATTAAGGCAGTATTTGCGCCATTTGGTGTGGCATACAATGATTTATTAGTGGAATGTTTAGGCGATTTATCGCTTAGTGCAGAACAAGCCAAAGATAAATTGTTGGCTAAATTGGGGGAGGGAACAACGCCAAGTGTGCCGCAAAACCATATTTATGTTGACAATGGTAATATTGTTGGTGATGGCATTAAAGCATCATTACTTGCACGTGCGAATATAGAAAAAACAGAAAAAGACAATGCCTATAATGCGATGACTTTACGTGAGCTTGCTCGAGCATCTTTAGTCGATCGCGGTATTGGTATTGCCGGTCATACTGCAATGTCAATGGTAGGTTTAGCATTTACACATTCTAACTCTGATTTCGGACAAATTTTAATTGACGTAGCACATAAATCCTTACTTAAAGGATGGAATATTGCAGCAGAAAATTATGAAAAATTTACTACTCGCGGAATTTTAACTGATTTTAGACCGGCAAAACGCGTTGGTTTAGGCGACTTTGGTTATCTGCCGGAAGTTGGTGAAGGTGAAGAATATACCTACGGAACAATCGGCGATGAGGGCGCAAGCGTGGCATTGGCTACTTACGGTCAATTGTTTAGCATTACCCGCCAAGCAATTATTAATGACGATATGCACTTGCTTACTAAAATTCCTGAGAAAATGGGACAAGCTGCACGTGCTACAGTAGCAAAATTAGTTTTTGCACTGATTACTGGCAATGCGATTGCTCAAGATGGGAAAAAACTCTTTGATGCAACACATAAAAATACTTTAACAGGGGCGGCATTAGATGTGGCTAACATTGATAAAGGTATTCAGTTGATGAATGGTTTTGTGAATAGTCGTGGAGAACCATTAGCGATTGAACCTGAGTTTATGTTATTACCTACTGCATTATATACCAAAGCGAAACAAGTTCTTGGTTCAGCAAGTGTAGAAGGCGCTGATATTAACAGTGGTATTATTAACCCGGTTCGAGATATTGTCGAACCGATTAAATCTCCTCGTTTGCAGATCGCCGATCCTAAATCTTGGTATTTAATGAACAAAGAAGCGATTGAGGTATCTTATCTTGATGGTGTTGATTCTCCTTATATGGAACAGCAACAAGGATTTACAGTTGATGGTGTAGCGACTAAAGTTCGTATTGATGCTGGCGTAAATGTGATTGATTATCGCGGTATTGTAAAAGTCACTAACCAATAATATAACTGCTTAAAATATGACCGCACTTTCTTTAATGAAGTGTGGTTTTTTATTAACGAAAACTAGGAAAATTAATATGGCTAAAAATTATATTCAAGATGGCAATACTGTTCGTTTCATTGCGACTAAAGTAATTCAATCTGGTGATGTTATTGTGACAGAGGATCTTGTTGCTATCGCAGTAAGTGATGCTGACTTAAACGAACAAGTCATCGGATTGACAACCGGTGTTTTTAAAGTGAAAGCAAAACAAGCGGATAACATTAAGCAAGGGGCAACATTGTATTGGTCTAATACAGATGGAGCTACATTAACTGCTGATGCAAATAAACGTCTAGGAATTGCTTGGTCAAATAGTGGTACATCATCTACTGAAGTTGATGTAAAGATCAATGTCTAGTCCGTTTGATATTGCATTAGCACAGGCAGATAGTGCAATTGAACGCACTATCATGTCAGCTTATGCAATTAATGGGGTATTTTATCAAGCGGTATTTGATGAAATTCCAAAAGAAATGAACCAAATCGGTAGCTCACAGCAATTTGCATTAAGTGGATCTTATTGCACATTGAGTCTATTCAAATCTCAAGGTTATATGCCTAAACGAGGGGATGCAGTTTTAATCAAAGGGAAGGAATATGTTGTGACAGGATATGGATATCAAGATGAAATACTAATTTTGCAATTGGAATAAAATATGTCTATTGAACGAGATCTAGCAAATTTAAAGCGTAATTTTGACCAATTATCTCAGCAAAAAGTTCCTCGTGCTGCGGTTAATGCAATTAATCAAGTAGCAAGAAAGATTGGAAATTCCGCAATAAAAACTGTTGCTAATGATGTTGGTGTTCCAATTAAAACGATTAAGGGTAGATTGCATACGGAAAGAGCGAAAGGCAAACTACCTAGGGTAATTATGCGAGTTAATCGTTTGAATATGCCGGCAATTCGTTTGTTAGAAAAGAGGTCAACGCGAATTTGGGAAGGGCGAGGTGGTATTGTTGTTGGTAAATACGCTATTCAACGTGGGTTTAAACAACGATTATCTAATGGTCGTACTCATATTATGCAACGTAAAGGCGGGGCGCGTTATCCGATAGACGTGGTAAAAATCCCTCTCGCAAATAAACTGACGCAATCTTTTCAGTATGAACTCAGGGATTATCCGAAAAAAATTCGGAGTGCGTTACAGGATGAATTGCAAAAAACATTGTCGAGGTAAAGATGTTGGCATTAAAAATGATCAGGCAAACGTTGTTTGATTTACTTGATCAACAAATTGAAGGGGTGGCTTATTATCACAATGGGCGCCCTATTTTTTTAAACGCGGATGAAACACCAGCTATCGCTGTATTTATTGAGGGGGCAGAGACAGAAGATATTGATCTGTGTGGTGCCTATTGGGAATGCGTATTAAATGTAGTGGTGTATCAAAAATCAACACTGCCAGAAGATCGTATTGATCTCATTATGGAGAGAGTTATACAAAAACTTAATAGCATTAATCGTGAAAATTTTGAGCGTTTTTCATTAGAAAATCTAGCTTATGCATATGATGAACAACAGACTCAATGGATTGCGGGAACATTGCAATATCGCATTGGGTTTTATTTAACAATTGAGGATGACGAGTTATGACAACACAAACCACCCCTTTTCAAGGTACTAAATTTTATTTAGGTACTGGGCTTACTACAGAAAAAGCAATTACAGCTTGCTCTGTTACACCGACTGCAACAATTACAGCAACGGGTCATGGTGCAAAAACCGGTGATTTTATCAAAATCACCGGGCTAGGAGCATTAGATGGTTTCTATCCTGTTAAATCAGTTGCAACAGATGTGATCACCTTGGCAGATGAAGTGGATTGGTCTGGGCATGATAAACCAACTAATTTTTCAACCGCCAAGCTAGCAATTGTCCAGTGGTCGTCAAATTTCTGTGCGATTAAAAACATTGAGGGTGATGGCGATACTCTCGGTGAAGAAGATGTCACAACAATGTGTTCGGAGGGTACTGAAACAGAAGCAGGTGAAATTGAGTATGGTTCAATTAAATTGACGTTCTTCTATGCACCGGCAACCGCCATGCAACAAGATTTACGCAAAAAATTCTATGCGAAAGAAACATTCCCTTGGATGATGGTATTAAAAAATGAACAAGGTTCATTATATGGTACTGGTTTTATCCAAACCTCGCCGAATTTCTCAGGTGAAGTCAAAGGGAAATTTGAATCAGGCGTAACGATTAAAAAATCGAAACGCGATTATTTATTGCCTGTAGCATAATAAAAATAAAAGTCGAGGATGATAAGTTCTCGGCTTATTCCATTTATTTTCAGTTCAAAAGGAAACGACGATGAATTTACGTGAAAAACTCTTAAAAAATACCCCAAAATTAACCCAAATTACCATTAATGGCGAAAATTACTACTTGCGAGAATTTACAGTGGGTGAAATGAATCATGCAATGTATGGGCAGCAACAAGAACTTATCAAATTAGCGGCAGCACAGGGCTTAGATCTTAATTTTGATGATGAAGAAAAATTAACTAAGCAACTTTCACAAGTGTATGATCCATACCGACTTGCTCGCACACTTGCTACACGCTTGTGCGATGAAAATGGTAAAAACTTATTTAATCCTGAAAATGCAGACGATTTGACCGCACTTTCACAGCTTGACAAGGCGATTTTTGAACAGTTTAGCCAAGCGATTGCCGATCTTACCCCAAAGGACTTACCGACAGCCGAAAATTCCAATTAATGTTGTCGCTAGCCCTTGGTAAAACACTCGAAGAAATCGAACAAATGCCTGAACGTCATCTTCAAGAATATCAAATCTTCTATCAAGAACAACCGTTTGGTTTATGGCGTGAAGACTATCGCAGTGCGCAGATTGCCTATATTTTAGCGTTAATTAATCGTGATCCAAAAAAATCACCACCAAAATTATCTGATTTTCTACCGCATTTTAATAAACATAATGAAGCTGATGAAGATGATGGCGTCGGTGAATATTTAACTAGTCGATAATTTCCTTTAAATTTGTTTAAAAGAAATTTTATTCACGATGTGAAACAACTACCTAATATTATTTCTGTCTTGAGAGAGTGGAAATATAACGATAAAACACATAAAAATCACTTGAAAATCACGGTTTCGTAGGTTATTTTTAATATATCAGTTAGGGAGGTAAAATATGATACGTTTTTTAATTGATAAAGCATTTTCTGCATTAGGTGTTTTGTTGGTATTTCTACTATTATTTGGCTGTTTATTAGGTATGATAATCCTAATTGATTATTTTAATACCCCATCTTTCCCTTGGGGCGCGCTTATTCCTTTTTCTCTCTGTATTGCACTTATTATTTATATGCTTAGGATTTGGAATAACAAAAACCTTACGAAACAAGAGAAAAAAGCAATTATTTTTGGTAAATATTAAAATCGGTTAATTTTTTTAAAGGCTCACTTTTATAGTGAGCTTTTTTTATGAGGAAAATTTATGCTAACAAGTCAAATGATCGTTCAGCTAGATGTTGAAAAAGCGAAATTTGATCAAGCCCTAATAAAAGCGGAACAAAAAGCTCGGCAATTTTCAGAGCGCACCACACAGTATTTGAATAATATTGAAAAAGCAGCGATTTCTATAAATAAATATTCCGGGTTTACGTTTTTTTCTGGGGTAATAGGGCAAATGCAAAATACTTTAGGCTTTTTACCTAAATATGCCGATGGTTACACTGAAATCCAAAATAAATTAAAACTTGTTGAAAGTGCAAGTATCAATAGTGTTCAAGGATTACAATCTGTTTTTGATATATCCTTAAAAACCAATCAAAATATTGAAGCCACTTCTTCTATTTATCAACGTTTTGCACAAAATGCTGACAGACTCCAATTAAGTCAAGCTAAAGTCGCAAGTTTAACTGAAACCGTATCAAAAGCAGTTGCTATATCCGGGGCAAGTGCGGCATCTTCTCAAGCTGCCTTGATGCAATTTGGTCAAGCGCTGGCATCTGGAGTATTACGTGGACAAGAGTTCAATTCTGTCATGGAACAAACTCCAGGTTTAAGTCATGCTATTGCACGAGGATTAAATGTTTCAATAGGTGAGTTACGCCAAATGGCAAATGAAGGTATGCTCACTATGGATATCGTTATTCAAGCATTAACAAAAGCAAAAGATAGTGTAGATAAGCAATATGAATCACGAGTATTAACTATCTCTGCTGCTTTTGAAAATTTAAGAACAGCTACATTAAAATGGGTTGGTGGGCTAGATCAAACAATTGGTATTAGCAATCAAGCTGCTCAAGTAATTAATAGCTTATCTAGTCATTTAAATACTGCGGCGGTTGGTTTTGCTGCATTAGGCATAGCTATAGGAATAAAGAAAGTAAGAAATTATACTGCCGAAACTAATTTACAGGCAGCGTCTATATTATCCGCGGCTAAAGCGGAAAAACTTAGAACCGCTACAATTAGACAGCAGGCAGCTGCTGAAATGAGCTTATTGCAATATAAATTAGCGAATATAAAAACAGATACCGAAGCGATTACAATTAAAAAATTGTTAGAGGCTCAAGAAATAAAATTAACCTCGGCCATTCATGCCGAGGCAGCAGCTAGACAAAAACTGGCTATTGCTGAAAAACAATCAACGTTGGCTGGGCGTTTATTTGGTGGTGCATTAGGTTTTGTTGGTGGTCCTATGGGAGCATTATCAATTCTTGCGATAACGGGAGCTTCTGCTATTTATGACTGGTATCAATCGACTCAACAAGCAAAAGAAGAAGCTTTGCGCTACGCTGATACAATCGATCAATTAAGTCAAAATCTTGACAATATGACTGCGGCACAAATTAATGCTGAATCTGTTAAAGCAAAAAATGCAATTAAAGAACAAAAAGCAGAATTAGACGATTTAATTCAAAAACATAAATTGTTGGAAATTCAAGCGAAAGAAACGGATCAAGTGATTTATTCTAGTTTCGGAGGCCCGGCAACGTATATTAAAAAATCAGCGGAGGAAATTGAGCAAGCACAAGATAATTTAGCGATTTCTGCAGAAAAAGTGGAAAATGCACAAAACAAATTAAATAAATCCTATGAATGGTTAAAAACATTACAAGCTCATCTTCCTGTACAGGATATTAAAGATAGAATACAAGAATTATATCCACAATTGGATATGACAAAAATTAAGTTTGACGATTTCAATTCTATTTTAACTAATTTCGGTAGTATTGCTCCAGGTGTTGTTGATGGCTCTAATAATATTGCAGTGAGTATGTCAAATATGGCAGTTGCGATAGGGATTGCCGCAACAAGTATGTCACAGTTGAAATTAGCTATGAAAGGGGGAATTGATGCGCCTAAAATTGGCGAGAAAGCACAAGCAGAAATTGATCGGATAAACAAACGCCAAGAAATTGATAAACTCAGAAAAGAGAAAAAATATAAAGAAGCTAGTCAAAAGCAAGCTTTAATGGAGGGGGAAAATCTAAAATTTACTGGAAATGATTTAAAGGCTTACGCTGATGCACGAGCAAATGAACTATTAACGCAGTGGACGCCCACTAGTTCCAGCGTAGGTTCCAGTCCAAAAGGTGGCAGAAGTAAAGGTATTGATTATCAGCGTCAATTAACTGATCAATTAACCGGATTTCAGACTGAACTCTCAACTATACGAGCAAACAGAAAGAGTATTGATGAACATAAACAAATCTCTCAATATCAAGAGGTAAATAAACTCACTCAAGATATTGCGGCCAACGCTGAGAAATACAAAAACTTCGGCGTAGAGGGTACTCAGAAATTATTAGATATGGCATCTGCCATTGATAGTGAAAATCAAAAATTAGCGATTTCACAACTAAAAATTGAGAATAAAGAGAAGCTTGATGCCATGGAATTTGAACTTACTCTTTTGGGTAAAACTAAAAAAGAGCAAGAGTTGCTTCAGTATAATAATAGATTAGATCTTGAGGCACAGAAGTTAAAAATTGGTATGACAAAAGAGAATGCTATTTTGTTGGATCAAGAAATTGCTAAGTTAAAAGAGCGATACGCGCAAATCCAAGCTGAAGAAGAAAAACACAGAAGTAGTGCAACATTAGGCGTAAAACAAGGATTTATCGAGATTCAAGACGATGTTACAAATGTGGCCAGTAATATGAAAAACATTACGGTTGCCGCGTTTGGATCAATGTCTGATGCTCTAACTGATTTTGTAATGACTGGCAAAGCTGATTTTGCAGATATGGCGACATCAATAATGAAAGATATTTCCAATATGATCATTAAAATGATGTTATTTAATGCGATTAAATCGGCTGGTTCAGCAATGGGATTTGATATGTCATTCATTGGTGGTGCTTCTGGTGGTGGCTATGCTTATGGAAATGGTCGCTTTGGCTTTGCGGAAGGTGGTTTTACCGGCTTAGGTGGTAAATATCAACCAGCGGGCATTGTTCACCGCGGTGAATATGTGTTGACCAAAGAAGCAACCTCTCGTATTGGTTTGGATTATTTAAACTATCTCAATTATGGTAACGGACGTGGTTTTGCCAATGGTGGTGGCGTTGGTGTGCCTAAAGTACCAAATCTTAATATTAAATCAGCTCTTCCCACACCAAATGTTAAGGTTAATGTGATCAATAATGGTGAACCTGCTGAGGCGAGTGTATCCACTAAACAAAATAATGGGCAATTAGAGATTACCGTTGAGTTAATTCGCCGACTTGCTAAAGCTGAGGCAACGAATGCTATTCAAACCAATTTCCGACCTGGAGGAGTATTTGCATAATGGAAACATTCAAATGGTGTGTTCGCCCTGAACTGTCGGTCAATAACGAACCTGAACGGAATATTGTTCGTTTCGGTGATGGTTATACACAACGTCAACGTAAAGGAATTAATACGCTACTTCGTACACATACTGTTTCTGTTAAGGTACGCAATCAAGACAAGATGGCAGTTGATGCGTTTTTATCTCGACATGGTGGCGTGGATGCGTTTTATTATCAAGATCCTTATTCAGGGCAAAAGAGAAAAGTCATTTGTGGTAAGTGGCCTGCAAAAATGGGATTACATTTTACCGAATTTACTTGTGAGTTTGAGGAAGTGCCATAATGCCAATTCCAATTAGCACTCAATTTAAACTTGATCTTGCCAGTTTTGAGCAAAATGCTCTATTAGATTTGTATGAAATTGATTTAAGCAATTTAACGGATAATCAAGGCGAGCAAGGCAGTATTTACCGATTTTATGCCGGAACGAACGAGTTAAATGCACCGGTGATGTGGCAAGGAAAACAATATGATCCGTACCCGGTACAGGCGAGTGGTTTTGAGTTAAATGGGCAGGGACCGAGTAATCGCCCAACCTTAACCTTGTCAAATTTATTTGGTGTGGTGACGGGGATTTCTGCAAGATTTGAGGAATGTATTGGGGCTGTGGTGCGGCGCCGACAAGTTTATGCACATTATCTCGATGCGGCGAATTTTAAAAATGGCAATCCGAAAGCGGATCCGACACAAGAGCGGTTGAGTTTATTTATTATTGAGCAGTTAAGTACATTAAAACATGACGTCGCCAGTTTTACTTTGGCGTTGCCGACGGAAACCGATAATGCGTTAATTTCCAGCCGGGTTATTTTTGCCGATACCTGCGCTTGGACATATCGTTCATCGGAATGTGGTTATACTGGGGCGCCGGTTGCTGATGAAAAAGATCAGCCGACAAGCGATCCGAAAAAGGATAAATGCAGTCACTGTTTAACGGGGTGTAAGCTGAGAAACAATGCACGAAATTTCGGCGCGTTTGTTAGCGTGAATAAACTCGGTTAATTACCTAACAAAATAAAGGAGTTTCGCAAAATGCTTGAACTTATGGATAAATCCAAAACGGTAAAACATTTTATGTGGGGCTTATTAATCACCTTGTTTTTATTTGGGATTTGGTGGAAATTGCCTGAATTTATCTTATCAATTCGCTGGTGGTAGATATGAAACTTGAACAACAGATTATTAACTACGCACTAAAACACGAACCGCAAGAAATTTGCGGTTTTGTTGTTTTTAAAGGGCAAGAAAAAATTTTCTTACCTTGTGAGAATATTGCTGACGATCCGGAAAACTATTTTGAAATTTCCACGGATGACTGGCTTTTAGCGCATCAATATGACGGGATTGTGGCGGTGGTCCATTCTCATCCGGAGGGTGAAGCAGTGCTATCGACTGCAGACCGTCAAATGCAAGTACAATCCGGATTGGATTGGTGGTTGGTCTGCGATGGGCAAATAAAACAATTTAGAAATGTACCGCACTTAGTTGGACGTGATTTTGAACATGGCATAATGGATTGTTATACGCTTTTTCGTGATGCTTATATGCTTGCTGGTTTAGATTTTCCTGATTTTGAACGAGAAGATGGCTGGTGGACGAGTGGGGAAAATCTTTATTTAGATAATATGACAAAACAGGGGTTTTATCGCACGGATGATGGTGTGAAAGTGGGGGATGTGATTTTAATGCAAGTAGGGGCAGATGTGCCAAACCATGCGGCAATCTATCTTGGCAAATGGCATCAAGTGTTACACCACAGCCCAAACCGTTTATCAAAACGGGATTTATATGATGGCTATTGGTTTAAACACACGCACAGTATTTGGCGTCATAAGGACGCCGATCATCTCAATTTTAATGGCATTTTTAACGATCTTGCTGTGACAACTTAATTTTAAATAAATCCTTTAAAGTAGTTTAAAAGATTTATTAGCACTGATTTGTGAAAATAACGTTCACAATGCAACGGTGCTGAACTATCTCATCTCTTTAAAGATAATAGACGTTGCAATAATTGAGCAATGTAATCGAGCAAAATAAAACCCGATTGCGGCAAACAATCGGGTTTTCTCATTCCTATTTACCAATATTAAACAGGAACTATTAATGGAAGAAATTATAAAACTTATTTCGCCTTTACTCAAGGAGGTTATTATGCAGTATGGTTTATATGAAATCACAGCTTGCGTGGCATTTGTAGTATTGATTTGGCAGTTTGCTAATATTCTTAATGCAGTTAAATCTTTCTTTAACAAATAAAGTAAATTTAGATCAAGTAAAAGTAGGTGGAAAAATGACCTAACTTTATGTAATTGTTTAACAAACTCAACAAATTTTCGACATAGATCACAGAAATAAATTTTAAAATTGCTAAGATAAAACTCCTTATTTGAAAATAGGAGAATGGGAAATGAAAAAATTATTATTAGTTGGATTGGCTAGTGCCTTGTTGGCTGGATGTTCTGTGACACTGCCAGTATCATCTTATACACCACAAAATTACACTCGCTTCTCTGGTGATGTAAATATAGGTGAGTTTACATATGCACCTTTTGAACAAGGTAAGGTAAAAAGTAATCAGATGCAAAATACCGCAGCAGGACAAATATATACGTCTTCTGATATTGCAGATTTAGCAAAAAGAGGAACTGCCTTAGAATTAGAGAAAACAGGGATTAAATTAGGTGATGCGAATATTAAATTAAGCGGTGTAGTTAAAGAATTTAAGATGGACGATTTAGGATATAGTGTAGATTGGTCGTACAAGATTAACTATACATTAACTAGCCTTAAAACATCTAGTGTATTATTAAGTAAAGATTATGTAGCAGATACGAAAAAAACAGGTAAATTCGGTTTACCGATGGACTATGCAAATGCAGCTAATGATATGATTTTATCTGGGTATAATAAATTCATTACAGATCCAGATGTGAGAAAAATTTTAGAGAAAAAGTAATAAGTAATTTAAACCCTATTGACAATCAATAGGGTTTTCTTTTATATTCCCCCATAGGCGTCAGAACCTACACAAACAGCGGAAATCCGCACCCGTCAGACAAGCGGTTTTTTTATGTCAAAATTTTACAGATCTATTTTCCTTGCCATTAAAAATAGATTTGGAAAGCTCAATGTCGAGAGGGCGGATAATACAATACCCGAAAGGGGAATATTCCCGACCGTCTGTTTGCGGTTTCTGAACCTCTCGGCACCCTATTATTAGGGAAATTAAACTTCAGAAAATCAAACAGGAGCAGACTTATGTCTCAATCAACTCAACTTTCTACATTCAACTTTGAAAAATCATCAATCCGTGTTATTGCAGTAAACAATGAGCCTTGGTTCGTTGCTAAAGATGTTTGTGAAGCTGTAAACATTTCAAATTATCGTGATGCAATCGAGAGATTAGATGAAGATGAAAAGGGTGTCGCTTTAACCGACACCCTTGGCGGACAGCAAGAAATGAACATTATCAGCGAAAGCGGAATGTACACGTTGATCTTACGTTGTCGTGATGCAGTGAAAAAAGGATCTGTACCACATCGTTTCAGAAAATGGGTAACAGCTGAAGTGTTACCGCAAATTCGCAAGACCGGGAAATATGCGTTGCAAAACTTACCGCTTGCAGAAATCGAAGCAGACGAAGAAGCACTACATATTATCGTTAATCTATTTCACTCGCTCAACGGTGCTTACGAAATGGGCAATAAGATACGCAAAGAACACCCGCACTTTGCAAAAGAAATCGATAAAACCATCGGCGGACATTACCTTTACAACTTAAACGGACCAACCGAAAACGCGCTTACCAAAGCACGAAAATACGTCCACGCCAAAAGCGAACGTATTATGTTTGTCAAAGGTATGTTAAGCCTACTGGAAGAACCGAAACGTATTGCAAACTTTTAATCAAAAATAAACGATAAAAAGACCGCTTGCGACCCAGTGTTGCAAGTGGCTTTTGTCGTATCTGAAATTTAACCGCACTTTCGCTAGATTGTGCGGTTTTTTATTGGAGTAAATAATGGTCACAGTAAAATTTTATGGAAACCTAAAACAATTCGGCACTGATTTCAAGCTAGATGTAAAAGATACCGCTGAGGCTATTCGTGCGCTTTGTTCGCAAATCAAAGGCTTTCGCCAAGTGCTACAACAAGGCTATTACAAAGTCCGTATTGGTCGAGACTATCTCAATCCTGAAACTCTTGAAAAAGGGCTTTTTTATTGCCTGAAAGATGGTCAAACCGTGCATTTTACGCCGGTTATAAAGGGGGCGAAAAGTGGCGGCGTTTTTCAGACCATTTTAGGGGTTGCTTTGATTGGTGTGTCCTTTTTTATTCCCCCTGCAGGATTGCTTGGTGGCGTAATTACAAAAGCTGGGGTCTTTGGCATGGGGGTTGCGTTAACCCTCGGAGGCGTTTCACAAATGCTCACAAAAACGCCAACTATGGGGGAGGTGGATGATAAAGAGAAAAAGCAATCAACTTCGTTTTCTAATCTCGGCAATCTGGTGGCGCAAGGTCGCCCGGTTCCGTTGGCATATGGACAAATTTTAACGGGGTCATTGGTCATTTCTCAAGGTGTGGAAACATTTGATGTTGAGGAAGAAATGAAAAATCCTAAAAAACAAAGTAAAGGATTTAATAAGGGGTAAATTATGGGTAAAGGCGGTGGTGGCGGTCGTACACCTTATGAGGCGCCGGAAAGCGGGCGCAGCAAACAACGGGTGAAAATTATTGAAATTGTCTCCGAGGGTGAAATTCAAGGATTGGTTGATGGAGTGAAATCCGTTTATTTGGATAATACCCCCATCCAAGCCAGCGATAACAGCTATAATTTTAATAATATTGAGGCGCAGGGGACGATTGGTAGCCAAGATCAAGATGTGCTGGACGGATTTAATACATCGGAAAAAGAAGTGGCAGTAGGTGTTGAGGTGAAAAAAACACAACCCATTACCCGCACTGTTACGGATGAGAAAGTCAGTAGAGTGCGGGTGACTGTTGGGGTAAAAGCGCTTTATGAGCAAAATTCACAAGGCGATACCAATGCGACCAGTGTTACGCTACAGGTTTTTGTTAATGATACGCCTTATTCAGTCACTTTTAATGGAAAGTACAGTTCGCAATATTTAAAACATATTGAAATCACGGATTTACCTCCGGTCCCGTTTACCTTGCGCGTGGAGCGTGTGGAAGCAGACAGTAAAAGCCAGCGCTTGCAAAACGGAACCCTTTGGGCAAGTTACACCGAAATTATTGATACGCAATTTGCTTACCCTAATACTGCACTGGTCGGTATTATGTTCGATAGCGAATATTTCAATTCTATTCCACAACGGAATTATGAAATTAAAGGGATTAAACTTCGTGTGCCGAGTAATTACGATCCGGAAACTCGTCAATATGATGGATTATGGGATGGTACTTTTAAAATTGCTTGGTCTGATAATCCGGCGTGGGTGTTGCTTGATATTTTGAGCAATAAACGCTATGGCTTAGGGCAACGGTTGGGTGAAATCAATATTGATAAATGGGCGCTGTATAATGTGGCGCAGTATTGTGATCAACTTGTTCCAGATGGTTTTGGCAATAAAGAACCTCGCTTTACGTGTAATGCGTGGTTGACCGAGCAAAAATCAGCTTATGAGCTGATCAATGATATTTGTTCGATCTTCCGTGCTATTCCAGTATGGACAGGGACAGAATTAACGGTTATTCAAGATAGACCTTCCGATCCGGTATGGATTTACACCAACGCGAATGTAGTCGATGGTGAATTTACGCGTCAATACTCAGCATTGAAATCGCGGCATAATGCGATCCATGTGGAGTATTTAGATAAATCCGATTTTTATCAGAAGAAAATTGAATATGTCTCGGATGACGAATTAATTCGCAAGCATGGCTTAAATGTTAAGAAAGTCACAGCGTTCGGTTGTACTTCAAGAGGACAAGCTTATCGCACTGGACGTTGGATTTTAGAGACGGAAAAACTGGAAAAAGAAACGATTACGTTCAGTGTTGGACGTGAAGGTTTGATGCATATTCCGGGTGATATTTTTGAGGTGGCAGATAATCATTATGCGGGTACCGATATTGGCGGTCGCGTATTGGCAATTAAGGATAAAACGGTCACTTTAGATCGCGAAATTGAACTAAGTGACAACAGTTATTTCAGTTATATTGATGGTAACGCTACACAAAACACGCTTAAAATTCTCGGGGTAGTAAATGGCAATCAAGTAACCTTAGATCGCGCACCGGTGGGATTGGCGGAATATGGTGTATGGTCCTTATCTACACAACAAATTCGCTCAAAACGCTATAAAGCCATGGCAATTGCGGAAAATGATGATGGGACTTATACCATCACCGGATTGCAACATGAACCACAAAAAGAGGCAATTGTGGATAATGGCGCGCATTTTGAACCGATTGCGACCACGTTATACCAAGCCGCACAAATTACACATCTTGATATTGGTGTTGGGTTTGATGGAAAAGTCAATGTTGTCGCCGATATTTCTACCGGTGACGGGGCATTAACCTATGATATTAAAATTATCAAAGCGGGAAAATTATACCGATTTGATAAAGGGTTAACCTCACCGAATATTAGCCTTGATGGATTACCGGATGGCGAATATCAGCTTATCATTTATGCGAAAAATTCTCGTGGTCAGGTGGTGAGTGAAAAAACGCAAACCTTTGTGATTGACCGTCCTCCGGTGCCGCAAGAAGTCAATGTGTCAGGTGGACTTGGTGAAATCACATTATCTTGGAAGTGGGTTGATGATATTACTCAAACTGAAATCTTTGTAGCGGATAGTGATAATTTTAGCCAATCTCAACGTTTAGCTAAAGTTAATGCGCATATGTATAGCCACACGGTCGGGGCAAGACAGGTTCGTTATTACTGGTTGCGTCATGTGCGAGGGCAAAACGCCGGACCATTTTATCAAGAAACTGGGTTGCGTGGTGAAAGTGCGGTCGATATTGACGAAGAATTGCGCTTATTAAATGAGAAGTTAAGTCAAAATATCATTGACGAAGTGATTGATACCGCCTTGCCGGCGCGCAATCTCGAGATGATAAAAACTGTTTCTGGACTGGATGTGAACACGTTCTTGGGCTATCGCCAAATACACAACACTGCAGATGGCAAGTTGTACACATGGAATGGTACGGTTTACGTTGC
Organism: [Pasteurella] aerogenes; assembly: GCA_900637275.1. NCBI lineage: Bacteria > Pseudomonadati > Pseudomonadota > Gammaproteobacteria > Pasteurellales > Pasteurellaceae > [Pasteurella] aerogenes. Next base: position 831,122 of record LR134362.1, read on the forward strand.
AGATAGTGGAGAAGTCTTTGCCAATGAGATTAAAGGTATTATTCAACCGGAGCAACTCGCGCCAATACCGACTGCCAATTTGGCCGGTAAACTGACCGATGAACAAATTCAGTCTATTGATGCGACTAAAGTCATTGGTACGCTCTCATTAACAAACATGCCAACCATTCCTACCAGTAAATTAAGTGGTCAATTGACAGACAGTCAATTACAAGGAATTAGCGCAAATAAGATTACTGGTACAATTGCAGTATCACAATTGGCGTCTATACCTACAACAAAATTAACCGGTACGATTTCTGCTAATCAGATTTCAGCTAATAGCATCGGTACGAATGCAATACAAGCTGGAGCAATTGGGGCTACACACTTACAATCTGGAAGTGTAGGAGCAAGCCAAATCCAAGCTAATGCTATTAGTTCAAATGCAATTCAGTCTGGAGCTGTTGTTGCAGGTAAAATTGCAACTAACGCTGTTGTGGCTGATAACATTGCTACAAATGCTATTACAGCAGTTAAGATTTCAGCAGGGGCAATCACAGCCGAGAAATTAAGTGCTAATAGTGTGGGTGCAAATGCAATTCAAGCTAATGCCATTGTTGCAGGTAAAATAGCCGCGAATGCAGTGACTACTGCCACGATTGCAGCAGGAGCAATCCGAGCAAATCATGTCGCAGCAGGGGAGCTAACTGCGGATAAATTGGCGATTGGGTTGGGTGGGAATTTGTTGTATAACCCGATTTTTGCTAATAACGGTAATGGTTGGCATTATTATGTCGATACAAACAACATTGAGAATAACGGATATAGTTTTAATAATGCCACTGGTACATATCAAGGTGGAGCATATTTACCGACAGAAAACCAATTTAGATTACAGCGTAATCGTAAATCAATTACAGGGGACGTAAGATTAGGTGGTCTGTATCAAGATATGAAATTGACACCGAACACATATTATTGTTTTTCTGCTTATGTAGGCGGACACAGAAGTTATGTTGATTTAAACATTGAGGGTGGTGGCGTACAAGTTATCAGTAGAAGTTGGAGTGGGCGAGGACGTACAGGAGGTTATCCAAACAATACGATTGATACTGGTATTGAAAATTCATATCGTATTTGGATCTTGTTCAAAACAAATGCTACCAATTCTGCTGAAACCAATTATCGTTTAATTATTAACACTTGGGGGCAAAACGGTCAAGATAATCCAATGTTTATTATTAGACGACCTATGCTCGAAGAATGCACACAATACACCAAAGAACCTAGTGCATGGCAAAATTCAGGTGTAACAGCGATACATGGTGGCAGTATTGTTACAAATACAATAACCGCTCAACAAATAGCAGCGAACACTATCACCGCAAATGAAATCGCCAGTGGAGCTATAGCTACTCGTCATTTGTCGGCTAACTCGATTAATGCGGGGCATATTGTATCTAAGTCGCTTACCGCGGATAAGCTAAATATCAGTAGTTTGTCTGCGATTAGTGCGAATTTAGGGACTGTGACCGCGGGGAGTATATCAGGTACAACGATAAGTGGCGGAACGATAACAGGGACAACAATAAAGAGTGCGCGTCTTGAAAGTGTTACTGGCAAGTTTACAGGAGCATTAGAAGTAACTCAATTAATTGGCGGGAATGTCTTTGAAAGAGCGGTTTTTACCTCAAAGCTTACCGGAGCTGAATATAGCAAAACTTATGGTTCGGGGATTGGGGTAAATGTAAAATATTATGAGCATATTGTAAAATTTAAAATTAAATCTGCACCAGTAGATCGGTATGTTTACATGACAAATTCTATCGATAGATCCATAAGTAGCAGAGAATATTGGGCAACGAAGGATATATATGACTCAGTTCGTTATCCAAAAGCTACGCGTGAAACAACTACAATAACACCTAATGTTTCCGGTGCATTTGAGAATGGAGGAATTTTATTAAAAAATACGGAATACACAGTAAGCATATCTATTTACCTCACCACACAAAATTTATTCTCTCTTATAACAGAGCTGATGATGGTTTCAAGTAGAACAATAGTAAGTCTTTAATTTAGTCACAACAAAGGAAAATCTTATGACAACATTCAATAAAATCTTAAACCCAATGTATTCAACTATTGCTACATATTCTATTCAAGATGACGGTGCGATTAATGCAAAATACGTTATCGGCACAGGAGTTGATGAGGACGGTCAAGTAACCGACTTCACACCAATCATTGAAAGTTACAAATGGATCGATAGCGAAAATGCGAAAGGCATTCTAGATGCTCCGTTAACCGAAGATGATTTGGGGAAAACGCCGACACAGATCATGCTAGATCGCATTTATCGGTATTTAAAAGAGAAAGGGGATATTGTGGTTTAGTCATAAAGGGAAGCCTCTGTTTGGGAGGCTTATTTATCCAATAAATGATTTATTAGAACAAGCCATTTTGCGTATGGCATATCTGAGTGAGCTGATGTGTTGTTTACATCCGTTTCCCATCTCATAACCATACGCTGACTAGCCCCAACAATCTTCGCAACTTCAGTTTGCGTGAGATTGTGAACTACTCTTATAGTTCTTAAATTGCTAGGCGTATAACCTAGATCCATTCCTTGATGCATAACTATTTTGTGATTTTATAAGTCGCCCACTCAGAACGGTGAGCTTGTGTATCTTCAAGACCAAAGCCATCAAGGAATATAATTATTTTTTACTCATTTTTAGATTTGTGATCTAAATCACATTTATTATCCTTGAGAGATATGTGCTTTTTGCAAGTTTATAAGTTTTGAGTTTATGTAGTAAGTAAAGTAAGTTTTATTTTTTTAATTTTTTATATATTTAATTTAATCAATGTGTTACTAATTAGGTTCAACTCCCCCCAGCTCCACCAAAACATATTCCAAAGCGATTTTATGAAATCCTAAAACCCCTTGAAAATACTGGCTTCAAGGGGTTTTTTATTGCCTGTACGTTCCTATGAAATCCTAGACTTTTAGTAACACGTTTAGTTATACTGGTGAGCATATAACTAAAGTCGTATAACTAAAACACGAAATCTACATAAAAATCATATAGTTATAAAGAAATTGCTATACCTATTTTTAAATCGATAGTTATACGGAATAAGGGGCAATTATGGCACGCACAACCACACCACTAAGCGGAACGCAAATTGACAAAGCAAAACCACAAGCAAAAGAATTTACGTTAGCAGACAGAAAGGGGCTTTATTTGCTGATTAAGCCTAATGGGGCTAAGTTATGGCGGTTTAATTATTACAAGCCTTTCACACAGCCAAAGAAAAGAGTTTTAATCAGTATTGGGCGTTATCCTGACGTATCACTACAACAGGCGCGCCAAATTCGAGATGATTTTAATGCTCTACTCACTCAAAACGTCGATCCGCAAGAACACCGCGAGCAAGAACAGCAAGCAAAACTAGCTGAATTAAATAATACTTATGAATCTGTTGTGTGGGCGTGGTTAGAGTATCGCAAAACGAAAAAGAATTTTTCTGTTGATTATCAAAAAGATGTAATTAGTTTAATCAAGCGCAATTTACTACCGCACTTTGGGCATTTACCGATCACGTCAATTACTGCACCAATGGCTTTAAAGGCGTTTAAACCGTATCAGTTAGCTTTCAATGCTTGTTCGATCCGTTGATAAAAATGCACGGAAATATTGAGATTAAAAACAGTTTTATTGATTCAACAAATGCCACATGGCATGTTTTTGGCTTAACGCATTATTTAGAAAGCGAAATATCCGGCGGACGTTGGCTTAGTGAAGTGGATGCCAATAGGAGCAGTGGAGTGGGGAGGTGAAAGTTGCGAAGTAAATTCGGTCAAATGACGGAGGAACAAAGCAAAATCGGCAGTGGAGAAATAGGGTTTATCATCAAAAACCTCATTAATCGCATCCAAACTGTAATGTTGGTTCACGTTAAATCCGTTAATGCAACGGGCGTTAATCCGGTTGGTACCGTTGATGTGCAGCCGATGGTCGCACAGCTAGATAGCGACGGTATCGCACATGAGCATGGCATTATTCATAATATTCCTTATTTTCCTTACAAGGCGGGAAAAATGCGGTCATTATTGATCCTCAAGTGGGGGATATTGGGATGTGTGGATTTTGTAGTCGAGATATTTCCTCGGTAAAAGTGAATAAAGCCCCTCTACACCGCAAAGTTTACGCAAGTTTGATTATGCGGATGGGCTTTATTTTGGTGGTTTTCTTAATGGTGTTCCTCATCAATATATTTTCTTCAAAGAAAGCGGAATTGACGTTATCTCAACCGGGGAGGTCTATGTTAAAGGAACGAAGATTAGACTTGATGCGCCGGTTGAGACGACTTCAACCATTGCCGCTAAATCGGATATTCATTTGTTTGTAGTAAGATTTTTGTACATTAAAAATTTTTCTAGTTGTATCTTTGCAACAAGAGGCATTAAAAAGCCCTTAACCTATAGTAAATTAAGAGCTTTTTTAAGTTTCATTTAACGACATTTATGTTTGGTGTACTTTGAGAACTGCCTATCATTACAGAACTTTTTTTATCAATATTTCTTTTTCCGCAAAATGTTCAGCAATTTTTCTTGCACCATAAGGGTTAATATGATCATCATCCCTATAGATTGGCAAACCGTTAATCATAAAATCCTTTGGAATATAAGGATTGAGATCAACCCAAATAATTTGCGGGTATTTTTTGACAATATTTTTCATAAGTTGATTTGCTTTAGCTGATTTTGAAGATATTGTGAGTTTGGGTAAAATAAATGATAATCCTTTTTGCGTTAAATAATAGTAACGAGTTCCTTGTACTGAAATGGTAGGATTATCGGCAAAAACATAAATCGTTTTATGCTGATGGAGTAAATATTGTAAGGTCTTTTCAAAGTGTGTTAGAAAATTTATCTCTTGCGTTTCATCATTATCACTTGGAATATATTTCTCCCAATATCCAAGAAGGAAAATCGTATCGTAATATTGAATCTGTGTATCAATAAAATCACGATAATTATTACAATTAATAGCTGTTTTTTTATCAGCGAGGTTTTCTTTTATAGGTCGTCTTTGTTCAATTAAAAAAGGACAACTGTGTGCTGAAATAACAGAAGAAAGCCAATGCTCTTTTTGACCTAAATAATTAAAAAATTGATTATATTGTGCTGAATGGGAATCACCTATGGCTAAAATAGTTGGTGTTTTTAATGAAATATCGCCTTGAAGACAAGGCATATCAGAATATTTGTCGTAGCAGATATGCTTTTCCCAAACAAGATGTTGAGGAACAATATTATCCTCTATTTTTTTATAAAAATGAATAAATACTGATATGAATATTATAACTACAACATATCCCAATATAGAAAGTAAAAATTTTTTATCCGTGAAGTTTTTTATTTTTCTTATTGGATTTTCTACAACTTTATAAGTTAGATAGGCTAAAATAATGCTTATAAAGATGACAGAAAATAGAAACGTTAATGGTAATTCGTTCGGCATGTAAACATAGCGTAATATAGCAAAAATAACCCAATGCCATAAATATAGAGAATACGAAATTAAACCAAAAAAGATAAAAAAGGGATGACTTAATAATTTATTTGGTGTAAGTGGGGTCGTGCTTGAGTTGTTATTGTTTAACAATAAGGCTGTACTGACACACACTAACAATCTTTCGATATAGCCATGACCAATGCTAAAATATACTTTAGGAAGAAAAAATATAATTAATATAGCAAGTAATGCCGTCCATTGTATCGAAATCGGCAGCGATTTTCTAGGCAGAATAGCAAATAAACAGCCAATCAATAATTCATAAGCGCGGATATGTGGCAAATAATATTGTTGTTTATCAGATGGAATGAATTGAGATAAAAGACTTAATACAATACAAGTTAAAATTAGCCAAATAATGTATTTCTTTTTAAGAAATTTAATTGATAATAATAAGATAATTGGAAATATAAAATAAAACTGTTCTTCTATCGCTAACGACCAAAGATGTAGTAATGGTTTTTCTTGAGATGTGATATCGAAATAATCAATATCTTTTGCAAAAAAGATATTTACACTAAATAATAAAGTAGAGCGAATCGATTTAAGATAATCAATAAAATCTTGTTTAATAAATATAATAGAGATAAAAATAGTTGTGATAGCTAAGACTAATAATAGTGCTGGCAAAATACGCTTGGCACGACGTTTATAAAACTCAATAAAAGAAAATGTATTTTGAGTCATTTCGTGATAAATAATTTGGGTAATCAGAAATCCAGAAATGACAAAAAATACATCGACGCCTAAAATACCATTAGGTAACCACTGGGCATTTGCATGAGCAATGACCACAGATAAAACAGCAATAGCTCTCAATCCATCTATTTCAGGGCGATAATTAAAGTGAATCATAGAATTCCTCAAAATTTTCCGCTTAAATTAATTTTTGAGCCAGAAAAACCGCTCGGTATTTGCCACTGTGATTTAATAAACGCTCATTCATAAACCACCGGTAATCATGAGTTTGCATTACAGCAAATTTTGTCAGTTTATTCGGTAATTGCAAGCTTGTCAAAAGCGCGGTCATTTTTGGGGGAATTTCGTGTAAAATTCACGCTACAAGATCCTTAAAAAATCCTGTATAATCGACCGCACTTTTATGTCTATTTTTTACTATGATGATGAGATTTATATCAATGTTCGAACTCAACAATTTGGATTTAAACCTTTTAAAAGCCCTGCACATATTATTACAAGAAAAAAATGTCAGCCGTGCCGCCGAACGCTTGCATTTGACCCAGCCTACGGTCCAGCAGTATGTTAAATCGTCTACGCCACCATTTTGACGCCCCTTTGTTTGTGCGTTCATCTCGTGGCATTGTGCCGACCGACCGTGCTTTGGCATTGGCAGAACCTTTAAAACAAATTATGTCGCAAATTCAAGTGCTGACACAGCCTACCAAGTTTGATCCCAAAACCTTAACTACCGTCATCAAAATCGGGGCAACCGATAATGGCACACGCAGTATTGGCATTCCTTTTTCGTTAAAATTACAATCACTTGCCCCCAATGTCAAAACCGCTTTTTTTGCCATACAGGGGCGAGATGACCTTGCGATGCTTTTGGAACAAGGTGTGCTGGATATGGCAATCGTCAGCGAAAAAGCCGCACCGCCCAATCTGCACAGCCGTCTGATTTATCACGAACGCTATGTGTGTGCCGTCCGCCAAAATCACCCTGTTTTAAGGGAAGTGTGGGATTTGGACGCTTTTTGCCGTTTGGATTTTGTGTTGATGTCGTATTTTGGCGGGGCATTTTTGGGGGCGACTGATAAGGCGTTGGCACAACTGGGCAAAACCCGAAATGTGATGATGTCAGTCAATAATTTTCTGCTCATTCCCGATATTTTGAAACAAAGTAATTATGCGGCGGTTGTTCCCCACCATTTGCTCAAAGACAATGACGGTTTGGCGGTATTGGAAATGCCGTTTACCGTTGAAGGCTATGATAAACTTTTGGTGTGGCACGAAAGACACCACCAAGACCCCATACAACGCTGGATAAGGGAATATTTGTTACAAAGTGTGGTTCAGGCAGGCTGAAAATATTTTGCAAAATTTCCAAACAAAAACACCGCTTGAATTGCTCCAAACGGTGTTTGTTAAACCTAAAATTAAACCAAACTTTCCAATTTTTCAATCAACGTTTTGGCGTGAGCTTTGGCATTGTTTTGCACTTGTGCCAAATGTTCATCGTTATGCACGCCTGCAATGTACAATGCACCATAAAGTGGGTACACGCCTTGCCATTCAAAGCCTGAATACAAAGCCGAATGCTTAACAGGCTTAACCAAATCTTCAATTTTTGCCACGATTTCACCATTATAAGTGCCTTCTTGCGAGCCTGTGCTGGTAGAAACGAGCAATTTTTTACCGTGCAATTTGTCGCCACCTTCGCCATAAGCAAAGCCGTAGAGCCACACATCGTCTAACCATTTTTTCAAAATCGCAGGGGTGTTAAACCAAAAAGTCGGGTATTGGAACAAGACCACATCGGCTTGCACCAACGCATTTTGTTCGGCTGGCACGTCAATTTTAAAATCAGGGTACAAATCAGATAAACGGCGAACGCTGATTTTGTCGCCAAAATGGTTTTCCAATTCTTTTAAAATTAATTGGTTGCTGACCGATTGATTTAAATCTTGGTGAGCAGAGATGACTAAAATTTTGCTCATAAAAGCTCCTAAAATAATATTGATATGGGATGTGCCATATTTTAGTGTGATTGTTAATATTTTGATAGTACTTACATTTTTGTAAGTATGGAAATATTTTTTTATTGATTGATTTTTTTGTGGAAAAATGGGACGGTGGGAGATGTTGGGGGGGGCAGGCTGGCTGAAAATGACAAGCTGTGAAAATTTCCAAAATTTTTGCAATCGCAAAATCTCGTGAAAATCCCACCGCACTTTATAAAAGTACCAAAATTTGAAGTTGTTTGAATAGAACATTCAAACAAAATTATTATTGCTACCTCCAATCAATCCTGGCATGCTTTTAATAACTTATTTTCACACAACAACATATCAATTATAGTATTATCATACTATCTTTAGATTACGCTCATCAATAATATTGATGATATTTCAAGTCCATTTTTGAGTTGCCATTATGAAACTTCATACTATCACCCTTTTAGGTACAAGTTTAGTATGCACTGCCTCAACTGCCTATACGGTATCACAAGCAATACAATCAGAAGCATCATCAAACACTACAGCCCAAATGATCAAAAACTATGTCAGTGGTGATTATTACAAACGTAAACAAGGCTATGACTGGGTTGCGGTTGAAACTGCACAGCAAACGGACAATACGCTCAAAGTGCAAATCCGCTCTCGCATTGATCAGAAAAAACCAACCTGTACATTTGACGGTATCGCCTATCCTGTGAGTACTAATCTTTACCAAATCAGGCAAGGCGATATGACGCTCAATCTGACATTGAATGCCAACAGTATTGACATAAAACCTGCCCAAGACAGCGACCGTCATAAAGCGATGATGTATTGTTCAGGGGGTGGCAGTTTAATCGGCACTTATCAAAGCGTTGCTGAGCTTGACCGTACAGGGCTTGACACCACCAAATATGCCCAAACGCTGTCTTTACAAAATGTCCACTTTTTTATAGAGCATAAAGGTGATGCGGTGAATGTGCGTACCAGTGGTTTAAGTCATGAATTTAATGAAAATTTCACGATCAAAAATCAACGTATTACCCATGCCGAAATTGAAGATATGAACCGTGATGGTTATTCAGAAGTGTTGATTTATCTACAAAACACTCAAGATCCTTTTTATGGTGATGTGTTGGCATTTTCAGCGAATGGCAATCAATCTTTAAGCCAAATGAGCTTTACCCCTGCCAAAGATCATCCTGATTTACGTGCTTATTATCATGGTGGTGATGAGTTTAGTTTGGTGGAACATGATTTGGTTCAGCGTTTCCCTGAATATATCAATGGCAAAGCCACAGGACACGCCAAACAAGTAAGGTGTCAAGTGCAAAATGGCGAAGCATCTCGTCAATTGGTGCTTGTTAAATAAATCAAAATACCGTTTGAACCCCAATTCAAACGGCATTTTCCTTATCCCATCAATTCATCAATCAATTTCTGCACACTTTTTACACGATGAATGGTAGAAATCCCATTACCCACCGACACATAGCTATGCCATTGGGGCTTGAACAATCGGGTATTTGATATTTAAAATTTTGGGTAACACACTGTGAACAGCACTCGGTATCACAGCTATGTCGGCATTAGGCAAGGCTTTATAGGCTTTAATGACCGTATCCAAAGGTGCGTTTTGATCTTCTTCGCCCACAATCAATAAAGTTTTGGCTGAGATATTTTTAAAAACATTTTCGCCAATCTCTATTTGGTAGTAAAAGATTACTATTCACTCTTACTACATCAATCGTCAATTATAAACCGTTATAGGGTAGCCTAAAAACCGCATGTTTTACGTGCGGATTGTTATTTCTACGACCGTTGAACTAACTTAATTAGGGTCAACAAACTAATTTAATCATTTTTAGAAAAGAGGTTTTTATTTTAACTTCATAAACTCTTCAAAAGATAAAACAGCAACAAGTTTAGGTTGTGATGAACCGTCTGGTTTGAAAATAATAGTGGTGCCTGCGGGAATATAGTAGCCATAGGCTTTATCAAATTTTCCTTGATGAGTAAACAACACTGTATTTTGTCCATTATCCGGAGGGGTGACCGTACGATTGCGTAGATTTTGTAATGACTCTGTCAATTCACGTTGATCATGGAAATAAAGTGAACCTGTGAGATCTCGATTGATTTGGATAGGTTGGCCAAATGCTGCTTGTGCATGTTGCCATACGAAGTAATATTCGGAAGAAAGAACCCGGTTGACCGGAATAGTGAGGTCGTTGTATTTTTTTCCATAAGCTTTCATCAATTGAATACTTTTATCTGAAATACGTTGTCCATCATCAATTACTTTTGAACGAACCTGTGATTCTACCGGAGTTTGTGAGCCGCCTGCACCAGTGTAGCGGAATACAATTACATAACCACCTTTTTTCAAATTTTCTACCAACCCTTGCGGAGCGGGAGCTTGGGCAAAATGCAAATTAACTTTTTCCGCTTTAATTAACGTCTGATCCGGCAATGGGAGGCGATTATCACTGGCAAAACTTTGGCTTATTGTCAGTAGCAAGCTACTTACTATTAATGCATTTAGTGGTTTTCTCATAACATTCTCCTTTTATTTACGGTAACATTGAATAATAAGATATTATTGTCTTTACTACAGAAATTCAACCTAGTAAAAAGTGCGGTCATTTTTCTATATATTTTGGGTAAAATTCACGCTACAAGATCCTTAAAAAATCCTGTATAATCGACCGCACTTTTATGTCTATTTTTTACTATGATGATGAGATTTTTGAATGTTTGAAGCATCACAAACCATTCCTGAATTGGTGACGTGGGCCAAGGAACGTGAATTCAGCCTAAACCTTCCTACGGAACGCTTGGCATTTTTACTAGCGATTGCGATTTATAATAACGAGCGCTTAGATGGTGAAATGTTGGAAACCGATTTGGTTGATATTTTCCGCCATATTTCTTCCGCTTTTGAACAATCCCAAGAAACCGTTGCCACACGAGCGAATAATGCCATTAATGAAATGGTAAAACAGCGTTTTTTAAATCGTTTTAGCAGTGAATTTACCGAAGGCTTGTCGATTTATCGTTTAACTCCTTTGGGTGTTGGTGTATCGGATTATTATATTCGACAACGTGAATTTTCCGCATTGCGTTTATCTGTTCAACTTTCGATTGTTGCCGATGAAATTCAACGGGCATCGGAGGCGGCGGAAGAAGATGGTGATGAACTTCATTGGCGGCGTAATGTGTTTGCACCATTAAAATATTCAGTAGCAGAAATATTTGATAGCATTGATTTTTCTCAACGCATGATGGATGAAAATCAGCAAACAATTAAAGAAGAAATCGCTGATTTATTGACCAAAGATTGGCAGGCAGCGATTAGCAGTTGTGAAAAATTATTAGATGAAACCTCTGGCAATTTGCGTGAATTACAAGATACGCTAAATGCCGCTGGCGATAAACTGCAAGCACAGTTATTACGTATTCAAGATTGTGTGATCGGACGTGATGAATTGTATTTTATCGATCAACTTATTACTGATTTACAAGCCAAGCTGGATCGTATTATCAGTTGGGGACAACAGGCAATTGACTTGTGGATTGGATATGACCGCCATGTACATAAATTTATTCGTACCGCTATTGATATGGATAAAAATCGAGTCTTTTCACAACGTTTACGTCAATCCATCCACCATTATTTCGATCATCCTTGGTATTTGTGGACCGCACAGGCAGAGCGCTTAGTCGATTTGCGTGATGAGGAGTTGATGCTACGCGAAGAAGATGCGTTAGGCGAATTGCCGGAAGCTCTGCAGTTCGAAGAGTTTTCCGCCTTACAAGATCAAATTATGGAGCATATGCAAACCTTATTAATCTCCTATCGTGAGCAAAATCGTCCGATTAACCTTAGTTTGGTCTTAAAAGAACAATTAGAAAATTACCCATTGTCTCGTCATTTTGATGTGGCGCGTATTATCGTTGATCAGGCGGTACGTTTAGGAATGGCAAGTGCGGATTTATCCGGCGTTTATGCGCAATGGGAGGCGATTAATCAACAGGGCGCCGAAGTACAGGCACACGTTATTGACGAATATAAATAAAGAGATGAACCAATGACAGATAATCTTCAAGATGTAATTTCAAGCAAATTGGCAACTGCGATTGCCAATCCGTTGTTTCCTGCGGTGGACAGCCAATTACGTTCAGGTAAACATATCGGCATGGAACATTTGGATAACCATGCATTTTTATTGGATTTTCAGCAAGAGTTGGATAACTTTTATCGTCGTTATAATGTGGAACTTATTCGTGCGCCGGAAGGTTTTTTCTATTTGCGCCCGAAAGCGACAACATTAATCGCGCGTTCTGTGTTGACCGAGCTGGAAATGTTAGTGGGCAAAGTGCTTTGTTATTTATATTTAAGTCCGGAACGTTTGGCACAACAAGGGATTTTTACTATCCAAGAAGTGTATGACGAATTATTGAATTTGGCGGATGAAAGCAAATTATTAAAAGCGGTAAATCAGCGTTCTTCCGGTTCAGATTTGGATAAACAAAAATTAGCGGAAAAAGTGCGTGCTGCGTTAACACGTTTGCGTCGTTTGGGCATGATTCATACGATTGGTGAGCAAAACAGCGGGAAATTTACTATTTCCGAGTCGGTTTTCCGTTTTGGTGCGGAAGTGCGTTCCGGTGATGATCCGTTAGAAGCACAATTACGTTTAATTCGTGATGGGGAAGCCGCTAATCCGCAATCCTTACAATTGGAAAAAAGTGCGGTGGAAAAAGACGAAGAAATTGAAGATGTTGAAGATCAAGAGGGAGAAGAATAATGTCTGACGTATTTGAACAAGAAAACGCAATGCTTGATCTTGAAAAAGACGTTATTGCAAGCGACGACGTTGACGATATGTCTTTGGAGCAAGAGGAATTAGACACCGTTTCAGTGACAATGTCACAATTTAATCCCTCATTACAATCCGGCAGTGTAGAAAGAGGGAAGTTTCGTTCTTTAACCTTGATTAACTGGAATGGTTTTTTCGCGCGTACTTTTGATTTGGATGAATTAGTAACGACTTTGTCAGGCGGAAACGGTGCCGGTAAATCTACGACAATGGCAGGATTTGTTACCGCATTAATCCCAGACTTAACCTTGTTGCATTTCCGTAATACTACGGAAGCCGGCTCAACCGGCGGTTCGCGTGATAAAGGGTTGCACGGTAAATTGCGTCCGGGGGTGTGTTATGCCGCCTTAGATACGATTAATTCTCGTCATCAACGTATTGTTGTTGGTGTTCGTTTGCAGCAAGTAGCGGGGCGCGATAAAAAAGTTGATATTAAAACTTTTTCGATTCAAGGCTTGGAATTATCTCTTAATCCGACAGCAATTTTTACGGAAACCGTCGGTGAACGCCAAGCGCGCGTATTAAATTTAAATGAACTAAAAGATAAAATTGAAAATTTAGGTGCGCAATTTAAACAATATCATTCCATCACGGATTACCATGGGATGATGTTTGATTTGGGTATTATTCCAAAACGTTTACGTTCTTCTTCCGATCGTAGTAAATTCTATAAATTGATCGAAGCCTCTTTATACGGTGGGATTTCTAGTGCGATTACCAAATCCTTACGCGATTATCTATTGCCGGAAAATTTAGGCGTGCGCAAAGCATTCCAAGATATGGAAAGTGCGTTACGCGAAAACCGCATGACCCTTGAAGCAATTAAAGTCACGCAAGCTGATCGCGATTTATTTAAACATTTGATCACGGAAACCACCAATTATGTCGCGTCCGATTATATGCGTAACGCGAATGAGCGTTTAGGCAATATTCAGACCGCACTTTCTTTCCGTCAAGATTGGTATAAAGCCAAAGCGGAACAAGATTTATCGCAACATCGCTTAATTGATTTAAGTCGCGAAGCGGCAGAGTTGGCTGAAAATGAAAAAACGCTGGAAGTGGATCACCAAAGTGCGGTCGATCATTTAAATTTAGTGTTAAATGCTTTGCGCCATCAAGAAAAAATTTCTCGTTATCATGAAGATGTTGCCACCTTACGGGAAAAATTAGAAGAGCAAAAAATGGCGGTTGAAGAAGCCAATGAACAGCAAGAAACAAGCCAGGTGCAATTGGAGCAAGTAGAACTGGAAGTAGATCAGCTACGTAACCAATTGGCAGATTATCAACAAGCGCTTGATGCACAACAAACCCGCGCCTTACAATATAACCAAGCGATTAGCGCCTTGGAAAAAGCTAAATATTTATGCGGTTTAGCCGAGTTGTCGGTAAAAAATGTGGAAGATTATTATGCGGAGTTTGAAGCACAAGCAGAAGATATTACCGCGAAAGTGCTGGAATTAGAGCAGAAAATGTCCATTTCTGAAGCGGCGAAAACACAATTTGATAAAGCTTATCAGTTGGTATGTAGCATTGCGGGCGAAATGCCGCGTTCGGCGGCATGGGAAAGTGCGAAAACCTTGTTGCGTGAATATCCGCGCCAAAAAGTGCAAGCACAGCAAAGTGCGTCATTGCGCGGTAAATTACATGAATTAGAACAACGTTACGCTCAACAACAAAGTGCGGTGCGTTTATTAAAAGATTTTAACCAACGCGCGAATTTAGCCTTGGAAAATGTTGAGGAATTAGAAGATTTCTATGCCGAACAAGAGGCGCTAGTGGAAGATTTATCTGCTGAATTGTCCGAGCAAGTGGAGCAGCGTTCGACATTGCGCCAAAAACGCGAACAATTGACCGCACTTTATGAAGAAAATGCGCGTAAAGCGCCGGCATGGTTAACCGCACAAGCGGCATTGGAACGTTTGCAAGAACAAAGTGGTGCGAATTTTTCTGATAGCCAAGATGTGATGAATTTTATGCAGGCGCAATTGGTGAAAGAGCGTGAATTTACTATTGAACGCGATCAATTGGAGCAAAAACGTCAACATTTAGATGAGCAAATTTCTCGTTTAAGTCAGCCGGACGGTTCGGAAGATCCGCGTTTGAATGCGCTTGCCGAGCGTTTTGGTGGCGTATTGTTGTCTGAATTATATGATGATGTGCCGATTGAAGATGCGCCTTATTTCTCAGCGTTATATGGACCGGCACGCCATGCGATTGTGGTGCGCGATTTAGCCGCAGTGAAAGAACAGTTGAGCCAATTGGAAGATTGTCCGGAAGATTTATATTTAATTGAAGGCGATCCGGCAGAATTTGATGATAATGTCTTTAATGCGCAAGAGTTGGAATTGGGCGTAGTGGTACAAGTGTCAAATCGCGAAGTGCGTTATTCCAAATTCCCGGAGATTCCGTTGTTCGGTCGTGCGGCACGGGAAAAACGCTTAGAAGAGTTACAAACACAACGTGATGAAATTGCTGAACAATATGCGCAACGTGCTTTTGATGTGCAAAAATGTCAGCGTTTGCATGAGCATTTTAGCCAATTTGTCGGTTTACATTTAGCCTTGGCATTTTTACCTAATCCAGAAACCTTAATGGCGGAATTGCAACGCGAACGTAATGAAATTGAGCGCGAACTTAACCAATTTAGTACCGGTGAACAACAAATCCGGATGCAATTGGATAATGCCAAAGAAAAAATGCAATTGTTGAATAAATTGTTGCCGCAAGTAAATGTTTTGGCGGATGAGACTTTATTGGATCGTATTGAAGAATGTCGCGAACAATTGGATGTAGCAGAACAAGATGCGCATTTTATCCGCCAATATGGCAATGCCTTAGCGCAATTGGAACCGATTGCCAATACCTTGCAAAGTGATCCGGAAAATTATGAACGCTTAAAAGCGGATTATGAAAGTGCGGTCGGTTTACAAAAACAAATTCAACAA
Organism: [Pasteurella] aerogenes; assembly: GCA_900637275.1. Taxonomy (NCBI): domain Bacteria; kingdom Pseudomonadati; phylum Pseudomonadota; class Gammaproteobacteria; order Pasteurellales; family Pasteurellaceae; species [Pasteurella] aerogenes. The sequence continues at coordinate 847,198 of LR134362.1, forward strand.
CGTGTTTTTGCGTTGGCTGATGTGGTGCAACGTAAGGCGCATTTCAGCTATGAAGATACAGTGAAATCTGAAACGTCCGAATTAAATGAACAGTTGCGCCAACGTTTGGAACAAGTACAAAAACAACGGGAACAGCAACGCGAAATTGTGCGACAAAAACAAGTGCGTTTTGCTCAATATAACCAAGTTTATATTGAATTACGCAGTTCCTTTGATGAAAAAAACAAAATGTTAAATGAACTGATTGAGGAAATCGGTCAACTTGGTGTACGTGCTGATGATGGTGCGGAAGAGCGCGCTCGTATTCGTCGTGATGAATTGTATCAACAACTTTCAACCAGTCGCCAACGTCGTACATATATTGAAAAACAATTAACGCAAATTGAAACAGAAAGCGAGAATTTAACGCGTCGTATTCGTAAAGCAGAGCGGGATTATAAAACCCAGCGCGAATTAGTGGTTGCGGCAAAAGTGAGTTGGTGTGTGGTGCTGCGTTTATCTCGCAACAGTGATGTGGAAAAGCGCCTCAATCGTCGCGAATTGGCATATTTATCAGCAGATGATTTGCGTTCAATGTCAGATAAAGCCTTGGGTGCATTGAGAACGGCGGTTGCCGATAACGAATATTTGCGTGATGCTTTACGTATTTCAGAAGATAGTCGTAAACCGGAAAACAAAGTGCGGTTCTTTATTGCGGTGTATCAACATCTGCGCGAACGTATTCGTCAAGATATTATCAAAACTGACGATCCGATTGATGCGATTGAGCAAATGGAAATTGAGCTTTCTCGTTTAACCGATGAGTTAACCGGACGCGAGAAAAAATTGGCGATCAGTTCGGAAAGTGTGGCGAATATTATGCGCAAAACCATTCAGCGCGAGCAAAACCGAATTCGTATGTTGAACCAAGGATTGCAAAATATTGCTTTCGGGCAAGTAAAATCCGTACGTTTGGTGGTGAATATTCGGGATACTCATGCGATGTTGTTAGATGCGTTATCCGGCAATCAGGCGGAATATCAAGATTTATTCAGTGACAACCGTATGACCTTCTCTGAAGCAATAGCGAAATTATATCAACGCATTAATCCACATATCGATATGGGGCAGCGCACTGCACAAACCATTGGTGAAGAATTGTTGGATTATCGCAATTATCTCGATCTTGAAGTGGAAGTCTATCGTGGCGCGGACGGTTGGTTGCGCGCGGAAAGTGGCGCATTGTCCACCGGTGAAGCTATCGGTACCGGGATGTCTATTTTATTGATGGTCGTTCAAAGTTGGGAAGAAGAAAGCCGCCGAATTCGCGGTAAAGATATTATCCCATGTCGTTTGTTATTCTTAGATGAGGCGGCGCGTTTGGATGCGAAATCCATTTCTACCTTGTTCGAATTGTGTGAACGCTTGGATATGCAATTGCTTATCGCAGCGCCGGAAAATATTAGCCCAGAAAAAGGGACTACGTATAAATTAGTGCGTAAAATCTCCGGTAACCAAGAACAAGTTCATGTGGTTGGCTTACGCGGATTTGGCGCCAGCGCCTAGTGAGCAAAAAGTGCGGTTAAAAATAACTAAATTTTGACCGCACTTTTACCAAAAAATAGAAGGTATCCCATGCATTCTCTTTTTCTTGCTATTCTTTGTAGTGTGGCGGTTTCGGTATTACTGAAAGTGGCGCGGAAACGCAATATTATACTTGAGCAAGCGATTGCCTTTAATTATATCGTTGCACTTGGATTGAGTTATGTTTTACTGAAACCGAATTTTCAAGGATTGGCATTTACCGATTTTATTGTACAAAGCGAACATTCTTCGATCTTTTTTGCCTTGGGGATTTTGTTGCCAACGGTGTTTATTATTATGTCGAAAGCGGTGGAGTTTGCCGGTATTGTCCGCGCAGATGCTGCACAACGATTGTCTTTATTTTTACCGATTGTTGCCGCCTTTTTGTTATTTGATGAGCAATTAAGCCAAGCACGGTTGCTCGGAATTATTTTAGCATTTTTAGCCTTATTTTGTTTGCTCACTAAGCCTGCTGCGCAGATGCAAGGCAGTCTCAAAGGCGTTATCAGTTTAATATTAGTGTGGTTTGGTTATGGCATTATTGATATTTTATTCAAACAAACCGCCAAAATGGGCGCCGCATTTGCTACCACGCTTTTTATCTCTTTTTGTTTGGCGGCTTGTGTGATATTTATGTATTTACTGCTGAAACGAACCCGTTGGACTGCGCCAAGTTTGCTGGGCGGAATTCTCCTTGGTGGCTTAAATTTTATGAACATCCTGTTTTATATTCAAGCTCATCAACATTTTAGTGAAAATCCGACATTAGTTTTTGCCGGCATGAATGTAGGGGTAATTTGTTTAGGTACCCTAGTCGGCGCATTCATATTTAAAGAAAAAATAAGCAAAATCAATGGAGTAGGGATAATTGTTGGAATATTATCCATTCTTTGTTTATTTTACTGGGATCACGTTATTGGGTAAATTCGCGATGCAATCTGATTTTTCCTTTTTTATTTATGATTTTGAAAGTTTTGGTATCAATCCGGCGTCCGATCGTCCAGCGCAGTTTGCCGGTATTCGTACTGATGCGCATTTTAATATTATCGGCGAGCCGGTGATGTTGTATTGCAAACAAACTAATGATTATTTACCTTCGCCAGGAGCGGTTTTGGTCACGGGGATTACGCCGCAAGAATGTAATGAAAAAGGGGTTTCCGAGCCGGAATTCGCCGCGCGTATTTTAGCTGAATTTAGCCAACCGAACACCTGTATTATGGGTTTTAATAATATTCGTTATGATGACGAAATGACACGCTATACCTTTTACCGCAATTTTATTGATCCTTATGAATATAGTTATAAAAACGGAAATTCCCGTTGGGATTTGTTGGATATTGTGCGTGCTTGTTATGCCTTGCGTCCAGAGGGGATTAATTGGGCATACGATGAAGACGGAATGCCATCTTTTCGGCTGGAAAAATTAACTCAAGCCAATGGCATTGAGCATAGTAATGCACATGATGCGATGGCGGATGTTTATGCGACCATTGCTATGGCAAAACTTATTAAAGAAAAGCAACCTAAATTATTTCAATATTTTTTTACGCACCGAGATAAAAAATCTCTCGCGGAACTGATAGACACCGCAACATTAACACCGCTGGTTCACGTTTCCGGTATGTTAGGCAATTATCGCGGTAATACCAGTTGGGTAGTTCCTTTAGCATGGCATCCGAGCAATCAAAATGCGGTCATTGTATGCGATTTAGCACGCGATATTAGCGACTTATTCAGTAAAAGTGCGGTAGAATTACGCGAGATTTTATATACGCCAAAAGTTGAGCTTGAAGCGCAAGGCATACTGCCGGTTCCATTAAAATTGGTGCATATTAATAAATGTCCTATTTTAGCGCCGGCGAAAACTTTATTACCCGAAAATGCGCAACGTTTAGGCATTAATCGCGACTTTTGTTTGCAAAATTTAGCTAAATTGCGCCAAGTTAATATTCGGGATAAAGTGATTGAAATTTTTAATGATGATCGGTCATTTGAACCCAGTGAAGATGTAGAAACGGAATTATACAGTGGCTTTTTTGGCTATAACGATAAAAATAATATGGCGATTTTGCGCGATTTACCGCCGGAAAAATTAGCAGATCATCAATTAACTTTCCAAGACAAGCGCATAGAACCATTGTTATTTCATTATCGCGCCAGACATTTTTATAAAACCTTAACGCGCACGGAACAGTTGCAATGGCAAAGATACCGCCGGCGAAAATTGGAAAAAAGTGCGGAGCAATTTGAGCAAGATTTGCAAAAACTAGCTCAAGAGCAGCAAGATAACCCAGAAAAATTAGCTTTATTGCAGCAAGTGTATGAATATGGTGTGAAGTTATTGGGATAATTGGTGACGTTGTCACAATTTTAAAAGTATATGGCGAAAATAAGGGGGAATGTTTATTCCCCTTATTTGTTTTAGACGAAGACGAGAACGAATTAATTCAATGCTTTTTTCTGATTAAAATCATCTAATGCAGCATCGAATTGTTCTGCGACTTGCGGGTGTACCGGCGCGAAGATAGAGGAGGTGAGTGTAATAAAGGAACAGACAAGGAAACCTGGGATAATCTCATAAAGTTTTGCTAAATCTGCCCAACCAAGATATTTCATTAATGGAGACCAGGCAACGACAGTGACCGCGCCGGATAACATTCCCCATAACGCAGCTTTTGAGCTGATGTTACGGTTAAATAAGGAAAGAATCACCACCGGACCGAATGCGGCGCCAAAGCCTGCCCAAGCGTAAGATACTAAGCCCATCACTTTAGAATTTGGATCTTGAGCAATAATAATTGCTACGACCGAGATGACTAATACCATAATCCGTCCAATCCACACCAATTCTTGGGTAGAGGCACCTTTGCGGATAAAGCCTTTGTAGAAATCTTCGGTTATTGCTGCTGAACACATTAATAATTGCGCCGATAACGTACTCATTACCGCTGCTAAAATTGCTGATAATACAATACCAACAATCCATGGATTAAACATTAATTTGGATAATTCGATGAATATTGCTTCGCTATTATCCAAGGCAATATTATTGACCGTAAAATAGGCTAAACCGAAATAGCCAACCGCCACCGCACCACCTAAGCATAAAAACATCCAAGTAATCCCGATAGTTCTCGCTTTATCCAAAGCTTGCACTGAGCTTGCCGCCATAAAACGGGCGAGGATATGCGGTTGACCAAAGTAGCCCAATCCCCAAGCTAAAGCGGAAATGACGCCGATACCGGAAACATTATACAACCAGTCGGAATATGGGATTTGGGTGAGCTGTGATTTGGCTTCCAGTGCCACCTCAATATCATCCCAACTAAGATGAATTAATACCATAATAGGGGCTAATAATAGAGCGAAAATCATCAAGGTTGCTTGAATTGTGTCACTCCAAGAAACAGCTAAATAACCGCCGATAAAAGTGTAAATGATGGTCGCTAATGCACCGAGCCAAAGTGCGCTGGAATATTCTAGACCAAGCAAACTTTGGAATAATTTTGCACCAGCAACCACACCGGAGGCGCAATAAATAGTAAAGAAAAACAGTATGATAGAAGATGAGATGATTTTTAACGCTTTTTTCTGGCGTGGAAAACGTTGTGCAAAAAATTCCGGTAACGTTAAAGCGTTGTTGTAGCTTTCGGTAAAAATCCGTAAGCGTGCTGCGACCACCCGATAATTTAAATATGCACCGATCGTTAAACCGACTGCAATCCAGGCTTCGGATAAACCAAAGGCAAAAATAGCACCCGGTAGCCCCATCAATAACCAACCGGACATATCGGATGCACCGGCGGACATAGCAGTCACAAAGCCGCCCATACGACGGCCACCCAAAATATAGTCGTCAAAGTTTTTCGTTGAACGATAAGCATACACGCCAATGCCTAAAATAATCACTAAATAGAGACCAAAGGTGATATAGATTTGATAATTTTGCATAATTGCGCTCCTAAATCATTGTTCTTCCATCGCCATTAAAGACGCATTTCCGCCGGCAGCGGTGGTATTTTCGCTACGTGAAAATTCGTCAAATAACAATAAGGTGTCTTGTTCTTGTTGCCAATCAACACATTTAAAAATCGCTTTACTATGTTCAGCCAGCCAAATCCGCTGCGCTTGGCTTAATGGTTCAAGATAAATGCCTTTTTGACAAGTACCTAATTCAGTTGATACGCGAATACCTTTATCAGCAATATTTGCAAGCGGATGACTTGGTTCTACTAAAAGACTAAAACCTTGAGATAATAATTTATCTGCTGCATTTCGCGCTTGTTCCAAATTTCCGTTTAAAATGGCGACTTCGCAAGGCAAATAGGCTAAGGAATTTTCTTCACCGGTGATACTCGGTACAATCGGACGTTGATGGACTAAATGTGATGCTTGTCCAAATTCACTGTAGTAGCGTTTTGCTTGGGTTAAGCGTTGTAAATAAAATTCGCCACCGGCTTTCGGACCGGTTCCGGATAATCCATGTCCGCCGAATGGTTGAACGCCGACAACCGCACCGATAATATTGCGGTTTACATAAAAGTTTCCGCATTTTAATCGATTTTCCACCAAGTCCACTTGCTTCCGAATGCGACTATGGCAGCCACCAGTTAAGGCATATCCCTTATTATTGACCTCATCAATACGCGCAGATAATTCAGATTTTTGGTAAGTGACAATATGTAAAATTGGTCCAAAAACCTCTTGGTTAAGTTGTGATAAATCGGCGATCTGATAAATCGCAGGGGAAACAAAGTGACCTTCTGTCGGCGTGTCCAATTCAACGTAACGTTGTGCAATTTGACGCATTTTCGCTTTGTGTTGCTCCAAGCGCTGTTTTGCCTCCAAATCGATCACCGGTCCAATATCCGTGGCTAAAAATTGCGGATTGCCGATTGACAATTCTTGCATGGCTTGCGTTAACATTGGGTAAATTTTTTCCGCAATATCTTCTTGTAACAACAAGATACGTAAAGCGGAACAACGTTGACCGGCTGAATCAAAGGCAGAACTTAATACATCTGCTACCACTTGCTCCGGCAAGGCAGAGGAGTCCACAACCAAAACATTTTGCCCACCGGTTTCTGCGATCAATAAAGGTTCATCATCACGTTGAGCCAATTGTGTATTAATAAATTTTGCGACTTCCGTTGAACCGGTAAAGACGACCGCATTAAATGGTTGTTTGACCAATTCTGCACCTAACTCACCATCACCTAAAACTAATTGCAACGCGGAGCGGGGAAGTCCGGCTTGGTAAAATAATTGCACTGCGGCAAAGGCAATTAATGAGGTTTGTTCTGCAGGTTTGGCGATCACCACATTGCCAGCTGCTAAACTGGCAGAAATTTGCCCTGTGAAAATCGCCAATGGGAAATTCCATGGGGAAATACAAAGTGCTTTGCCTCGCGGTTCGGCTAATTGACTTAAACTTGCTAATTTTTCCAATTGCGCCGCATAATAACGTAGAAAATCTACTGCTTCGCGTACTTCGCCAATGGCATTCGGTAAAGTTTTGCCCGCTTCTAAAACCGCTAATTTCATTAATAAAGCATAATTTTGCTCATAAAGATCGGCAGTTTTGCGTAAAATCGTCGCTTTTTCCACCGCACTTTTGGCTTGCCATTCATCAGTAGTTGCAGCATTAAACACACTTTCTACCTGTTCCGTCTTTAAAAATTGAATTTTTGCCAACGGTTGTTGTGTAGCAGGATTGAAAACTACCTGTTCTGGGGCATGAAAACTTGTATCTTCTTGCGCATTGATATTTAGCAACGAATAAGCATTTTCAATTTGACTTGTGTTTAGTTCTTGCTCCAATTTTGCCAATTCAATTTCATTCGTTAAATCAAAACCATAGGAGTTTTTTCGATCAGAAAAGAGCTTATCTGCGGTTTGTACTGCTAAATTTGGCAAACCTTGAGATGAGGCATAAATTGTCCAAGGCGGCGTCACCAACTGTTCTGCAGGAATATTTTCATCCACCAATTGATGTACAAAAGAGGAGTTGGCGCCATTTTCCAACAAGCGACGAACCAAATAAGCCAATAAAGTTTCATGGGTACCGACCGGCGCATAAACCCGAACTAGGCGATCAAAATTCTCTTTGCCGGCAACATTGTCATATAAAGTTTCGCCCATGCCATGTAAACATTGAAACTCAAATTTTTTACCTTTTCCTAACTCATTGATTGTACAAAGTGTTTGTACATTATGGGTAGCAAATTGAGGATAAATCACATCTTGCGCCGCAAGTAATTTTTTCGCACAAGCAAGATAGGAAATATCGGTGTGATTTTTTCGAGTATAGAGAGGAAAAGCATTTAATCCGTCAGTTTGCGCCCATTTAATTTCGCTGTCCCAATAAGCACCTTTCACCAATCTGATCATCAAATAAGCCTGTTTTTCTCTTGCTAAGGCAATTAAATAATCAATCACTTTTGGGCAACGTTTAGAATAAGCTTGGATCACAAAACCAATACCCCGATAGCCTTTTAATTCCGGCTCATCTAATAATTTTTCAACTAAATCAAGGGATAATTCAAGGCGGCTGGCTTCTTCCGCATCAATGTTAACGCTAATATTATATTGGTTTGCTAATACAAAAAGTTGTTTAATGCGAGGATAAAGTTCATTCATCACACGTTCATATTTGGCACGATAATATTTGGGATGAAGTGCTGAAAGTTTGATGGAAACACTATTGGCGCGGAAAATATCTTTTCCCTTGGCATCTTCGCCAACCGCTTTGATAGCATTAATATAATCTTGGAAATAGCGATCGGCATCCTCCATGGTCATCGCGGCTTCTCCCAACATATCAAAAGAAAAACTATAGCCTTTTTCTACTTTTTTACGAATACGTTCAAGGGCGTCATTTATTGTGGTTCCAGTGACAAATTGTTGTCCCAAAATTTTCATGGCACGTAACATTGCTAAGCGCATTAAAGGGGTAGTGAGACGAGTGAGGGTTTTGGTGAGGGCAGTGGAGAGTTGTTGATCATCTAAGTTACTAATATTTTTTCCCAGTAGTAATCCATAACTGGCGGCATTAATAAAGAAAGAATTCGACTTACCAATGTGTGATTTCCAGTCACCTTCTTTCAATTTATCAGAAATTAACTCATCACGTGTTTGATCATCAGGGATACGCAATAACGCTTCTGCCAAACACATTAACGCAATGCCTTCTTCATCACCAAGGGAAAATTCTTGCATCAAGGCATCAACACCATATTGTTTTTGCTTAATCTTGCGCACTTTTTGAATTAACTCAACTGCATTTTGCGTAATTGTCTTTTCTTGCTCTGGCGTGAAAATCAGCGTTTGTTGCAAATTATCGACGGCAATTTTTTCATCAATTCGATAGTATTGAGTAATTTCCCGACGTAAATCAGAGAGGGGATTCGCGAGTTGAAAAGTCATAAGACCTCCGATGAGCTTTATGTTAAAAAGTTGTTAATTAATATCATAAACCCATAACAAGTAAATGGATTTATTTCGCTTTTGTGAAAGGGATCACAAATAATTTTTTCGCTATAAAGCCAGAGGTAAGGGATACAATCACATAAAGAACAGCTAAAAATAACTTCAAAAACAAAAAGATAAACATACTAAGCGAAAGTTTTATATTTAAAGGTGACCTTGTCACATGAAAACTTAATGTATTTTATATGGGTTAACAAAATGTAAAAAAGCTAAATTTCCTAATTTTGCTTCTCGACATATCATAAAATATATTTTTTTAGAAAATAACCAAACCAACGATATTTTAATTATCAGTACAATTTACCCTGATTTCTCATCAGAATTCACGTAGCGTTATCAGCATTTATTTTTAGTCTTATTTTTTCTAATCAATAAACCTAATATTTCTCATAAAAAATGACCGCACTTTAATTTAGTTCATTGAGCAAAGATTTCTTTAACTTGTATTTACATTTCTAAGTTTGCGTTAATATTTTGTGTATTTTTACTGTGACAAGGTCTTAAATCTCTAGATTTTATCCATCTATAATAGTATTTGTTACCTGTGCATAACTTTGTGATTTTATTACATCGTAGTTTTCACTAACCTGATAACTAATTTCGCATAATGTATATTATGTTAAATATAATAAATAAATTGTCACAAAAGTAAAATAACAAATAGCCAATATTGCTCTCTCACTAGATATTGTATGGAAAAATAAAAAAATGGCTTTGAAGCTAATTTAACAAATAATGATAATTAAGATTTAGTCAGGTAATAAACATGAAAAAATAAATAATAAAGTGCGGTGAGTTTTGATGAGGTTTTGATTGCGCTACGTGAAATCTGAATAATTTCTCAGGTAAAAATACACTAGATTTTGCCATATAATACCAGTCTATTATTTCTGCTTTATAATGTGCTATAGTAATTATTGTATAAGTGAATTTGATGTAAATTGCAAAACTTATAAAAAAAGCACCGCACTTTTTAATTAAACCGGCGCTATTGGTAAAATAAGAAATTAAAGGTAACAAAATGAAAGTTGGTTTGGTACTGGAAGGCGGCGCTATGCGGGGATTGTTCACCGCAGGTGTTCTAGATGTTTTTTTACAAGAGCAAATTCAGGTTGATGGCATCGTTTCTGTTTCCGCTGGTGCGTTGTTTGGCGTGAATTATCCGTCAAAACAGGCTGGACGCACCTTGCGCTATAACTTGGCTTATTTGAACGATAAACGCTATATTGGACTCTCCAGTTTGTTACGTACCGGCAATATCGTCAATAAAGAATTTGCTTTTTACGAACTCCCCTTTACGCTAGATCCTTTTGATAATCAAGCCTTTAAAGCGTCGGGAATAGACTTTTTTGTCACCGTCACCAATGTGGAAACTGGACAGGCGGAATACATTAAAATTGAAGATCCCTTTGCGCAGATGGAAACCTTACGGGCGACCTCTGCCATGCCTTATGTTTCACAATGTGTTGAAATTAATGGAAAAAAATATTTAGATGGCGGAATTTCTGATAGCATCCCGTTACATTTTTGCCAAAATTTGGGTTATGATAAAATTATTGTGATATTAACGCGCCCATTAGATTACCGCAAAACCAAATCAACGGTGCTTTTTGCTAAATGGTTTTATCATCAATATCCTCATTTAGTCAAAGCGCTTGCTAATCGTTATTTGGAATATAATCAACGGGTTGAAGAAATTATTCAATTACAACATGAACAGAAAATTTTTGTGATTCGCCCTTCCCTTTCTTTGCCAATTCATCGTATTGAGAAAAATCCGGCAAAAATTCAAGCGATGTATGATCTTGGGGTTTCTGATGCTAAGCAAGCATTAGCTGCCTTGAAAAGCTATTTGCAAGCGCAGTGATCGGCATAAAAAAAGACCCGTTTTAAGCGGGTCTATTTATGCTGAATTTTAATTTTCGATAGCGCCAAATCGACCGTTTTGTACGTCGTGAATTGCTTGAATAATTTCATCACGTGAATTCATTACAAAAGGACCGTAACCAACGACAGGTTCATCAATCGGTTCGCCGGTGAGAATGACAAAACTAGCGGCATTATTAGCTTCAATTTTAACGTCAGCACCGCCACGTTTGAAGGTCACCAATTCATTTTCACGAGCAACTCTTTCATCATTAATTTGTAGCGTTCCTTCACGTACTAAAATCAGCAAATTATGGCTTTCTGGCACGCTAAATACATAAGATTTGCCGGCATTCATTACCACATCCCACATATTCACTGGAGTAAATGTTGAGGCTTTACCTTGTGTATTTTCAAAATTACCCGCAATAATTCGCGCACTACCAGCGTCATTTGTCAAAGTGACTACTGGAATATCAGCCGCGGTAATTGCCTGATATTTTGGTTTAGTCATTTTATCTTTTGCCGGCAAATTAACCCAAAGTTGTAGCATTTCAAACATCCCGCCTTTTTCGGAAAATGCGGCGGAATGATATTCTTGGTGCATCAACCCCGCACCAGCGGTCATCCATTGTACATCACCGGTTCCGATTGTTCCGCCACCGCCATGAGAATCTTTATGTGTCACTTCTCCTTTGTATGCAATGGTGACTGTTTCAAATCCGCGATGAGGATGCTCCCCTACGCCACGAAAATCCGATTTTTTACCACCGGTAAAATGCATCGGCGGATTGTAATCCATTAATAAAAACGGACTTAAATTTGTTGCTTGATCTTGATACGTAAACATGGAATGCACATGGAAACCATTACCGACCCAATGTTTTGGCGGTGCGCTCTGTACTTTTGCAATTTGTTTCATATAAAGCTCCATTGTTATGTTTTCTGTATTTCGTTAACTGACATTTAGCCAACAATGTTGAGGTCTGTTGCTAAAGTAAGTTCATTATACAATTAACCAATAGATGATAAATAGGCTAAATTTGAAAATACTTTTCACTATTTTAATATAATCAAGCTATTTTTGCTGGTACTTTTGGCGCCGGTAAGCGCGTTAATTGGGTTCCTTCTAGGGAAATATTACCAAAACGCGGATGCCCATTGTTCCAGTCTTCGACCGCTTGTTGTAATTTTTCGCCACTATCGGCAACAAAGTTCCACCAAATCACGGTTCGATGTGGTAGCGGTTCACCACCTAGTAACATAATGTGCGTCCCCTGTGACGCCCATAATTGCAATTGCTCATCTGCCTTGTCGCAATCGGATAACACCACCAGTTCTTCTTTTCCATAAGACACACCATTGATTTTTAATTCTCCGTTAATAATTAAAAATCCGTATTCAAAGTGCGGTCGTTTTTCAATCGAAAATGGTTGTGCTTGTTGAAATTGCATATCGACGCCCACTAATGGGCTAAATTGCGTAGTTGGTGCTGTATGCCCAAGGTAAGTACCAGTGGTGAGAATATAATTAATCCCGTTTTCAGACCATTCCGGTAATTGCGGATAATGCTCAAAATTCGGTTTAATGTGTTGATTCATCGGTAACGCAATCCAAAGCTGCACCGCGTGTAACTGTTTTACTCCATCGGGCGTTTGTTCTGTATGGCTAATGCCATGCTCATCACCTGTGCCGGCAGTCATTAGATTGACTTGTTTTGGCTTGATCAATTGACGATGTCCAAGACTGTCTTGATGCCATACTTCCCCTTCCAACATCCAAGTAAAGGTTTGTAAATTGGTATGTGGATGCAATCCGACTTGCATTCCTAAGGCATCTTGCGCAAATTCAGCGGGGCCGGCATGATCTAGAAAACACCAAGCGCCAATGGTTTTTCGTTTGGATTGGGGTAATAAACGCGTCACAGGAATGCCGCCGACATCTTTTATTTTTGCATTAAATTTATCAATATTCATACCTTTCTCCTTAACTGCCTGTGTGATCGGTAACCGCCAAAATGAGGTTGTATGATGGCGATCATAAATTTTACCAATAGTAGAATTATAACATATTGATTTCAATAAATATGAATGCTCGGAGTTAAAACAATTTTTACTCATTTTTATCCGAAAGATTTGCGATTTTTATTTTTCGCTAACAAGAATAATTATTATTAAAATTGCTTTGAAATTAATAAGTTAAGCTAAATTTCACTTGCGTCGGATAAAAAAGTCGATAAACTACTTGATGGGATTTATGATATTGGAACCATTAAAAAGGAAAGGAGTAAGTTATGCTAAATGAAGCGATTACGAAGAAATTAAACGAACAGATTAATTTGGAATTTTATTCTTCCAACGTGTATTTACAAATGAGCGCGTGGTGTGCTAATAAGGGATTTGAAGGTGCTGCCGCTTTCTTTTTGCGTCACGCTGATGAAGAAATGGCACATATGCAAAAATTATTCGCTTATGTTAACGAAACCAGCGGTATGCCATTATTAGGTAAAATTGAAGCACCGAAACATGATTATACTTCATTAAAAGAAGTGTTTGAAATTACCTTAGCGCATGAAAAACATGTTACCTCAAAAATCAATGAGTTAGTTGAAGTGACATTCGCCCACAAAGACCACTCTACCTTTAACTTCTTGCAATGGTATGTTGCTGAACAACATGAAGAAGAAAAATTGTTTAATAGCATTTTGGATAAATTCAATTTATTGGGAGCAGAATGCAGCGGGCTTTATTTTATCGATCGCGATTTAGCAACATTATAACGGATGAGGAGAATTAAAATGTTATCACAAAATGTTATCAAACTTTTAAATGATCAAATGAACTTAGAATTTTATTCTTCAAATCTTTATCTGCAAATGAGTGCTTGGTGTGAGCAAAATGGTTTTGAAGGTGCTGCCAAATTCTTGGCAGAACACGCTGCAGAAGAAATGCAACATATGCGTAAATTATTTACCTATTTAAATGAAACCGGTGCATTGGCGGTGATTAGCCAGATTGATGCGCCTCCTCATGAGTTTTCATCCTTAAAACAAGTGATTGAATTAACGTATGAACATGAAAAATTGATCACGAGCAAAATCAATGAATTAGTTGGCAAAACCTTTGAAGAAAAAGACTATTCCGCTTTTAACTTCTTACAATGGTATGTCGCCGAACAACATGAAGAAGAAAAATTATTTAGCGGCATTATCGATAAGCTCAACTTGCTCGGTGATGATGGTAAAGGCTTATTCTTGGTAGATAAAGATTTAGGCGGTCTTGCTAACGTAAATACGGATACCGCACAGTAATCTCAATAACAAAACTGCATAAGAGTAATTTTATGCAGTTTTTATTTTTATGTGACAACGTCACTCAAATCTACTATTTTTCAGAAACTTCTGCATTTTCGACCGCACTTTGGGCATCCACAGATGCATTATGTTGATAAGTTTTATAAAAAAATGCGCCCATGAGGATGGTGAGCATCAGTAGAATTTGAAGTAAGCGTTTTTTGGTCAATTTTTCTGTTGCCATTTTGTTCCTTTTGCAAATTAAATCTTCTTAAATTTTAGATTTAATGATATGATTTATTGAGATAGATCAATTTTACCTGATTTTTTTCCGATTTTACCATGTTATTTTGAGGATAGAATGAATATTTTAACGTGTGAAACTCGTGTTGGTCGCCGGGTTCAATCCGGAGGTTGTGCAATTCACTGCCAAGATTGCAGTATTAGTCAACTTTGTATTCCATTTACATTGAATGAACATGAATTAGATCAACTCGATAATATTATCGAACGCAAAAAACCTATTCAAAAGTCTCAAGTCTTATTTAAAGCCGGTGATACCTTAAATTCAATTTATGCTATTCGTTCCGGTACAATAAAATCCTATACCATCAGTGAAACTGGAGAAGAACAAATTACCTCTTTTCATTTGCCCGGCGATTTAGTGGGTTTTGATGCTATTATGAATATGCAACATCCAAGTTTTGCCCAAGCCTTAGAAACTGCTATGGTATGTGAAATTCCCTTCGATATTTTAGATGATTTATCCGGCAAAATGCCCAAATTACGCCAGCAAATTATGCGTTTAATGAGCAATGAAATTAAAACCGATCAAGAAATGATTTTGTTGTTATCTAAAATGAATGCCGAAGAACGTTTAGCGGCATTTATTCAAAATCTGTCCCGTCGCTACTCTGCGCGCGGATTTTCCGCTAGAGAATTCCGCCTTACGATGACCCGTGGCGATATTGGTAATTATTTGGGTTTAACCGTTGAAACCATCAGTCGTTTATTAGGACGCTTCCAAAAAATCGGACTTTTATCCGTACAAGGAAAATATATTACCATCAACGATATGCAAGGTTTATCCGATATTGCTGGTGCCACTAAAACCGGCATTAAACCTATTGAATAACCACTTTTTCAGGGAATTTTTTCCCTGAAAATAGCGGATTTTAGAGTCCTTTTCTTTTTAATTTTTGTTTCTTTTTTCCTAACCCATTGGAAAATTCTTGTTATTTTTGTCAATCTTCACTATGCTATTAACGCAGTAACAGCCGTTAAATTAAGGAGATTGTTATGAAGTTTACCAACATACTCGTTGTTCTCAATCCTGAAAATGAAAAACAATATGCACTGGCTCGTGCAGTCCGTTTGGTTAAAGAGCAAAAAAGCGATATTAAAGTTAAAATTACCACTTTTATGTCGGTGTATGACTTGTCCTATGAAATGTCGGCAATTTTGTCTTCTGAAGAACGGGAAAATATGCATCAAGGGGTTATTGAGCAACGCCAAAAAGCAGTTCAACCTTATTTAACCAAATATTACGATCCGAGCATTGAATTTGATTCCGTTGTTGTTTGGAACAGCAATGAAGCGGAAGCTATCGCCGCCGAAGTCGAAAAAACACATTATGATTTGGTGGTCAAATATACCCAAGCCGAAGAAAGCCTCGCTGCATTATTGTTCACACCGATGGACTGGCAATTATTACGCAAATGTCCGGTACCGATTATGATTGTAAAAGATGGCGATTGGAAACATCAACGTCGTATTTTAGTGGCGGTGAATGTGTCGGACGAAGAAGAACATCATGACAGTTTTAACCAAGAATTAGTGTCTCTCGGCATTGATTTAGCGGATAGTTTGGAGCGCGGCAATGTGCATTTAGTCACAGCCTACCCGCCTACACCAATTAATATGGCAATTGATTTACCGGAATTTAATACAGCCGAATACAACAATAGCGTGCGCGGACAACATTTATTAAACATGAAAGCCTTGCGCCAAAAATTTAGTATTGATGAAGATCATACGCATGTAAGAGAAGGTTTTCCGGAAGATGTCATCCCACAAGTGGCTGATGAATTGGGTGCGGAATTGGTGGTTTTAGGTACGATTGGGCGTACCGGCTTATCTGCCGCGTTCCTTGGTAATACCGCAGAACACGTTATCAGCAAATTAAATTGCAATTTATTGGCAATTAAACCTAGCAATAAATAAAAACCGATGATAGATAAAAGCCGGAATTCAATTCCGGCTTTTTTAATGTTTGTTACTTAACCAACGTAAAGGTTTTTGTTGGGAGTGATACACCATTGACGGTCACATCCAGTTTATATTCCCCTAGCGGATCGCTTTTATCAAATTTCCAACAACGACGAATAAATTCATTATTAATTGCCGCCGCTGCCACTTGTTTGATCGTATAGACTTTGCCACTTTTATCCGCATCTACCGAAGAATTATTATCACCGATCACCGTAAAACGTTCCGGACCGGTCATCACTTCAACTACATTATTCTTGACCGAAATTGGCACGCCTACGACTTCCCAACATAAATTTAATTTTGCATTACTCACGGAATAAGTCGTTGTATTAAGTGATTTTAATACATTGCCACCGGTTTCAACTGTACTTAGATAAATTGTCGGCGCTGATGGCGCAGCCGGCGTAACGGTTTCAGCCATCGCATTCGTGGCTAACAATGCCATAAACAAAGAAAGATATTTTTTCATATAAATTGTTCCTAGTGTTATCTCCCAATGGAGAAGCAAATTGTAATGAATTCACCGCATAAATGCAAAAAACTTCTGGATAAAACGCCAATAAAGTGCGGTCAAAATTTGCATGATTTTTTGACCGCACTTTTTTATTTTCTGACCGCCATATAACGCTCAACCGTATCGACAATCGCTTGGGTTTGTGGGTCGATTTCAATATTCACTAAATCCCCAATCTCACGTTTTCCGATAAGGGTACGATGCAAGGTTTCTGGGATTAAATTAACGCAAAAAGATTGCGCTTTGACTTCGCCGATAGTCAAACTGATCCCGTCAATGGCAATAAACCCTTTGGTTAATACATATTTCATCATGTCTGCATTTGGCAACTCAAACCAAATTTGCAAATTATTTGCCGACGGAAGGCGTTCTACAACTTTGGCAGTACAATAAACATGACCGGATAAAATATGCCCACCAATTTCATCTCCCATTTTCATGGCGCGTTCGATATTGACCAAATCTCCTACTTTAATTTGTCCTAAATTAGTGATTTTTAAGGTTTCTTGCATTAAATCAAAACTTACTAAATCCTGATTAATTTCAGTGACGGTTAAACACACGCCATTATTTGCCACGGAGGCACCAATTTCCAAATCGGCTAATAATTCTTGTGGCATTTTAACAATCTGTGTTCTAAAATTAGATTTTTCATCAATAGAATGAATTTGAGCTGTTCCCTGAACAATTCCTGTAAACATAACGTATTTTCTCTCTTATCTTAATGGATTATGATCGTAAAACGGTGAAACATATACATACTTCCCCACCACCGTCAATGCGATTAGTATAACAAACTCGGATCTTTTATGAAATTAACTCCTATCAAAGAATATCATGTAGAAGCAAAAAAATTAATTGCCATCGCTATTCCCATTTTATTGGCGCAAATCGCACAAAATTCGATGGGATTGGTCGATACGATCATGGCGGGACGCGTAAGTGCGGTCGATATGGCAGCAATTTCTGTCGGTGCCTCCATTTGGTTACCCCTTGTGCTATTTGGCCACGGGCTTTTATTAGCATTACCACCCAGCATTTCCTATCTCAACGGATCAGGAAAACGCCATAAAATCGCCCACCAAATTCGCCAAGGATTATGGGTCGTGATATTTGCCTCCATTCCGTTGGGGGTGCTAATTTATTATAGCGATTTCGTTATCTCGCTTATGCAAATGGAGGATAAATTAGCGCAGATCACCATTGGTTATTTGCACGCCATGCTATGGGGATTACCCGGTTATTTGCTGATGGTCAATTATCGCTGCTTAAATGATGGAATCGCTAAAACTAAACCGGCAATGGTGATTACCTTTTTGGGCTTATTATTAAATATCCCACTTAATTATATTTTTATTTACGGTAAATTTGGTATTCCGGCGTTTGGAGCGGTAGGATGCGGTATTGCTACCGCTATCGTCAATTGGATGATGTGTTTAATGATGGTGTTTTACTGTACCAAAGCGAAAAACCAACGAGATTTGCAAATTTTCACCCCGATCATGGAAAAACCGGATTGGGTAACATTAAATAAACTTTTTCGTTTAGGTGGACCGATTGCGATTGCGCTTTTTTGCGAGGTTGCTTTATTTGCCTTAACTGCTCTGCTACTTTCTCCATTAGGTACAGAAGTGGTCGCCAGCCATCAAATTGCCTTAAATACCAGTTCCTTTATTTTTATGCTACCGATGTCATTAGGCATGGCAGCAACGATTTTAGTTGGTCAACGTTTAGGCGAAGGCTCTCCATTAAACGCCAAACAAGTGTCTTATGCGGCTTTAGCTGTCGGATTATCTATCGCAGCGCTCACTGCCTTAATTACCGTTTTGTTCCGTTATCAAATTGCAGCTATTTTCGTTAATGACGAAACGGTCATTAACATGGCAACGGGTTTATTATTAATCGCCGCGCTTTATCAATTTTCCGATACGGTACAAGTGGTTTCTGGAGGCGCATTACGTGGCTACAAAGACACCAAAGCCATACTTTATATCACCCTATTTTGTTATTGGATAGTTGGTATGCCGATCGGCTATACTTTAGCAAGAACGGATATATTATTCCCCTCTATGGGCGCGGCAGGATTTTGGATTGGATTTGTCATCAGCCTGACCGCCGCCGCGGTGTTATTATTATGGCGAATGCGTAAAATTCAATCCTTATCGGATGAACAACTTTTGCTAAAATTGGAAAAATTAAAATGAGAAAAACAAAAACCATCAATGTAGGAATTGCCGGCTTTGGTATGTCGGCAAAAACTTTTCATCTGCCATTTTTAATCCTTGATTCGCGTTTTCAAGTCAAAAAAGTCTTTGAGCGCCGAAGTCATCATGCCGAACAGCAATTTTCTGGGATTACCTCGGTACAAGAATTTGAGGCATTATTAAGCGATGAAATTGATTTAGTCGTGATTACCACACCAAATCAAACTCATTATGATTTTTGCAAACGTGCTATTTTAGCTGGTAAACATGTGATTGTTGAGAAACCATTAACAATTTATGCCAAAGATGCCTCTGAACTGGCTTTATTAGCTAAAGAAAAAAATGTGACGTTGTCCGTTTTCCAAAATCGACGTTGGGATAATGGTGCCTTAACGGTGAAACAATTGGTGAAAAATCAAACTCTCGGCGATATTGTGGATTATGAAATTCGTTATGAACGTTTTAGCCAAACTTTAAATCGCAAACAATGGAAAGAAACCGGTGAGTTCGGTACAGGATTAGTTTACGATTTGGGCGTGCATTTAATCGATCATGTTGTGGATTTATTCGGAATTCCGACCGCACTTTATGCCGATTTACGTTGCCAACATGAGGGAGGCAAAGCGGATGATAATTTTAGAATTACCTTCTATTATGCCGATAAGAATGTTGTGATGTCCGCCACGAAATACGCACGGGAAGCCGCGCCACATATTATTTTACAAGGGAAATCAGGATCTTATATTAAACCTACTTTAGACAATCAAGAAAGTTTATTGCTTGCCGGCATCCGTCCTTGTGATAATTGGAATCAAGAGCCAGAAACCCAATGGGGAACCTTACATACGGAAATCAACGGTGAAATCGTGCGCCACAAATTAGAAAGTGTACGTGGCAATTATCAAGCCTATTATGACAATATTTATCAGGTATTATGCGAAAACCAAGAGTTAATCGTCACGCCGCAACAAGCCATCACTGTTCTCAAATTAATTGAGTTGGTTTATCAAAGTGCAAAGTGCGGTCAAAAAATAGAAATTATTTTATAAACAAGAATAATTCTCATTGTTGAAATTAATTTTATCCGCTATAATCCAGCGGATTTTAATTTTTACAAATGAGAATTATATGCAATTTAAAATTAAGTTAATTTATACCGCACTTTTTAGCAGCATTCCTTGTTATTCTTTTGCTCTTAAAGCTGAAACCTATCAGCTAGCACAAGATGGGCTTGAACAAATTGATGTCGTCACTGAATTGGAGAGTTTCAAAGCTACAGACAAGCTCAAATCCGATGTCAATTTAAGTTTACTTGGAAAACAATTGGCGTTTACCTCACCTATTTCCGTCTTAAATTATGATGAACGTGCCTTTCAAGAAAAATCACCACGTAATATGGTTGATGCTATTGCCAAAACTGATGCTTCCGTGATGAATTTTGGAGGTGAAAGCAATACTCTCTCAGGTTTATATGTTCGTAATTTACAATTAGATATGCGACAAGTGAGCGTCAATGGGCTTGCCGGTTTATATTCCACGTATAATTCTCCAGTGGCAGCAGTGGCATCGGCACAATTGATCAAAGGAGCGTCAACTGCCACAACGGGAATGGATCCAGAAGGTTCTGCCGGCGCATCCATGAATGTGGAAACCAAACGTGCCACAGATGACGATATTAATAAGCTCGGTTTTGCTTGGTTTAGCAATAATCGCTTGCAAGAATCTTTCGATTTTGGGCGACGTTTCGGTGAAAATAATGCGTGGGGCATTCGGATTAACGGTTTATATCGTGATGGCGATACTGCACGTCATGATTACGCTGAACGCAATAAAGAATTTTCTATTGGCGCAGATTATCGAGGTGACAAATTACGTGTCGGCGTGGATTATCTGTATGCCAAACGAACAACGCAAGGTGGACGCGCCAGATTACAGGATCTGCAAAACCTCACCTACTCTATTCCGGCAGCACCGGACGGGAAAACTAATCTCAATCCCGCTTGGATTGGACAACGTACAAAAGACGAAAGTATCATTGCTACCTTTGAATATGATTTACCTTACAATATGATGCTTTCTGGTGGCATTGGGCATATGGAATCTCGTTATGACGGTGCATTTGGTCAAATTACTTCGATTAAAGCCAATGGCGATTTTGATGTATCAGGTATTCGTGGAATTGACTTTCGTTCTAGAACAACCAGTGGCAACTTAAAATTGCAAGGCGAATGGGAAACGGGGTCTATTTTGCATAATTGGAATTTAGCATTCGATTCTGTTGTACGCCAACGTGATCATGATCAAAGCGAGAAAACGAATGGAAAAATCAGTGGCAATTCAATTTATCACCCCATTTTCTCTGATTTAAAGAATTTTGCCTTAGTCGCCAATACACAGGGGGCAGATAATGAATTTTCGGCGCAAAGTCTAGCGTTTTCTGATACGCTCGGATTCGTCAATAACCAACTTCGCTTCACCTTAGGTGGGCGTTTCCAATGGATTAAACAATCGAATTTTAGCGAAAATAAAGAAGTTCGCTCAAATCGTTTCAGCCCGATGCTTACCTTGGCTTATGTTCCGAATGCCAATCTGATTTTCTATGCTAATTATCTGGAAGATTTAGAACCGGGAACAGTGGATTATGATACCGGAAGTATGAATAATCCGCGTGTTAGTCGACAAATTGAAGTTGGTATGCGGCAAAATTGGCGCGATTGGCTGACAACAAGCTTAAGCGTTTATCAAATTAAACGTCCGGGCATTATTCGCGGAGCCAAAGGCAGCGACTTAGCGCTTTATGCTGGTCAAGAACAAGGAACCGAACGCAATCGAGGAATTGAATTTAACGCCTATTTGAATACACCGGATAATCGCCTACGTTCCGCAATTGGTATTAGCTACAATCAAGCTAAAGTATTCGATTTTCCAACTTATGCCGATACTATTGTAGATGGTGTTCAAGTAACTAGCCCTCATTGGATTGTGAAAGCGAATGTCGAATGGGATACACCAATGATCCCGCGCTTAACCCTCAATGCCAGTGTACAACATTACGGAAAATCTTACCAAGATACCGCTGCCAATTATAAATTGCCCTCTTATACGCTCATTGACGTTGGTGCCAAATACCAACTTAAACTGGCGGAAAAACAAGAAGTTACCCTTCGTTTTGGCGTGGAAAACTTGTTTAATAAACATTATTGGCAAGTACAACGTGGACAATACGATCGCAGCTTTGCTGTATTAGGAATGCCGCGTACTTATTGGTTCAATGCTGAATATTCATTTTAATCATATCGCAAACAAAGGGGATAACCGCCCCTTTGTTGTTTTTCACCTTTTAACTCGGAATAAAAAATGAATTGGCAAACGGAATTAAATCACAGTTTTACATGGATTTTGACCGCACTTTTTTGGCTGACCGCAGGATTTTTCACTTTCTGCTTTGCGTTGAAACGCACTACTTTCGGAAAAAAATTCAGCTTACTGAATCAAGCCTGCATAGATAACTCCTCAAAAATAAAATTGATCGGTCTTATCCTAATTTTATTTACGCTTATTTTACTTGAAGTACGCATGAGCGTGTTAAATACCTATTTTTACAACGGATTATATAGCGCTTTGCAAGATAAACAACGGGAGGCGTTTTGGTTTTTTGCCACCATTAATGCCATGTTGGTCATTGCGAAAATTATTCATTCAATTATCAATTATTTCCTCCGACAAGTATTTGAAATTCGTTGGTTGGAAAAATTGAATCACTATATGTTGCAGCGCTGGCTAAACTATAAAAATTATTACCGCCTCAAATATACAGAAAGTTTGCCCGATAATATTGATCAACGGATTGAACAAGATTCTCGCGAATTTATTACCGGTACGGTAGATTTAGTTCGTGGCATGATTAATTCTATTGTATCAACCTTGGAATTTACATTGATTTTATGGAATTTATCCGGTTTGTTAATCTTACTTGGTGTTGAAATTCCGAAAGGGGTGGTCTTTTTTATTTATCTTTTTATTATCAGCGCCACCGCTATTTCAATATGGATAGGTTACCCATTAATTAAATTAAATTTTGCCAAAGAACGTTTTCATGGTGACTACCGCTATTCTTTAATTCGAGTACGTGATAATGCAGAAAGTATCGCTTTTTATCAGGGTGAAAACCAAGAGCGGTCGAATTTAAACGAGAAATTTAATCAAATCATCCAAAATCGTTGGCAAATTGTGCGCAAAATGCTGGGGCTGGATGGGTTTAATACTGGTGTGACGCAAGTTGCTATGTTTTTACCGCTAATGCTACAAGCGCCCCGTTTTTTTTCCGGACAAGTTACCCTTGGCGATATGCACCAAACAGTACAATCGTTTAACCGATTAATGCGCGCCTTGTCTTTTTTCCGCTTATTTTATGAAGAATTCACGCTATATCAAGCTCGTTTAGATCGATTATCGGGTTTTATTACCAAATTAGATGATTTAGATAACACGGAAATTCATCACCCGGTACAATGTACCGAACGGGTTGTTTTGCGCCATTTCGGCTTGAAAGATCAACAAGATCGCCTTATTTTACAAAATATTAATTTAGCCCTTTCTCCCGGTGATGCCTTATTAATTCAAGGGCGTTCCGGCATTGGTAAAACCACTCTACTTAAAGCCATTGCCGGAATTTACCCTTTTGAAACAATTGGTTATGCTGAATGTCCTTGTGCCAATCGACTGTTTTTGCCGCAACGACCTTATGTCCCACAAGGAACATTGCGCCAAGCAATTTGTTATCCGGATATTACTTCAAGCGAGAGTGAATTGCGACAAACTATGCAAGATTGCCAATTAGAAAAATACATTCCTGCTTTGGAGATGGAAAATGATTGGCAAGTGATTTTATCGCCGGGTGAATTGCAACGTATTGCTTTTATTCGCATTTTATTAGCTAAACCAGAGGTTATATTTTTAGATGAAACTACGTCTGCATTAGATGAACCGACCGAGCATATGCTGTATCAATTAGTGAAGACCCGCTTGCCACAGAGCATGATTTTGAGTATCGGTCATCGTAGTTCATTGACACAATTTCATAATAAACAACTTATGTTGACATAACGGTTATGAAATTTAGGCAACAAAAAAAAGCGAAAGTGCGGTCACTTTCGCTTTTGTTTTTTATCCTAGAGGGTTAATCAACTACTAAGGTACGGCAAGTATTTGTGCCACCTTGTGCCAATTCATCACCTTGAGTTAACAAGACTAAATCACCGGAGACCAAGAAACCTTTATCTTTTAATAATTTAATTGCAGCTTTGGCACCTTCGACCGTGCGGCTCACTTCATCACAAAATACTGGCGTTACACCACGGTATAATGAACATAAATTCAATGTTTCTTGCACACGAGATAAGGCAAAAATCGGTAAACCAGAACTGATACGAGACATCAATAATGGTGTACGTCCGCTGTGTGTCATAGAAATAATTGCAGCAACCCCTTTCATATGGTTTGCCGCAAACATTGCAGACATCGCTACCGCTTCTTCAACATCATCAAATTCCACGTCCATACGGTGGCGAGAAACGTTAATGCTTGGCATTTTTTCCGCACCTAAACAAACTTTCGCCATTGCCGCAACGGTTTCAGCCGGATATTGACCAGCCGCAGTTTCTGCAGAAAGCATTACCGCATCGGTACCATCAAGCACCGCATTTGCCACATCCATAACTTCTGCACGGGTTGGCATCGGATTGCTGATCATGGATTCCATCATTTGAGTTGCCGTAATTACTACGCGATTTAATTTACGTGAACGACGGATTAATTTTTTCTGTACACCAACCAATTCAGGGTCACCAATTTCTACCCCTAAGTCACCACGTGCAACCATGATCACATCAGAGGCTAAAATAATATCATCCATCGCGGCATCATCAGCTACAGTTTCTGCACGTTCTACTTTTGCAACAATTTTTGCGTTTAAACCCGCTTCTGTCGCTAATTTACGTGCATAATGTAAATCGGCACTTGAACGAGGGAAAGATACTGCCAAATAATCTACGCCGATACGCGCAGCTGTAATAATATCTGCTTTATCTTTTTCAGTTAATGCATCCGCAGATAAACCACCGCCTAATTTGTTAATCCCTTTGTTATTTGATAACGGACCGCCAACAGTGACTTCAGTAAATACTTTCGCGCCTTCAGTAGACAACACTTTTAATTGTACGCGACCATCATCTAATAATAAAATATCTCCCGGCACCACATCTTGCGGTAACGTTTTATAGTCTAAACCAACAGACTCTTGATTACCTTCACCTTTTGGCAATTCCGCATCTAAAATAAATTTATCACCAATATTTAAGAAAATTTTACCGTCTTTAAACGTAGATACACGAATTTTTGGTCCTTGTAAGTCCCCTAAAATAGCGACCGTTTTGCCTAATTTTTTCGCAATTTCACGAACACGTTGCGCACGACCGATATGGTCTTCCGGTGTTCCGTGAGAAAAATTCATACGTACAACGTTCGCACCGGCAGCAATAATTTTTTCTAAATTATTACCACGATCTGTAGATGGCCCCATTGTACATACAATTTTTGTTCTTCTTAGTCTTCTAGACATTCTTTACTCCGTCATTAATTACGATTTACTAAATTTTTATTCATAAATTACAGATAAAAACACATTTATTTATCTATAGTCAAAAAACTGTGGCATATTATACGCTGAAAATAAAATTAGATCGAGATCACAAACTACAAAAAAAATTTAAAAAAGGCTTGATAATCTGTTTTTTTGTTTTATATACAAAAAAATCGGTTAAATTTTTCTCATTCAATCAGCAAAAATAAAAAATCGCTTGTATTGGTAGAGAAATCCTTATATATTAAGCGCCACTTATGCGACTATAGCTCAGTTGGTTAGAGCACCACCTTGACATGGTGGGGGTCACTGGTTCGAGTCCAGCTAGTCGCACCATCTTATTTCGTATTAATCCCTTGTCTTATTAGGCAAGGGATTTTTACTTTAAACGCAAATTCAACCCTATTGATAATGCATTATGAGTGAACAAGCCCTAAATTCCGTTGAAAAAGAAAAAAAACAGATCTACAACCTAAATAAACTCCAAAAACGCTTACGTCGTAATGTCGGTAATGCCATTGCTGATTTTAATATGATTGAAGACGGTGATAAGGTGATGGTTTGTTTATCTGGTGGTAAAGACAGTTATACTTTATTGGATATTTTGCTGAATTTACGCCTTAATGCGCCGGTACATTTTGATATTGTGGCAGTTA
This sequence comes from [Pasteurella] aerogenes, assembly GCA_900637275.1. Lineage (NCBI taxonomy): Bacteria > Pseudomonadati > Pseudomonadota > Gammaproteobacteria > Pasteurellales > Pasteurellaceae > [Pasteurella] aerogenes. The sequence goes on from LR134362.1 coordinate 873,692, forward strand.
ATTTAGATCAAAAACAACCGGGCTTTCCGGAAGAAGTGTTGCCTGAATATTTAGAAAAAATCGGGGTGGAATATAAAATCGTAGAAGAAAATACCTACGGTATCGTAAAAGAAAAAATTCCAGAAGGGAAAACTACGTGTTCACTCTGCTCGCGTTTGCGTCGTGGAATTTTATATCGTACAGCAAGTGAATTAGGGGCGACCAAAATCGCCTTAGGTCATCATCGCGACGATATGTTGGAAACGTTGTTTTTAAATATGTTTTATGGCGGTAAATTAAAAGCTATGCCGCCAAAATTAATTAGTGATGATGGTAAACATATCGTCATACGCCCACTTGCTTATTGTCGGGAAAAAGATATTGAAAAATATGCTGCTGCAAAACAATTTCCGATCATTCCTTGTAATCTTTGCGGTTCACAACCAAATTTACAGCGTCAAGTAGTCAAAGAAATGCTACAAAAATGGGATAGACAATATCCGGGGCGGATTGAAACCATGTTTAGTGCAATACAAAATATTGTTCCGTCACATTTATGTGATAGTCATTTATTTGATTTTAAAGGCATTCAACATGGAAAAAGCCTAGAAGGTATTGAGGGAGATACGGCATTTGATAAGCCAGATTTACCTACGATGGTCTTTAGCGAAGAAGATGATGAAATCTCGTCTTTTGCTGAAAACGAAATAATGCGATTTAAAGAAATTAATTAATCTCATGTCAAAAAAAGTGCGGTGAAAATAACCGCACTTTTTTGTATATCATTGTTACACTCGTCTTGTTTGCCAATAGGCTTTTTTCCAATAAGGATTATCTAGCGAAGAATAAATCACACCGCCTTTCGTCGAGGCGTGTAAAAATTGTCCATCTTTGACATAAATCCCCACATGATAACCATTGGGACCGCGCCCGGTTTTGAAAAAGACCAAATCTCCAGTTTGAATACTGTCTTTGCTGACTTTTTGCCCATAATTGGCTTGCGCAGTAGTCGTTCTAGGTAATTTAATCCCAAAGCGGTCTTTAAAAGTCAATTGCACGAATCCGGAACAATCTACGCCATTCATACTCATTCCACCGATGCGATAAGGCGTTCCAGCCCATTCTCGCTGTTGTTCGCTCAATAAGGTGATCGCCATAATCGGATCATCTAACTGACCTTGATAATTGATACGAGAATATTGCGACGAAGAACACGCCACTAAAGTCGCTATACTGCTTGCAATTAAAATGGTTCTAATCAGCTTCATTGTTTTCCTTAAAACAAACAAAGCCATTTTGATCAAAAATGGCTTTAAATTAAAAGAAAATTAACTTTTTGGTCTGGACTTTTCCACACGAGTACGCAATTTTTGTCCAGGCTTAAATACGACAACCCGTCTTGCCGAAACTGGCACGCTTTCTCCCGTTTTCGGATTTCGCCCTGGGCGCGAAGACTTATCGCGCAGTTCAAAATTACCAAATCCGGATAACTTTACATCTTGTCCATTTTCTAAAGCCAATCGAATTTCTTCAAAAAAACTTTCCACTAACTCCTTGGCATCACGTTTACTCAAATGATATTTTTCGATTAAGCTATCTGCGAGTTCAATTTTAGTTAATGTCATAATTTAATCTCTTAAGTAAGCATTAAAACGTTGTTCTAATTCGGATAATACAACAGAAATTACCGCATTAATATCTTTTTCTTCAAGCGTTTTTTCAGTATCTTGAATAGTTAAACTGATCGCTAAACTTTTCTTACCTTCCGGCAAATTCGAACCTTGATAAACATCAAACAAGGTTACATTGACTAATTGTTTGCCACCAACCTGACGACAAGCATTTAATACATCCCCCGCAGGAACTGCAACATCCAACACAATTGCAATGTCACGTTTATTTGACGGGAAGCGAGAAATTTCCTTAGCACTCGGTACATTACGTTCTTCAATTGCCGCCCATTCAATTTCAAATACCACAGGTTTTCCGGATAATCCTAATTGTTGAACGACTTTCGGGTGAACCGTACCGATAAATCCGATTTCCTTATCATCCAAAATAATCGCAGCGGATTGTCCCGGATGTAACGCCGGATATGATTTTGCAACAAAACGTAAACGATTTCCAGCTTTTGTTAAGGATAAAATGCGCTCTAAATCACCTTTTAGGTCAAAAAAGTCCACATTTTCGCCTTTATTTTCCCAATGTACAGGACGTTTATCGCCAACGATAACCGCACCGATCACATATTCTTGACGCACGCCGGATTCAGCATTGGCATCCGGGATAAAACGTAAGCCGCTTTCAAATAAGCGTACACGATTTTGTTGACGATTTTGGTTATATGCCACAGTGGTTAATAATCCGGATAATAAAGACACGCGCATCGCCGACATTTCACGAGAAATTGGATTTGGCAAAATCAAGGCATCTTGTTGCGGATGCAATAATTGTTGTACATCAGGATCAACAAAGCTGTAAGACACAATTTCTTGATAGTCGCTATCCACAAATGCGGTTCTAACACGCAACATTTCTAGAATATTTTCTGGCAAGGATTTCATTTTCAAATGCGCAAGCGGCGCATTATTTGGAATCGTGTTATAGCCATAAATACGCGCTACTTCTTCAATCAAATCTTCTTCAATTTCAATATCAAAACGCCAGCTGGTCGAAATCACGGTCCAAACATCATTGCTATAATGCACTTCAAATCCTAAGCGTTGTAGAATATCGGTTACCATTTCAGTTTCAACATGATGTCCCAATAACGCGTCTAGTTTGTGACGTCGTAACTTAACTTGCTTCACTTTCGGTAAATTGGCAATACTTACCGCCTCACAAATCTCACCCGCTTCACCACCACAAATTTCTAATACCAATGCGGTGGCTCTTTCCATCGCTTTATATTGCAAATCAAAGTCAACACCACGTTCAAAACGGTGAGAACTATCGGTATGCAAACCATATTGTCTAGCACGACCAGTAATCGCTAATGGCGCAAAGAATGCTGCTTCCAAAATAATATCTTTGGTTTGCTCACTCACACCACTTGCCGCACCACCAAAAATCCCCGCCATGGCTAACGGTCCATTTTTATCTGCGATCACTAAGGTATTCGCTTGTAATTTTGCTTCTGTACCATCTAATAAAACTAAGGTTTCGCCCTCGTTTGCCATTCTCACTTGCACCGGCTGCGCTACTTTCGCTGCGTCAAAAGCGTGCATTGGTTGCCCTAATTCAAGCAAAATGTAGTTGGTAATATCCACAATCGGATCAATGGAACGAATATCGCAACGACGCAATTTCTCCTGCATCCACACCGGTGTTTTCGCCTTAACGTTCACCTTTTTCACTGAACGCAGTAAATAACGTGGACAGGCTTCTGGCGCGCTCACATCAATCTCAATTTTTTCGGAGAATGATGGAATAACCGGAGTAAAGTGCGGTGAGTTTAACGTCATTTTATTGATCACGCCCAATTCACGTGCAATACCCGCGATACTCAAACAATCCGCACGATTTGGCGTTAAGCTAATTTCAATGCTTTTATCTGCTAATTTAAGATATTCACGTAAATCCGTACCGATTGGCGCATCCGCCGGCAATTCAATAATCCCACTGTGATCTTCAGAAATACCTAGCTCGCTGTAAGAACACAACATCCCCTCGGACGGTTGACCACGCAATTTGGTTTTCTTAATTTTAAAATCGCCCGGCAAAATTGCGCCTTCTGTCGCACAAGCGACTTTCAGTCCTTGACGACAATTCGGTGCGCCACATACGATATCCAATAAACGCTCACCGCCAACATTCACTTTGGTCACGCGCAATTTATCAGCATCAGGATGTTGAGCGCATTCCACGACCTCACCCACAACAACGCCATTAAATTCACCGGCAACCGACTCGACTGCGTCCACTTCCAACCCCAACATTGTGATTTGATCACATAATTGTTCCGTACTAATGGTAGGATTGACCCATTCGCGTACCCATAATTCACTAAATTTCATATATTTCTCTACTCTTAATTCGTTTGCTTAACAGGTTGACATTGATTATTGATGACTTTCTTGTCGCTATTGCGATTATTTAAATTGTTTTAAAAAACGTAAGTCATTTTCAAAGAAAGAACGCAAATCAGTGACGTTGTAACGAAGCATAGTCAAGCGTTCAACACCCATACCGACCGCAAAACCAGAATATTCTTCAGGATCAATCCCTACGTTACGCAATACATTTGGATGCACCATACCACAGCCCAATACTTCCAACCATTTTCCGTTTTTACGCATCACATCCACTTCCGCAGAAGGTTCCGTGAACGGGAAATAAGACGGACGGAAACGAACTTGTAAATCTTCCTCAAAGAAGGCACGCAAAAAGTCATGTAACAACCCTTTTAATTCAGTGAAGTTCGCGTGTTTATCTACATACAGTAATTCAATTTGATGGAACATCGGCGTATGGGTTTGGTCATAGTCATTACGATAAACACGACCCGGCGCGATAATACGAATTGGCGGACGCATTTTTTCCATCGTACGAATTTGTACGCCAGAAGTTTGCGTTCTTAACAGACGCTGGGCATCAAACCAGAAGGTATCATGATCGGCACGCGCCGGATGGTGTGCCGGAATATTAAGTGCATCAAAGTTATAATAATCACTTTCAATTTCCGGACCAACTTCCACAGAAAACCCTAAATTTGAGAAAAATTGCACAACACGCCCAATAGTCACTGAAACCGGATGCAATCCACCTAACTCGGTTTTGCGTCCTGGCAAACTAACGTCAATGCTCTCTTTCGCTAATTGCGCATTCAACGCGTCTTGTTCCCACTGCGCTTTTTTCTCATTTAATACATCCAACACCGCTTGTTTAGCTTCATTGATTTTTGCACCGATCGCCGGACGTTCTTCCGCCGCCACATCGCGCAACCCTTGCATTAATTGAGTAAAATGCCCTTTTTTACCGAAATATTCCACACGAATTGCATCCAACGCTTCAAGACTTTTATCATGTAGATCGTCAATCGCCTTTTTCGCCTGTTCCGTAATCTCTTTCAGGTTTTGCATACCTATCCTCTGTTCTTAAATAATTTCATTACTGCATAAAAAATATTTTAATCATAATACTAACTGTTTAAAAAATCACGTTTTTATTATAAGAATTTACGCAATATCGCATTAATCGAACAATTTTAACGACAAAATGACAGATTTAGTTGTTTTATTGTTTCTAATACGGAATTTCGTTGAAAAAATGCACCGCACTTTGGCAAACATTTCACCTCAATCGGCTGCCCGCAATAGATAAAACTTAAATGATACGCGTGCAAATAAGTGCGGTCAGATTTTACTCGATTTCCACCATAACGCTCATCACCCAAAATCGGACTACCTAAACTTTTCATTGCCACACGCAATTGATGCGTTTTACCGGTTTGCGGTTGCAACACAAACAAACGCAAATTTGGCTCACAACTTACGGAATAAAAACGTGTGATAGCGGGATTTTGCTGGCTCAAACAGAGCTTCCACGACCCATTACGCCCTTTTTGCATATCACCGCGGATTAACCCTTGTTTCTTTTTCGGCTTATCACACGCCAAAGCAAGATAGGTTTTGTGAATTTGATGTTGCGCAAAAATTGCCGACAGTTCGGCTGCCGCGGATTCATTTAATGCAAGTATTAGCAAGCCTGACGTGGCTTTATCCAAACGATGCACTAACCACACCTGTGGCAGTTGCAATTGCTGTGCCACTAGGCTGGTCAGTCCAATTGCTTGTTCATCTTTATGTACACTGATGCCGCAAGGTTTATCAATAATGATAAAATCGGCGTGTTTATATATAATATCAATCAACATAATAAAAAGTGCGGTTAAAATTTTTTATGATTTATCATCTTGAACAAATTGTACCATATATCCTCCCTGTCCTAATGTGGATTTTAACCATCTCCATTACCTTGCGTATTGCGGTACGCCGACTATCTGTTTCAACCACCTTATCTTGGTTGATGATCATTTATTTAGTTCCGGTTGTCGGAATTCTTGCCTATTTGATCTTTGGCGAAGTCAAATTAGGTAGCCGCCGCGCCGCCTCCTTTCGCCAACTTCAACCTAAATTTTCCCAATGGTTTAGCGACTTTTCACGCTGCGCCAATCTGATTCAAACGCAAAATGATCTGCAATATCGTGCATTATTTGAACTGACTCAAAAACAATTAAACATTCCTTGCGTTTTAGGCAATGAACTGCATATTATTGATAATGCAGAAAATATTATCAAAAATATCATCCAAGATATTCAAAATGCGCGCTATTCCATTAATATGGTATTTTATATTTGGTCTTCTGGCGGCTTGGTCGAACAGGTTCATGCCGCTTTGCTGGAGGCACAACAACGTGGCGTCAACATCAAAATATTATTAGACAGTGTCGGTAGCCGAAGTTTTTTAAAAAGCAAAGATTGTAAAAAATTAACCCAAGCCGGAATTGAAATTACCGAAACCTTACACGTTAATTTAGTTCGTCTATTTCTCAGCCGCATTGACTTGCGTCAGCATCGCAAAATTATTGTGATCGATAATCAAATTGCCTACACCGGCAGCATGAACATGGTTGATCCGAATATATTCAAACAAAGCAGTAAGGTCGGAAAATGGGTGGATATTATGGTACGTATTAACGGACCGGTTTCCCCGATTTTAAACAGTTTACACGCCTGGGATTGGGAAATTGAAACTAATCATAGTTTAACGCTAGAACTGCCTACATGCCCGCTATTGCCGATTGAAAATAATAATTCCCATGCAGTACAAGTCATCGCTACCGGTCCCGGATTTCCGGATGATTTAATGGCGCAATCCTTGCTGCTCGCGATTTTTTCTGCACGAGAAAATATCACCATCACCTCTCCCTATTTCGTTCCAAGCCATGCTATCGCCGAAGCCTTACGCATTGCGGCACTACGCGGTGTTGAAGTCAATATTATTTTACCGAAGAAAAATGATTCCTTGATGGTCGGTTGGGCAAGTCGCACGTTTTTTGAAGATTTATTGATGGCGGGAGTGAAAATTCACCAATTTTATGGCGGACTGCTTCACACCAAAAGCATTTTAATTGACAACCACCTCTCCTTGGTCGGCACGGTCAATATGGATCTGCGCAGTTTTTTACTCAATTTTGAAGTCACTATCGTCGTAGAAGATCGCGCCTTTGCCAACGAAGTTTCCTTGCTACAAGAAAATTACATCAACAATTCTGTTCCATTGCATTATCTCGACTGGAAAAAACGCCCCGTTTATCAACGGATTATTGAACGCTTATTTTTCCTATTTAGCCCGTTGTTGTAATCTTAATACTTACGCAATAAACAAAAAGTGCGGTCAAAAAACGTTAAGATTTTTAACCGCACTTTTATCTTACCAATGAATTCGGCAAAACAGCTAAATTATGCTTCTTCGCCTAAGATTTTTAATTCACGTCCGCGTACTTGTTTTTTCAGAATTTCAACAAAGTCTTCCACATTGAATGAACCAAGATCGGCACCTTTACGGGTACGCACCGCTACTTTACCTTCAGCGATTTCTTTGTCGCCACAAACTAGCATATAAGGCACGCGGCGTAAGGTGTGTTCGCGAATTTTAAAACCAATTTTTTCGTTACGCAAATCGGATTTCACTCGTAATCCCGCATCAGACAAGGCTTTCACTACGCTTTGAACATATTCCGCTTGGCTGTCAGTGATATTCATCACCACAGCTTGCACCGGCGCTAACCATGCAGGGAAGAAACCGGCGTATTCTTCGGTGATAATCCCGATAAAACGCTCGATTGACCCTAAAATTGCACGGTGGATCATCACCGGTGTGCGACGACCGTTATCTTCAGCAACATAAGAAGCATCCAAACGTCCCGGCAATGCAAAGTCTAATTGCACAGTACCGCATTGCCATTCGCGATCAAGACAGTCGCGTAAGGCAAATTCAATTTTCGGACCGTAGAATGCGCCCTCGCCTTCTTGAATTTCATATTCCAGCCCATTGTTGCGCAACGCGTTGGCAAGACCTTCTTCCGCGCGATCCCACATCGCATCGTCGCCGATACGGTTTTCCGGACGGGTGGAAAGTTTGACTGCAATATTTTCAAAACCGAAAGTGCTGTAAATATCGTAAACCATTTTGATACAGCTGGTAACTTCGCTTTCGATTTGTTCTTCGGTACAGAAAATATGTGCATCATCTTGGGTAAAGCCGCGCACGCGCATTAAACCGTGCAATGAACCGGAAGGTTCGTTACGATGGCAAGATCCAAATTCCGCCATACGAATTGGTAAATCGCGGTATGATTTTAAGCCTTGATTAAAAATCTGAACATGTCCCGGGCAGTTCATCGGTTTAATGGCATATTCGCGGTTTTCCGATTGAGTGGTAAACATCAAATCACCATAATTTTGCCAGTGGCCAGTACGTTCCCAAAGCACGCGATCCATCATAAATGGACCTTTAACTTCTTGATAATCATATTGTTTTAATTTCGTACGCACAAAGGTTTCTAGTTCACGGAAAATCGTCCAACCGTCATTGTGCCAGAACACCATGCCCGGTGCTTCTTCTTGCATATGATATAAATCCAACGCCTTACCAATTTTGCGGTGGTCGCGTTTCGCCGCTTCTTCTAAACGGTGTAAATAATCGGCAAGTTGTTTTTTATCTGCCCACGCTGTACCATAAATCCGTTGCAACATTTTATTTTTACTGTCACCACGCCAGTACGCACCTGCCACTTTTTGTAGTTTGAAGTGATGACAAAAACGCATATTAGGTACGTGCGGACCACGACACATATCAATATATTCTTGGTGATGATACAGTGCGGGACGAGCATCTTTGCTGATATTTTCGTCTAAAATTGCCATTTTGTACGGTTCGCCACGCGCGGCAAAAGTATCACGCGCTTCTTGCCAGCTGACCGGTTTTTTCACTACGTCATAATTGGTTTTTGCCAATTCCAACATGCGCTTTTCTAATTTATCCAAATCTTCTTGCGTCAAAGAGCGGTCTAAATCCACGTCATAATAAAAACCGTTGTCGATGGTCGGTCCGATTGCCATTTTCACATCTGGGAAAAGTTGTTTAATCGCGTGACCCAATAAATGGGCGCAAGAATGGCGGATAATTTCTAAACCGTCTTCATCTTTTGCGGTAATAATTTCTAGGCTAGCATCTTCTTCGATTAAATCGCAGGCGTCGCGACGTTCACCATTCACTCGTCCCGCAATGGTCGCTTTTGCAAGACCTGCACCAATATTTTGTGCAACTTCTAATACGGAAACCGGATGATCAAATTGACGTTGTGAACCGTCGGGTAAAGTAATAATAGGCATGTTAGATCCTTATACAGTGGTAACCCATACGAAAGGTTACTTGTTTCATGAGTTAAAAATAAAAAAAGGATATTAAATCCCTGAGGTTAAAACTGTGCATTTTGGCACCGCACTTTTAGTCGTACCTACCTTGTGCGATAAAAGTGCGGTGTATTTTAGCACCGTTTTATCGTAATGTAAAAACTTGCGCGTTTAGATTGCTTTGTCGAAATAAAGTGCTACTCGGCTTAAATTTGCCATGGTTTGTACATAATTTAATACATTTTCCGGAAAAACCACGCCTTTGACACAGGTTAAATTGCGCAGCATTGGGAATAATAAAATGTCCTCTTCAGATAATTGTTCGCCGGCGGATTCTGCGTGTAAAATGAGTGGTGCTAATTCGCGTAAATCTTGCTGCAAACGAGCGAGATATTGATGGGATTGGGCAAAAAGTTCAGCAAAATCACCAAAATGTTCACTTTTCTTTTTGACAAAATAATCCACCGCACTTTGTGTGGCGTATTCGCCTAATCCCAAGCGCACAAAACGCGGCATTAATAAATTGTTATAATAACTACCAACGTTTTTCATCCACGCCTCAATTTCTGGTCGCACTGTCGGCGACAAGGATTTTTCGCCATAAAATGCATCCACATAATGCACAATATCCAAACTTTCTGGCATTGCCGAATCATCCTCTTTGATTAAAATCGGCAACACTTTTTTACCAACCAAATCTGTTGGTGTTTTTTCATCATCATAAGGCAAAGTAATCAACTCAACAGATTGATTTTTCAAGCCAAAAATCATTCTGGCACGCACGCAAAATGGACAATGATCATAAACATATAATTTCATTTTCAACTCCTTTTTTAAAAATCGTCAATTAACTTAGCATATTCCAATAAATTTTCAGAGATTTTTTGTAAAAAATTGACACTTATCACAGAAATTTACCGCTTTTCCCTTTACTATCAAACATAATCCCGCACACAAAACAGGAGGATATTATGTGGAAAGCTATTTCACAATTGCTTGCTGATCAATTCGGCGCTTACTACAACATTAAACATAAAAATAATGTTCATTCCGGTGAAATGCATGAAGCGTGGCTTATTAGCGACGATATTCAGCCTGTTTTTGTCAAAGTCAACGAGAAATCCTATCGCTCAATGTTTCGAGCTGAAGCGGATCAATTGGAATTACTTGCAAAGACCAATACAGTGAATGTCCCGCGAGTTTATGGCGTTGGTTGTTCTCATAGTCACAGTTTTTTGTTGCTTGAAGCATTGCCGCTGGCGCCGATGACAGATATTGAGATGGGCGAATTAGGTAATCAGTTGGCCGCCTTGCACCAAGTAAAAGGCACTAAAAATTACGGATTGGATTTTGATACTTGGCTGGGTCCGCAATATCAGCCCAATAGCTGGAATGGAAGTTGGGCAAAATTTTTCAGCGAACAGCGGATCGGCTGGCAATTACAAATTTGTAAAGAAAAACAATTAGATTTCGGCAATATTGATGAAATTGTGCAAAAAGTCGCACAAATCTTGGCAAAGCATAATCCGAAACCTTCCTTGTTACACGGTAACTTATGGATTGAGAATTGCACTTCCGCCAATCAAAAACCTTATATTTATGATCCAGCTTGCTATTGGGGTGATCGAGAATGTGACTTAGCGTTTACGGAATTATTTGAGCCTTTCCCTGCCAAATTCTACGAAAATTATCACCGCACTTTTCCTTTAGATGAAGGCTATCAAGAGCGTAAATTGGTGTATCAGCTTTACCATTTGCTCAATTTTAGCCACCGTTTCCGCCATCATTATATTGAGTTAACCAAAACAGTGCTGCACAAATTGCTGATGCAAGGCTAACAAAAAACGCTGATAAATTTCCTTGGTTTATCAGCGTATTAGTTTGTTTAAGATAATTGTAGATCGCGCGTTTCTTTCACTTTCCACAGCGCTGCAAGGCTTATCAATGCGTTGACCGATAAATAGATACCAACAGCTATTAATCCATAACTCGCATTCAGCGGTAACATCACTAATGTTGCAATGCTCGCGCCAAAAATACCGCCACAATTATAGGCAAGTGAGGCACCGGAATAGCGCAATCCGGTTGGGAATAATTCGGGTAAAAAACTGGCGAGCGGACCGTACCCCATGCCAATTAATGCCATGCCAATAATTAAAAACCAAAATAGGCTCCATTCCGTTCCTTGTTCTAAAAATAACGGTAATGTAATGCCTAAAACTAAAACGCCCACTGTGGTCCAAATGAGCCAAATCCGACGACCAAATTTATCAATATAAATGCCAGATAAGGCGGTGCCGAGTGCTAAGGAAAAGGCGCTTAATAATAAAAGTGCGGTGAAATTTTTCATTGAAATTCCCAATCCCATCACGTGACCTGCCGCCGAAACTGTCTGTTCGCCGGTGGCGTAAATTTGGGTAAAGGCAATCATAATATAAAACAGCACATAGCCTGCGATAGAAATTAACAATCCCAACGCAAAGGGTTTGAAATAGGTGGTAAAGACAGATAATACCGGCATCTTATAGATTTTTTGCCCTTCAAGTGCGGTCAAAAATATTGGCGTTTCCGTGAGTTTTAAACGAACATAAATACCGATTACGATTAACACAGCGGAAGATAAAAATGGAATGCGCCACGCCCATTCAATTAAAGCTTGATCCCCAAATAAAAAGGTGACTAAAAATAAGACGCCGTTCGATAATAATAAACCGATCGGTGCGCCGAGTTGCGGGAAAATGCCATACCATCCACGTTTATGTTGCGGCGCATTTTCAATCGCTACTAATGCCGCGCCACCCCATTCACCGCCTAAACCAATCCCTTGACCAACACGACACAAACAAAGCGCTACCGTTGCCCAAATCCCAATGCTTTCATAGGTCGGCAATAAGCCGATAATTACAGTTGAAATTCCCATTAATAACAACGACATAATAAAGGTATTTTTACGCCCAATACGATCGCCAAAATGCCCAAAAATTGCCGCGCCTAATGGACGTGCCACAAAGGTTAAGGCAAGAGTGGAAAGCGATGCCAGCTGCGCCGACATGGGATCGGCGCTGTGGAAGAATTGATGATTAAACACCAACACAGCCGCCATGGCGTACATATAATTATCAAAATATTCAATTGCGGTACCAATCATAGTGGCGCCGGCAACCCGAACCGCATTATTCGGTTGGCTCATTTTATTTCTCCATAAACAATCTTTATTTGTGACATTGTCACTTATATAACTACTCTACTTGAATAGCATAGCTGTTTAGTGGCTGCACCTGTTTAATTAATCCTTGTTCATGCATAAATGCTGCCATTTTTTGATAGCGTGCATTGTCTAATGCTCGTGGTGAAAAGGCTAAACGCGGTAACGTATCTTGCCATGCTAAACGATTTAATTGGTTATCCAATTCTTGCGGTTTATAGCTAACAAAGGCTTGCCATGCCTCTTGCGGATGATTAATTAAATATACGCTTGCTTGTTCAAGTGCGGTCAAAAATTGACGAATTTTAGGCGAATTAGCGCGCTCTTTGTTTGCCACTAAAATTAATTCGTCATACAACGGAATGCCATGTTCTTCTGGATAAAAGGCTCGTCCGGCGCGTTTTTCCAGTTGCATTTGGTTTAATTCAAAATTGCGAAACGCGCCAATCACCGCGTCTGTTTGTCCGCTGAACAAAGACGGTGACAATGACCAATTAACATTGATTAATTGCACATCCTGTTTAGATAAACCTGCATTTTTTAGCATTTCGCCCAACAAGGCATCTTCAAAGCCGCTAACTGAATAACCAATTTTTTTGCCCTTTAAATCCGCTAATTTTTCAATACCGCTGTCAGCTAATACCACCAAACTATTCAGCGGCGTAGAAACCAGCGTTCCAACACGTAGCAAAGGCAATCCCGCATCCACTTGCATATGTAATTGTGGTTGATAATCCACTGCTAAATCCGCCTGTCCAGCCGCCACCAATTTCGGTGGTAAGGCGGGATCTGCCGGTTCAACAATCTCAACATCCAATCCGTTAGCACTAAAATACCCTTTTTGTTGCGCCACAATAATGGCTGCGTGATCGGGATTGACAAACCAATCTAACAATAACGTCAGTTTTTCATTTGCCTGTGCCAGCGATGAAAAGGTAAAAATTGATGTTGCCATCATGGTGATAAAAAATCGTTGTAACATTTCTCCTCCTGTTTTTTCATTGTTATTTAAGCGTTATCATGAACCTAAATGCGCCGCCCAAGGAATTAACCGTCGCAGCCCATAATCCGCCAAAAAATACAGTACCAATGCCATCATCATTAAAATAAATAACGCGGCAAACATCAGATCGACTTGCATACGCGCATTGGCTTGCAACATTAAATAACCCAATCCTTCTGAAGATCCGACCCACTCGCCGATAATGGCACCAATAGGTGCGATAGACACCGCAATGCGCAACCCTGAAGCAAGTGAAGGCAATGCCGCCGGTAGCCGCACCTTAAATAATAACGTTTTTTTCGATACGCCCATGGTTCGTGCTAAATCTAACCATTGAAGTGGCGTATTGCGCAATCCGTCGTAACAAGTTGTCGTCACCGGAAAATAAATCACCAAAATACTCATGGCGATTTTAGACGCCATACCATAGCCGAGCCAAAGTACCAATAAAGGTGCGATGGCAAAAACGGGGATCGCTTGGGAAATCACCAGTAGCGGTAATAAAAATGAGGATAATTTTTCAAAAGCACACAAGATTAAGGCAGAAAGCAAACCGAATAAAAAACCCAGAGATAAACCAAATAAAATTTTGACTAAGGTAGCTTTGCTGTGTAACCAAAGTAAGGTACTTTGGGAAGATAAGGCTTGACCAACTGAAAGTGGAGATGGTAGTAAATATTGTGGTAAATCAAAAAGTTGAACTATTGCAAACCAAGCAAAAATTAATCCGCCGGTAACCAAAGCTAAACGTCCGATAGCTGAAAAAGAAAACATCAACAATACTCCTTCAACGCATCAAACAATTGTTGTTGCATCTGCCATAATGTGGTTTGGTTTAAGGCGCGAGGTGCCAAACCCGGCGGATTGAGCCGCGCAGATAATTGTGTCGGACGATGTTGCAATACATAAATTCCATCCGCCAAACGCAAGGCTTCTTGCGGATCATGAGTAATTAACACTACCGTTTTGTGTGCTAATAATTGACGGGATAAATCTTGTAATTGTAGTTTTGTCACGGCATCTAATGCCGAAAAAGGCTCGTCCATTAATACGATATCCGCATCTTGCATCAAGGTTCTGGCTAGCGCAACACGTTGGCGCTGCCCGCCGGATAATTGATAGCAAGGTTTATCCAAATCTTGTGACATTTTGACCGCACTTAATAAATCACGTGCTTTAGCTTGCGTTTGCGCTGTTTTCGTCGCGCTAAGGTGTTGTTGAAGTTGAACATTATCCAACACAGATAACCAAGGATACAGACTATCTTGTTGCGCTAACCAAGCAATTTTACCTTGATATTGAATATGTCCTTGCTGAATGGATTGTGTTTCTAAACCAGCAATAGCGCGCAACAAGGTGGATTTGCCGATACCGGAAGAACCGAGCAGCGCGATCCACTCGCCTTGCGCAACGGAAAAATCAAAATCCTTAAACAAGCATTCTTGCTTAAAAGATAAGGTCAATCCTCGAATACTGATTGCATCCATGATACAGCCCCGCTGGAATTAATGTGTCCAAGAGGGAAAAAAAGAAACAAGATAAAAACAGGAAAGGATAAAAAATAATGGATAAATTTGCGACATAATTAGTTTCCTACGTCAGTATTAGCTGTATCAGGTTCACGGGTATTATCTCAGCTTACGAAAGCACCCCGACTAATGTTGCGAAAGTGTAACCAAACTCAAAAAGAAAGTCTAGTTGCAAAAATAATTTAAATTTTAAAAATAATTAAACAAAAAACGGTGGAAACCCACCGTTTTAATCTCATTCAATATCATCAAATAGCGCTTATAAGCTCATCAATTTTTCCAAAGATGGGGCAAAATAATAGCTGCCAGTCACTGCTTTAGTAAAGCCTAATAATCGGTCCGTTTTTCCGTCAATTTCGCCAAACATACTCAATAATTGCTGTTCAATATTGTGCAAGCTGTGGCAATAGGCAATGAAAAATAGCCCGTTTGTGCCGCTGGCAGTACCATAAGGCAAACTCTGGCGTAAAATTTTCAGACCTTCCCCATTTTCTTTAATATCGACGCGTCCTACATGTGAAGTCTCCGGTACCTCATCTAATTCAACGCTGTCCGCTTTAGTACGTCCAATCACATCTTCTTGTTTTTTATCGGTTAATTTTTGCCATTTCGCTAAATTGTGTTCATAACGTTGCGTAAACACATAACTTCCATCTTTATCTGCGCCATCTTGAATAATCCCTACCAAAGGACGTTGCTCATCTTGTGGATTTTCCGTTCCGTCAATAAAACCGGTTAAATCGCGTTCTTCTACCCAACGGAAGCCATGAATTTCTTGTGCAGTTTGAATGCTGGAGCCGAAAGTGGCCAATGCGGCTTGTGCCACAGAAAAATTCACATCCGGACGTAGCGATTGAATATGAATTAACAAGTCATGTTGTGTCGCAGGCGCCGTTAAATCGCCTTTGCCCAAGGTCGAAAACGGTTTTAATTCGACCGCACTTTGCTTATCCGCCAATTGTTTCCATACGCGATCGCCAAAAGCAACCACCGCGCCTAAATTTGCCTCGGGATATTGTTGTTGCAAGGCGGCTAATTTTTCGCAAAATGCCCGCACTGCATTAGGAATTGCCGCTAACTCGACAATATCGGCTTCCAAATAAATAGCCGCTTTGCAATGTTCTAATAAAATCCCGCTTTGAATGGTCATTTTTTCCTCCCTTAAATTTTATTCTCTTCTTTTTTATCATAATCCTTAAGCACTTGTTTTTCAATGTAAACCAAATTGAAAATAGGAAATTGCGTAAAATATATCGGCAGAAAAAAATACGTTTTCCTATTATCGGGATAGAAAAAACCTTGCGAAAAAAATTTTTTGTAGCATAATATAAATAAAGATGAGAATTAATTTCATTTTTATTAATTGAGGTTTTATGTTTATCCAGCGTTATTACCGTCTTATCTCATTGATCTTCACCTTAATTTTCGCTCCAAATACCTTTGCCGCCGATGATTATCAACAATGGGTGCAAGATATCGAAACTCGTTTAGATAAGACCTCACTTCTCTATCAACAACATCAAATTGATGAAGCCCGCACAGAAGTTCAAATGGCCTATTTTGAGGTCTTTGAAAATCTGGAAGGTCCTATTCGAATTAATTTTTCCGCACAAAAAAGTTATCAAATGGAAGCGACTTTCGGCGAAATTCGGAAGATGATTGGTGAAAATCAACCTTTGGCAAAGGTACAAGAGCGCATTAACCAGCTAAAAGCAGAATTACAACTCATTCTTCCTGCCTTGACACAAGGACATCAATTAAATGCCGATGATCAACATGATGTTTATCATAACGATGCCATTTTGCCTTATTGGCAGCAAAATTTTAAAACCATTGATGATTTGCTGGCACAAGCATTGATGCAATACCAAGCCGGCGATTTTGCCGCCGCAAAAAAATCAGCCCAACAAGCGCAATATGATGGTTATAAAAATTCAGAAATGGAAATGGCAATCCGTCAAAATCGCTCTGCTGCCATTTCTGCCGCCATCAACCAACAATTTTATGATTTGATTAAATTAAGCGAACAGCCGGAACAAATTAATGCTCTCGGCTATCAAATCACCACTTTGTTGCAAGACATTGAAGAACAGTTGCCACAATTACCAACTACGCGAGAAAGTCAGCAAAGCAATCAAAGTGCGGTGGAAAATGCGCAAGATGCTATCCCGGATCAGGATTGGAATCAAGTTACAACAGAAATTAATCAACGAATTCAACAAGCTATCCAATTTGCCGCGCAAGGGAAAAATCAAAAAGCCATGCTAGCAGTGCAAGATACGTATTTTGATGTATTTGAAAGTTCCGGTATGGAAAATAAAGTCGGCTCGCGCGACAGCGATCTTAAATTGGAATTAGAGGGCTACTTTACCCGTTTGGTTAGCTTGATGAAAGCCAATGAAAATAGCGAAAAATTACAACAACAAGCGAGTGCCTTAGCCAATAAATTAAGCCAAACTGTTGAAATGTTACAAGGTAGCGGGCAACAAAACGATTGGTCTATGTTTTTATACAGCTTGCTCATCATCACCCGTGAGGGCTTAGAAGCTTTATTAATTGTAGCAGCGATTGTGGCGTTGGTGAAAAACCATCATCAAGATAAATTGCCGGTCATCCGCCAATCAGTTTATGTCGCACTGGTTGCTAGCGTAATCACCGCCGGATTATTCCAATTGATCTTTGCCAATTCAGGTGCAAGCCGCGAATTACTCGAAGGTTTTACCATGCTCCTTGCGGTGATAATGCTATTTATGATGAGTTATTGGCTACTTTCAAAAGTCGAGGCGCAAAATTGGAAACGTTATTTGGAGGGAAAACTCTCTTTAGCCTTAACCACCGGATCATTAATCGGTTTATGGCTCACCAGTTTTCTTGCGGTATATCGTGAGGGGGCAGAAACCGTGTTGTTTTATTATGCCCTCGTTGGTGATGCAACAAGTGCGGTCAGTTATTTTTATCTTTTAGCCGGTTTAGCAGTTGGTGTCATCTTGCTTACTATTTGCTATTTCATCATGCGCTATAGCATTGTCAAACTGCCTCTCAAACCGTTTTTTATGTTTACCGGCTCATTTATGTACCTGATGGCATTCGTCTTTGCCGGAAAAAGTGTACTTGAATTGATTGAAGGAAAATTATTTCAACCGACCTTGCTTGCCAATATACCGGAAATTTCTTGGTTAGGGATTTATCCTTATCTTGAGACCCTTGTACCACAAGTAATTTTAGTGGTTGCCGCGATCTTTGCGTTAATTTATATGAAATACCAAAATCGCCAAACCGATGCTTAATTTTATTGCTGTTTTATTGTTTTTATATAGGAGAATGACATGAAAAAAACCTTACTTACCAGCGCATTATTAGCGACGATTTTTGCCTCATCCTCAGCGTTAGCCTTTAAAGAATATCCTATTGGCGAGGCGGTCACCATGAACGAAATGGAAATTGCGGCAGTCTTTTTACAACCGATCGATATGGAGCCGCGCGGCATGGGTTTATCGGCAAAAGATTCGGATATTCATTTGGAAGCCGATATTCACGCGACCAAAGGCAATAAAAATGGCTTTGGCGAGGGCGAATGGATGCCATTTTTGACCATTAATTATGTGTTGGTTAATACCGATACTGGCGAACAACAAGAAGGAAGTTTTATGCCAATGGTTGCCAGCGACGGTCCACATTATGGCGCCAATGTGAAAATGATGGGCGTTGGTAACTACAAATTAACCTATAAAATTGAGCCTCCATCAAAAGCCGGTATGCACCGTCACACCGATCCGGACACCGGCGTTGGTCGTTGGTGGAAACCTTTTGATGTTAGCTATGAATTTAAATATACCGGATTAAATTAATTCCGCTTTTTTATCTGATTTGTCCCTCGTATCCCCTTATCTTCCCCCTCTGCTTCCTTTGAGGGGCGAGGGACATTCCATTTCACTCGAGTACGGTATCACGGATATGATAAATTATTTTTTTGTTTTTATATTACAACCCATTTTACCCATTGCAATATTACTCGGTTGCAATTGGTCGCGCTTTACCAATTTCAATATTCGCGTCCTACTTTGGCTAGGCTTGCTTAGTTTTATCGCCGGCATTCTTCTCCAATTAAATCTGCCAACGGATCAACTGACAAGTCTCATATTTAACACTATTATTCTTGGCGCTATCATTTTATTTTATATCAGCCAATTTTTCCCTTCACGAAAACTTGCCTATTTTTGGCATTACATCTTATTGATTATTGCCGGTATAGGTTGGGGAAAAAATCCGAATATTTCGATGCTTACTAATACGGATGTAATTAACACAGATTTTATTTTAAATACCGGTGCGGTTATCGTTGGCATATTATTCTGCTTAATCGTGGCAGCATGGCTACGTATTTTACTGCGTCAACTTCAAGCAAAAACAACGCAAAAATTGACCGCACTTTCCGGTATTTTATCTAGCGCCATAACCCTATTATTGATTACGCCGATCCTATCCGATATATTATTAACGCTCATGAAACACCACGTATTGGATCTCACCAAAGCGCGCCTAAGTTTTGTGGCAAAAGTGAGCAATATTCAAAACTACAGTACCTATTTTATCTGCCTACTTATTTTATTCAGCTGCCTTTGCTTTTTTATGCAAGTACACCTTGTACGTAAACAGCAACAACAAACAGAAACACATCCCATTGAAAAACGTAAAAAAACAGCATTAGTACAACAGTCCAGACGCACACTATTAGTTGGTGGTTTTGCTCTTGCAGTCGCTTATAGTACACGACTTTATTGGGATAAAATCGCCTCACAACCGCCGCAGTTATCCGAATCCTTGCCGGTAACGCCAAATAACCAAGGCGATATTATTATCCCGATTGAACAAGTCAAAGATGGAAAACTGCATCGTTTTGTTTGGGTGGCAAGCGACGGTAAAGCGGTTCGCTTTTTTGTGATTAACCGTTCCAGCAAAAAACTCAGTTTAGCGGTAGTATTTGATGCTTGTTTATTATGCGGCGATCAGGGTTATGTTATGGAAGGCGATCAAGTGATTTGTGTCGGCTGCGGCGTGCGTATTTTTATTCCGTCCATCGGAAAACCCGGCGGTTGCAATCCAGTACCGATCGAAAATTGGCACCAAACACAAGAACACATCATTATTCCGCGTAAAAGTTTGGAAGACGGGGTAAATTACTTCTCTACCATTGTGGAATTAGACGTTATTGATCCGGTCGATCATAGTCAATTGAAAAATACCACGACGGAATACAAATATCGCCACGAAGGACAAACCTATTTCTTTAAAAATGAACAAAATCTGAATTTGTTCCGTGACCATCCGGAACATTATTTATCCCCGCTTTCATCCAATACGGAGGTGCGTTAATGTTAACTCGTATGCTGCTTCAATCTTGGCGACACGCGCTAAAACGTAAATTATTAGCCATTATCACCATTTTTTTAGCCGCCGGTTTAGTCTCAGCACTACTTGCGGTATCCATTGATATTGGCGATAAAATGTCAAAAGAATTAAAATCTTATGGGGCTAATATTTTGGTTGAACCAACCGGACGTTCCGTTTTACCACAAGGTTTTAACGACAACTCTGCCCTTTCTACCCAAGATTTTTTAGATGAACGTGAATTGCCGAATGTCAAAGATATTTTTTGGCGCAATAATATTGTCGGCTTTGCACCGCTCCTATCGGCAAATGTGAAGGCAGAACATCAAGGGAAAAACCAAACGCAAATCGTCAGTATTTTAGGCACTTTTTTCGATCGCCCAATCCAAGTACCTGACGAAGAAGACTATCATACCGGACAACGCATTATCAGCCCATTCTGGCAAGTCCAAGGCAACTGGGTGGATGACAGCCACGATTTTGGCGAGATTATTCCGGCAATGATCGGTACCCAGCTAGCACAAACCCTCGGTTGGAAAATCGGTGATCGGATTAATTTATCCTACCAAGAAAACGATTTTTCCCGCACATTGTCTATTCAACTTGTCGGCATTCTTACCACCGGTGGAAACGAAGATCAACAACTTGTTTTGCCACTAAGTGCGGTACAAAATTTACTTAATTTAGAAGGTAAAATTCAAGGTATTAAAGTCTCAGCGCTAACGGTTCCGGAAAATGCCCTTTCTCGCAAAGCTCGCCTTGACCCAGATGCCTTAACCGCCGAAGAATATGATTTATGGTATTGTACCGCCTACGTTTCCTCCATTTCACACCAATTGGAAGAAGCCATTTCCGGCGCCAGCGTACAACCTATTTGGCAAGTCGCGGCATCAGAGGGGGTGGTAATTGAAAAAATCCAATTGCTATTAGCCGTGGTCACGCTCGCGGCAGTTGTTGCCGCTGCCATGGGCATTGCCTCCTTGATGACCTCCACCATTATCGAACGCAGCAAAGAAATCGGCTTAATGAAAGCCTTAGGCGCTTACCAATGGCAAATTGTGCTGCTCTTTTACTGCGAAGCCATTATTGGTGGTTTAATTGGCGGAATGTTGGGTTGCCTCGCCGGCTGGGGATTGGCAAAATTTATCGGTTTCACCTTATTTAATGCCCCGCTAAGTTTTGCGTGGATTGTTATCCCTTGTGTCTTAGTTTTATCAGTTTTGATTGCGTTGATCGGAACTTGGTTCCCGGCTCATCGTATCGCCCGATTATATCCAATTGAGGTATTGTATGGTCGTCAATAATAAAAAAGCGATGTTTTGGCGACTTGTGACGCAAGCCTTACGGTTGCGCTTGCAACGGGTTTTTATTATCTTCTCAGCGCTCACGGTTGGTGCGGCAATCGTCACCGCGATGGCAGCAGTATATTTTGATATTAATACCAAAATGAGCCAAGAATTACGTACCTTCGGCGCCAATTTTTATATCGGTTCTAATAATAGTGGCTTAGTTAAACAAGCGGATATTGAACCTATTTTAACGCAAGCTCCTGCGCATTTTATTACCGCTGCCAGCCCCTATTTATATGGTGTTGTGCGCAGCGATTTAGAAAAAATCGTGATGATGGGCGTATGGTTTGACAATATGCGTACGCTAGCGCCTTATTGGCAAATTACCGGTTCACAAATCGGTGTCAACTTTGATGATCGGTATGCGATGATTGGAAAGCGTTTAGCTGAACGCCTGAATTTATCTGTCGGCAGCCAATTAACCTTAAGTAAAAATGCCGTTGAAAAACATACTTTTCGTATCAAAGGTATTGTTGAAAGCGGCGATGCGACAGACAATATGTTGATTGTTAATTTAGATTTTGCCCAACATTGGCTAGAAAAAGATGGACTGCTGACGAATGTGATGATGAGTGTCGCCAATGATCAAGGTCAAGTTGTGCAATTTGCCAATCAACTCAAACAGCAATATCCTGATTTAGACGTCCGTCCTATCCTCAAAGTGTCCGCCTCCGAAGGGCAAATTTTGGATAAAATCAAAGGGTTAATGGGATTGATCTCCATTGTAATTTTAGTTTTGGCCACCCTTTGCGTCAATACCACATTAATCGCCATTGTCGGCGAACGCGCCAAAGAATTTGCCCTACAAAAATCCCTTGGTGCCAGCCAAAAAGATATTATTCAACAAATTGTAACGGAAATTTTGATTATTGCAGTTTGTGCTATTGTGGCAGGGTTACTTTTAGGTTACCTACTTGCACAAGTGTTAGGAATTACGGTATTTAAAGCCTATATTGATTTGCGCTTGCCGGTCATTCCTATCACAATTTTCTTATCATTTACCGTCGCTTTTATCGCGGTGATCATTCCAACCCGTCGCGCGCTAGATATTCAAACTGCCAATGTATTAAAAGGTGAATAAGGAAAAATTATGCGTAAAAATGTGATTGAAACTCGTCATTTATATAAAAAATTCGGACAAGTGACCGCACTTGAAGACATTAATATCCAAATCCAAGAAGGCGAATTTGTCGCCATTATGGGCGCCTCCGGATCCGGCAAAACCACCCTGATGAATATTTTAACCGGCTTAGATACTGCAAGCAGCGGACAAGTCATTCTCGATGGAATTGATGCAGCGCAATTAGATGAAATCGGCAGACAACGTTTTCGCGCGGAAAAAATCGGATTAGTGTTCCAACAATTTCACCTTATCCCCTATCTAACCGCGCTGGAAAATGTCATGTTGGCGCAACATTATCATAGCGTCATTGACGAAAATGCTGCCAAAGCGGTTTTAGCACAAGTCGGATTGGAACACCGAATAGATCACCGTCCAAGTCAACTTTCTGGTGGTGAACAACAACGGGTTTGTATCGCACGCGCCTTAGTCAATCAACCGCCGGTCATTTTTGCTGACGAACCGACCGGCAATTTAGATGAAAAAAATGAAACCTTAGTATTGAATTTATTGACGGAGCTAAATCAACAAGGGCGCACGATTGTGATGGTGACCCATAATCCGGAGTTAACCAAACTCACGCACCGCACTATTTTTCTCCAACATGGAAAATTCCTACGCGAAGAAAGACAAGCAAAATAAAATTGACCAAGCGTATAAAATCCGATAAATTCGCCAAGATGATTGAACAATAAGGTAACATTATGAAAAAAACTGCAACATTCTTACTGCTCGGCTTAGTTTCTGTCAGCATCACCGCCTCGGCACAACCTGATCTCGCGCAAGGGGAAAAATTATTTCAACAAAATTGCGCCATGTGCCACGGTAAAAGCGCTGAACGTTCTGCGTTAGGCCAATCCGCCATTATCAATACCTTAAAAACGGAAGACATTATCACCGCTCTGCAAAAACGAAAAAGCGGCGAAATTATCGGCGCCGGCAATGCAGTCAAATCCCGTTTAAGCGAACAGGATATGGAAAATGTCGCAAGTTATGTACCAACGCTAAAATAATCCAACTGTTCTCTTACTTACCAAAAGTGCGGTCATTTTTCACCGCATTTTTTGTTTGCACCATTTAAATAGGTGATAAATTGATAATAATTCCTATTTATAATTTGAATTGATAATAATTTTTATATAGAATTACTCCCTCATATTATCACAACGTTTTATGGATATTTCGTGTTTCAACTTGATCAGGTTTCGTTTTCTATTTTAAAGCATACCTTGATACATTCGATCTCATTAAATTTCGAACAAGGTAAAGTGTACGGTTTAATTGGGCATAATGGATCCGGCAAATCGACCCTACTTAAATTAATGGCACGTCAACAAAAAGTAAGCAGTGGTAATATTCAACTTTTTGGACGTAATATTTCTGTATGGAATCAACGAGATTTTGCTAAACAAGTAGCTTATTTAGCACAACATCTTCCTATCAATACTGGGTTAACGGTCAAAGAATTGGTGGCAATGGGTCGTTATGCGTGGAAAGGACTTTTTAATGAGCAAAAAAAGCAAAATCAACAAATTATTGAACAAGCCATGCAATTGACTCATACCAACCAATTTGCGTACCAATCCATTGATCATCTTTCTGGTGGCGAACGTTTGCGGGTTTGGTTAGCAATGTTATTAGCACAACAAAGTCAATTCTTATTACTGGATGAACCACTAGCACCGTTAGATATCGCCCATCAAGTGGAAGTGATGCAATTACTCAAAAAACTCAGTCAAGAACTTAATCTCGGCGTAGTCATTGTTATTCACGATATTAATCTTGCCTCAAGTTTTTGTGATCATTTAATCGCACTGCATAGTGGCAAACTGTTGATGCAAGGTGATGCCTACCACATCATGACGCCGGATTCCTTAAAAGCAATTTATGGTATCCAATTAAACGTAATTAACCATCCCGATAACCATCGTCCAGTAAGTTTTTATTAAATATGATACGTTTTTATTTTTTGCTATTTGGGTTATTCAGTCTATTGAGTACACCGGCCTTTTCTCAACGTCCTCTTGTCACGTTGGATTGGACCGTAGCAGAAACCCTTATCGCACTGAATACTGCACCGCTTGCCGTCGGCGATGCTAAAAGCTATCAAAATTGGGTGATAGAACCTAAATTGCCAAAAACGATAATTGATTTAGGCATTCGTTTACAACCTAATCCAGAGCAAATTTGGTTATTGACACAACAATACAAGCAAAAGCTACATTTTATCAATACCTCATTTTATGCTTCAGTCACAGAGCAACTGATACCCTTTGCACAAGTAGATATAGTTGATTTTTACCATAGTGGTGATACATGGCAAAACGTAGTGCATACCACCAAACAAATTGCTGAGATGATCGATAAACCACAAAGTGCAGTGGATTTATTACAACAATATCAACAAAAAATAGATGAAATTCGACCGCACTTACAATCTTATGCAGAGCGACCGCTATTATTAGTACAATTTATTGATAGCCGATATTTGAGAGTTTATGCACCAAATAGCCTATTCGGTGCAGTATTAAATCACCTTGGTTTACAAAATGCTTGGCAAGGTAATCATAATGATTGGGGATTTCAAACCATTGATGTGACGCAATTATCCAATTTGCCGGCGAATACACGTCTTGTGGTCATCAAACCATATCCAGCAAATATTCCACAACATTTAAAATTCAACTCCTTGTGGCAGCATTTAGATATGGCACAAGATCCATTAATTTTACCAGCGCTTTGGACCTTCGGCGGTATACCATCCGCACAACGTTTTGCCCAAGCTTTAGCCCACGGATTACAACAAGGTGGAGAAACATGGTAATTTCGTACCGCACTTTTCTACTCATATTGTCAGTAATCTTTATCTCACTGTTTTTTGGCATTATGCACGCGCAATTTCCACAAGCATTTTCCTTAAATGAATGGCGCACAGAGCATGATAATATGGAATTATTACTCCTACAAAACTATAGCTTACCTCGTATTGCTATCGCCTTGCTATGTGGTGGTATCCTCGCCTTTGCCAGCCTGATTTTACAACAAATTATGGGTAATCCATTGGTTTCCGATAGTACCATCGGGATCAGTGCTGGTGCACAATTTAGCTTATTTTTATGTGCCATTTTCTTTCCTTCGCTACTGGAATTCGGTTCTAGTTTTGTCGCACTTAGCGGAGCTGCATTGAGTTTATTATTGGTATTAAGTTTGTCTTGGAGCAAAAATGTAACGCCACTTTTGTTAGTATTAGCTGGTTTAGTAGTAAATTTATATCTTGGCTCATTTAGTGCCATTATGCTGTTATTTTATCCGGAGGAGTCTCGTGGACTGATGCAATGGGGAGCTGGATCATTAATGCAAGAAAGTTGGCGCGATACCCAATGGTTACTATTACAAGCTATTCCAGCATTTATTCTCACATTTCCATTTATTAGCGCCTTTAATTTACTTTCTCTTAACGAGCAAAATGCGCAAAGTTTAGGCGTTCCGGTAAAACGCTTGCGTATTATTGGCATTATACTTGCCGCTTATTTAATTTCGATTGTGATCAATGCGGTGGGAATATTGGGATTTATCGGGCTTCTTACTACAACCATCATACGCCAATTTTCGCACCAAAACTTTAAAACACAGCTAGTCTTTTCTTTTATAACCGGAGCATTATTGCTGGCAATCACCGATCTTATCCTGCAATGGGTAAATCTTACTCAACAAATAAATTTACCTACTGGAGCAATGACTTCTCTACTTGGAACACCATTATTGCTATGGTTAATGTTCCGTACCTTGCCATCACAAGGACACTTACCCGCACAAACCACATTCAATATCCAACCGTTACACAAAGGAATTTTTATTTTTGTGAGTGGCGGATTATTATTTAGCTTATGGTTCGCTTTAACTGTTAGTCAATTAGGTAATCAATGGCATTGGACGAGTTTTTCCACACAGAATATTCCATTATTTGAATTACGTTATCCACGAATTTTAACTGCCATGTCAGTCGGTATTTTGCTGGCAGTTTCTGGTGTGTTATTACAACGTTTAACTCAAAATCCAATGGCAAGTCCCGAATTACTCGGAGTTTCCTCCGGTACAGGTATGGGCGTTTTAATCGCAATTTATCTTTTTTCTGCGCGACAAGTGCAATATATTGGTTTAGCTGGCGTTCTCGGTGCGTTATGCACTCTATTACTACTCATATTTATCAATCAACGTAATGGCATGATGCCAGAAAAAGTGCTACTAACAGGATTAAGTTTATCATTCCTATTCACCGGGTTACAAAGTTTAATGATTGCCACAGGCGATCCTAAATCCATGCTTTTAGTGAGTTGGACTTCTGGCTCAACCCAACAAATTCAAGGTAATTTTGCATTTCCGTTTTTCTTAATTACGCTGGGATTATTCGCCATCAGCTTGAGTTTTTCTTCTTGGTTATCACTTTTTAGCTTGCAAACGCCAATGGCACAAGCCGTTGGCTTAAATGTCGTTAAAGTGCGGTGGATTTTAATCTTGTTTTGTGCCTTGATCACCGCTTTGGCAACCCTGATTATCGGACCGCTTAGTTTTATCGGTTTATTGGTTCCTCATCTTAGCCGTTTTCTAGGTGCTAACCGCGTTCATCACCATCTTAGCCTTGCCGCCTTACTCGGTGCATGGATTATGGCGTTAGCGGATTGGATTGGACGTCAATTACTCTATCCTTATGAAATTCCTGCCGGCTTAGTGGTGACATTAATCGGTGGTGCTTATTTTTTACTTACCATGCGGAAAATCTAATGACACTTTTATATCCTATTTTAAAAAACTACCGCTGGCATTTACTCGGCATTCTCCTACTGACATTAATATTCAGTTTAATGGGGATTGGCGTTTTAGCCTTCATTAATAATCAATTATTGCAAACGACCGAATACACTGCCTATTTGCTTTGGATATTTATCGCATTATTGGCTATCTTTTTAATCAGCTCTATTGCAGCCCAAATCAGCTTAACCGCACTAGGGCATAAATTAGTTTATTTATTACGTAAACAGTTAATAAAACAAATTCTGGATAGCCAAACGGAACATTTACACCGTCTAGGCAAAGCGAAACTACTTGCCAGTCTTTCTAATGATATTCACAACATAGCCATGGCGTTTGTACGTTTACCTGAATTGTTGCAAGGCACATTATTAGTGATATGTGCCGGTGGGTATCTTTATTATTTATCGGAAAAACTCTTTTTTATCACCGCACTTTGGTTATTCGTGACTGTTTGGGTGGGCAATTTCGCGGTCAAAAAAGTATATGCTTATCTTAAAGTCATTCGCGAAGCGCAAGATAGCTTATATCAAGATTATCAATCAGCCATTGAAGGACACCGCGAACTTAGTTTAAACCGCCAACGTGCCCAATTTTATTATGAACAAGAATTAGAAAAAAATGCACAAGCACAATATCAAGGATCCATTCGCGCTGACAGTTATCATGTATTTGCCGGTAACTGGACAAATGTAATGGTTTTAGGTGCCGTCGGTATGGTATTTTATTTAGCACTAAGTAAAAATTGGACAGATTTACAAACTGCCACCACGATTGCAGTTACCATTTTATTTTTACGCACACCATTAATTACCGCCATTGGTGCCTTTCCAATGCTCTTGACAGCAAAAGTTGCCTTAGATAAATTGGCACATCTTTCCTTAGTTCCATATCAAGATGGATTTGCTATCGACCAACCGTTACCAAAAGACTGGAAACAAATTCGCTTTGAAAACGTTACTTATCAATATCGTGAAACTAACCAAAGTGCGGTCAATTTTTCTTTAAAACCAATTAATCTTTGCCTAAATCGTGGTGAATTAACCTTTTTGATCGGCAAAAACGGGAGCGGGAAATCTACTTTTTCCATGTTACTCGCAGGATTATTTCGACCAACCACAGGGCATATTTGGGTTGACGACATTGAAATCACTGCCAACAATCAGCGTGCTTATCAAGCACAAATTTCAGCAGTATTTAGTGATTTTTATTTATTTACTCAATTACTCAATAACGCTGGTTTTGCCGATATAAAAGACGTCTGTCAATGGCTCAATCAGTTGCAATTGGAGAAAAAAGTGCAAGTGGAAAACTATCGACTATCCACTACTAATTTATCTCAAGGACAACGCAAACGCTTAGCCTTATTGATAAATTTACTCGAACAGCGTCCGCTGTTAATTTTAGACGAATGGGCAGCAGATCAAGATCCTACGTTTCGTCGCACTTTTTATCAAGTTTTATTGCCTTTGCTCAAACAACAAGGGCATACCATTTTTGCCATAAGTCATGATGATCATTATTTTTCACTTGCCGACCGTTTACTCTTAATTCAACAAGGTGAACTACGGGAATTATGCGGTGAGGAACGGGAAATGGCTAGTCGTGATGCGGTAGAAAAACTTAAATCCGTGTAATTTTTATTATTGATTCATTAAAGGAAGGAAAATGAAAAAATCATTTATCTATACTGGTGTTGCCAGCGCAGTGTTATTTGCACTGAATACAGCTTACGCTGAACAAACCGAACAACATGAAGAATTGGAATCCATTGAAGTTGTCGGTTCCGTTGCCAAAGCAGGTAAAGTGGAATATATGACACCACGTTCCGTCGCTGTATTAGATAGCGAAAAATTAAAACAATGGAATCAAACGCAGCTAGATTCCGCCTTACGTTATGAAGTCGGTACCTCCGCTCAACTTTACGGTGCTGATTTAGATACCAACGACTGGCTAAAAGTACGTGGTATGGATACTCGATTAACTATTGACGGCACAGCGGTTTATAACAGCGGATATAGCCACTGGACACCTAATATGTACGGAATTGAAGCTGTTGAAGTAGTGAAAGGTGCCGATGCATTAACTTATGGTTCTGCACAAAGTGGCGGTTTAATTAATTTAGTCACCAAACGTCCAACATCCGATCCAAAAGGTGAATTAAGCCTAAATGTGGGTAATCGTAGCGAACGAGGAGTAAGTGCCGATATTAACGATAAAATTAACGATGACGTACATTTCCGTTTAGTCGCCAACTATAATAAAAAACACGGAGAATTAAATGGAACTTGGATTGAAAATTATTATTTTGCACCAAGTTTGACCTGGGATATTTCTGATAAAACTGCCTTAACTTTATTAGCCAGCGTGCAAAAAGACGTTGGCGTACCAACCACCGGCTTTTTCCCAATGCAAGGTACGCTCTATACTGACCTGGGGAAAATTAGTCGTCGAACCAATTTAGCCGATCCTACCAGCGATTATTTGGATCGCAAACAATATTCTCTCGGCTATGAATTTGTACATAAATTTGAAGATAGTTTAACTTTTACTCAAAACTATAAATTTAATATGCAGGATGTGGAACAACTTTCTGCATTTTATAACAGTATCACCACTTTCCCACAGGCTTCACAAGGTGCGGTATTTAACGACGTCATTACTCGCGCACACTCTATTGATAATCGTTTAACCAAAACATGGAAAGGTGAGCGTTATGATAACAGCCTCACTGTCGGTTTAGATTATCAGCACCTACGCGCTACAGGTGCTTATAATAGTTATTATGTTCCTGGTGGTTGGATGACACCAAGTGCCATCATTAATGTATTTAACCCGACTTATTATGGAATTAGTGTGCCAAATCACGAACGTCCGGCTTATGAAGTGACACAACGCCAGTTAGGATTATATTTACAAGATCAATTCCGCTTTGATAATTGGCATTTGAATTTCGGTATTCGTAATGATCGTGCCAAAGGAGAAGAGGGCGACGATAGCTATAAAATTAATCACACCTCTTATTCCAGTGGAATTATGTATCAGGCCGATAACGGTTTAGCACCTTATTTCAGCTATTCCGAGTCATTTATTCCGGAAACCGCACAATATAAACCGACAGAAGGGCGCCAATATGAAGTTGGGATTAAATATTTACCGAGTTTTATCGACGGAACCTTCTCTGTTGCTTATTATGATCTGAAGCAAGACAATGCATTTACTCCAACACAGGGGGGATTAGCTTGGCAAATTGAACATCTACGTAGTAAAGGGGTTGAAGTAGCTGCAGATTTTAATGTAACCGATACCACTCACCTTTCCCTTGCTTATAGTTATAATGATGCAAATGAATACCGAGCTAATGGAGATAAATTCCGTCCACCGATCATCCCAACGCATACGGCTTCTGCCCAAATTACCCAGCAATTAGGCGATGGTATTATTATCGGTGCTGCAGTACGCTATATTGGCACTTCCGAGAATGGAAGTACGGATAAAATCAAATCTCCAGCAAAAACGTTGGCTGATTTAATGTTCAAATATCGCTTTGCGCCAAATTGGGAACTACAAGCCAACGTAAGCAATTTAACCGATGAAGAATATGTTACCGGTTGTTTCTCCAGTGTTTGTTATTATGGTGAAGGACGCCAAATCTCAGCTAATTTGACCTATAAGTGGTAATACCAAACTAATCATTCAGCAAAAGTGCGGTAAAAAATAAATTTTTTGACCGCACTTTTTTAACCCTTTAATTTTTTGTTTAAACTAATTGAATTTCAATACAAATTTTCTTACGATAAAATACCGTTATTTTTATTTTTTGGAGAAAATATGAAAGCGGTTTATCTCGAAAAATTGGGATCTCCCGATAATATTATTGTCGGCAATTTGCCCATTCCTCAACTCACTCCCAATTCCGTATTAATCAAAGTATCGGCGGTCGCAGCAAATTATGTAGATGCATTTATTCGTGCCGGTATTTACCAAACACCACTGCCCTCACCCTATATTCTTGGGCGTGATGCCATTGGTCAAATTGTACAAACGGGCGAAAAGGTAACCAAATTTCAGGTAGGAAATTGGGTGTGGACGAATAGCATGGGATATGACGGACGACAAGGCGTTTGCGCTGAATATGCGGTCGTTCCGGAAGAACGCCTTTTTCTTGCTCCAACCTTAGAAATCGATCCGCTGGCGTTAGTTGGTGCGGTACATTCATCTGCCACAGCGGCGATTGTATTAAGTGATATTATGCAACTGAAAGCGAAACAATCTATTTTAATTGAGGGTGCCGCCGGTCATGTGGGAACCAAACTGGTGCAATTAGCGCATCTGCTCGGCGCCCACGTAGTGACAACGTCACAAAATAAAGATTTTGACAAATTACGTCAATTGGGAGCAAATGCCTGTTTTGATTACCATGATCCGCAACTTTTCCAACAATTGAAAGCCTATCTTCCGCAAGGGTTTCATCATATCATCGACACGTCAGGACAAGTTACTTTGCAACAAAATAGTGAATTATTAGCCCTAAAAGGAACGCTGACGTTAATTACTCGCCCAAAAGACAGCGCCTTTGATGCTGCACAATTTTATATGAAATCGCAACAAATTAAAGGTTTTGTCATCAGCCAAGCCACCTTGCCACAATTACAACGCGCCGGAAAATGGCTAACTCAAGCGTTCAATCAAGGATTATTATTGGAAGAAAATCTCGCCCTATATAAATTTGAACAAGCGCAAACCGTACATCAATTGTTGGATACCCACGCAGAAGCACGCAAAATGGTATTATTGCCTTAAAATATAATCCCAAAAAATGGCGCTCAGATTTTTATCCAAGCGCCATTTTTATATGAAAAATTAATGAGTTAGTCGATAAGCCGGGTTCTGTCGTGGACAATCATTCCTCTAGGCGTACATTTACACATACGCTCAAGCAACCTACCCGAATCCCAAGCGGGCAACTCGTTGGATTCCTATTTGGTCTTGCTACGAGTGGAGTTTACCCTGCCATGACGTGTTACCACGCACGCGGTGCGCTCTTACCGCACCCTTTCACCCTTACCTGATCTCAATTGAGCCATCGGCGGTTTGCTCTCTGCTGCACTGGTCGTAGGCTCGCGCCCCCCGGACGTTATCCGGCACTCTGCCCTATGTAGCCCGGACTTTCCTCTCGTTTACTTGTCCCACTAGGTCGTCTTGCGACGGTTAAGGGCTTCAATAAACCAGCGATTGTCTGACTAACTCGAGGCGCAAGTATAGCGTAAATTCAATCTAAAAGATAGGGTCTGTTTTTAAAGGAAAACTTGCGTTAAAATAACCGCACTTTTCCAATCATGAAAATGGTCAACACAATGGAATATCTAAAAATTGCACGCGATACCCTCGCGATTGAGCAACAAGCCTTAGCAAAATTAGCACATAATCTCGATGACACCTTTCAGGGCGTGGTTGAAGCGATCTTAAATTGCAGCGGACGCTTAGTAGTAGGCGGCATTGGAAAGTCGGGATTAATTGGTAAAAAAATGGTGGCAACCTTTGCCTCAACCGGTACACCAAGTTTCTTTTTACATCCAACGGAAGCCTTTCACGGTGATTTAGGGATGCTAAAACCGATTGATATTGTGATGTTAATTTCCTATAGCGGAGAAACAGATGATGTCAATAAACTCATTCCTAGCCTCAAAAATTTTGGCAACAAAATCATTGCAGTCACCGGGAATAAAAACTCGACATTAGCACGACACGCCGATCATATCCTCGATATTAGCGTAGAACGGGAAGCCTGCCCTAATAATTTAGCACCTACAACTTCTGCGCTGGTGACTTTAGCCTTAGGCGATGCCATTGCAGTTGCATTAATCAACGCGCGTGATTTCCAACCGGCGGACTTTGCTAAATTCCATCCGGGTGGCAGCCTTGGTCGTCGTTTGCTTTGTCGTGTTAAAGATGAAATGCAAACTCGTTTGCCTATTGCACAATTGAAAACCTCCTTTACCGATTGTTTATCCATCATGAACGAAGGACGTATGGGCGTTGCTTTAGTCATGGAAAATCAACAACTTAAAGGAATTATCACCGATGGCGATATTCGCCGAGCCTTAACTGCCAATGGCGCGGAAACCTTAAATAAAACCGCCCAAAACTTAATGACTTCAAATCCCAAAACCATCAATTACAACTGCTATCTCGCTGAAGCCGAAACGCTAATGAAAGAGAAAAAAATTCATTCCTTGGTCGCGGTAGATGATGAAAATAATGTAGTAGGTTTAATCGAATTCTCGAGCTAATAAAATGATTAATAACGAAAAATTACAAAAAATTAAATTCATCATTACTGATGTTGATGGCGTATTAACTGACGGATTATTGCATTATGACGCCAATGGTGAAGT
This sequence comes from [Pasteurella] aerogenes, assembly GCA_900637275.1. Taxonomy (NCBI): domain Bacteria; kingdom Pseudomonadati; phylum Pseudomonadota; class Gammaproteobacteria; order Pasteurellales; family Pasteurellaceae; species [Pasteurella] aerogenes. The sequence goes on from LR134362.1 coordinate 907,891, forward strand.
CATTAAAAGTTTTCATGTTCGTGACGGATTAGGTATTCGTATGTTGATCGAACAAGGCATTCAAGTCGCGGTATTATCCGGACGCGACTCCCCTATTTTGCGCAAACGCATCGCAGATCTCGGTATTTCGCTATTTTTCTTAGGAAAATTGGAAAAAGAAAGCGCCTGCTTTGAATTAATGCGTCAAGCTGGTGTCAATGCCGAAGAAACCGCCTATATCGGCGATGACAGTGTCGATCTTCCCGCATTTGCGGTATGTGGCTTGTCTTTTGCCGTTGCTGATGCACCGCCTTATGTCAAAGATTGTGCCGATCATTGTCTTTCTTTACCTGGCGGAAAAGGTGCCTTCCGAGAAATGTCCGATATGATTTTAAACGCCCAAGGTAAAACCGATGTGTACGCCACTGCCCAAGGCTTTTTAAAAACCGTGAAAAATATGGCACAGTAAGAAAAATACCCCGTTAATTTTTATCTATCACTGGTGCGAACTTTGCTCGTCCCAGTGATTTATTAAAAAATGACAAAAATTTAACCGCACTTTCTATTTAACTTTCTTATATTTAAAGAAACCAAGATTTAATATACTGCTTAATACGGAAAGAAAATCGTCGTTTTTTATTTTTGTATTTCTCTTCCCATTCTGTTGGTGTAATCTTATTTTCACTTTCTCCACGTAAATAAGCATGACCACCAAATCGATAATGTGTTTTATCAGAAAACATAATTTTCGCAGAAGTTTTCCATTTTTCAGTTTCTGAACGAGTAAAATACGGAGGAAGTATTTTAATATCCGTTCTTCCTATTGCATATCGATTTAAATGACTTTCATCATGCCAACGAGCAATAATGTTTTTTTCTAAATCAGTATGTGTATTTTGAGATAGTTTTTCACACATTTCCAAATAATACTTAGCTTTACCACCATTCAATGCACCTGTAAAATAATATTTTCCGTCACCTTGTGGAATATAAGCACAACTTTCTGGATTTCTATCATAAGTAAATCTGCGCTTAGGCAAATGAAACATATGTGGTTGATGTGTGAAAACTAAATTATAATTATCTTCACACGGTAAAAACTCGGTTTCATTTACTTCTGAAAGAAGTTCTGAGTTACCATTAAAAAAATAAATATAATCAAATTTTTCTAATGTTTCTCTGATACTAAGAAAAATATCAAACCGCATTAATGTATCGTATGGCCATCCTAATTTCTTTTGTTCAATACGTGTTACATTAGAATGTTCTTCGCCTAAAATATGAGGCGAATCTGTAAAAACGAAATAATTTTTATCAGATTTTGGTAATAAAAACTTCTCTGCTGAACGATAAAAATGTTCCCAAAAAACAATATAACGCCCAGTAGCAATATATAATATAGCGACCTTAGCCATACCTATTCCATTAATTCTTAATCAAACTTGGCAAATCATTAAAAAACTGCTTAAACCGTTCATAATAATGAAGATCTGTTAGTTCTTGTTGGTATAATAAAACATTATCTTGTCTAGATGGATCTCTTTTTTGCAATTTCCCCATTAAAATATGAAATAACGCCATTTCTTGATTACTATCATAGGTTGTAATAAGTTCTGATTTATTTTTGTAATATTGATGCCCTAAATTATCTGACATAATAATAGGGACACCTGTTGAAACAGCCTCAATAATAGATAAATCAAAATAACTTTGCCGATTAGCATTAATAAGATAATCAACAGAATTATACCAAGAAATTGGGTTATCAGAAAAACCAATATCCGAGATACCTTCTTCTTGAATTTTTTCGCCTTTTCCAATCACAAATAAATGTATATCTTTTCTGTGTTCTCTAGCCTTTCTAAAACTATCTATGACAAGATCAAATCCTTTGACTTTATTTCTGCGACCAATATACATTAGGTTAATTTTATCTGATGGCAATGCAACGCTTTCAACGGATGTATTAGTAGATTTTGCACCGCTTAAAATATAATAAAAAGCATTTCTTTTAGTATATAATGTTCGATAAATTGGCTTACATTCAGGATTAGGTAAAATGACAACATCAGCTCGCTCAAAAACAGCTTTTTCTGCTTTTTGAATATATTGGTACATTTGCACATTATTCGGCGCATACGCTCGATATTCTTCCGAATGTATCTCAGGACAGTGAGGTTGAAAAATAACGACTTGATCGTCAGAAATTAGATCCTTTACTCGATAATAATCAATATCTTCATGAAAATAGAGATATTTATATTCGTTTGCTTTCACTTTTATAAATTCATCTCTTGCCTTAAAATATTCTTTATGAAATTCTTGCTTCTTATATAAAGAATTAAAGAAACGAGATATTCTATATAGTATAGTTTGAATCACATTTTTTCTTGGAGCCAAATCACGAGAGAAATCAAAAAAATCCCTAGATTTATCCTCTAAATTATGTGCTAAAAAACCAGCTGGACCACCTGCATTAATATTTACTTCTCTAGGAAAGAATATTAATATTTTGTTTTTCACGCTATCTCCCTATTTCATTTTCCACACAATCTAATGCTTTCTCAATAACTTGATGCATATCATAATACTTGTACTCAGCTAATCGACCACCAAAAATAAAATTTTTAGATTTCTTAGATAATTGATAATATTGCTGATATATTTTTTGATTTTTATCATCATTAATGGGGTAATATGCCTCATTATTGAGATCCGCTTCTTGAGAATATTCTTTAGTAATAACAGTTTTACTTTGTTGACCAAATTCAAAATGCTTATGCTCAATAATGCGAGTAAACGGGATATGAATTTCCGTGTAATTTACTACTGCATTACCTTGAAAGTTATCCGTATCTAAAATTTCATGTTCAAAACGTAAACTTCTATAATCAAGTTTTCCATAACAATATTCAAAAAACTCATCAATTTTCCCTGTATAAACTATTTTATCTGCTAACAAGTCCCAATGTGCTTTATTTTCTAGATAATTAGTATTTAACCTAATATCAATGTTAGAAATCATATTTTCTATGAGTTTAGTATAGCCACCGATAGGAATTCCCTGATAAGTATCATTAAAATAGTTATTATCAAAAGTAAATCGAAATGGTAAGCGCCGAATAATAAAAGCTGGAATTTCTGTAGCAGGTCTTCCCCATTGTTTTTCTGTGTAACCTTTAATTAGCTTTTCATATATATCATAACCAGCTAACACTAATGCTTGTTCTTCTAAATTTTTAGGATCAGTAATATGTATATATGCTTGTTTTTGTTCATCAATTTTTTTCTGAGCCTCTTGTGGTGTCTTCACACCCCACAATTGATAAAACGTATTCATATTAAATGGTAAGTTATATAGTTTTCCTTTATAATTTGCCAAAGGAGAATTCGTATAACGATTAAATTCAGCAAAATTATTTACATAATCCCAAATTTTTTTATTGCTAGTATGAAATATATGGGCGCCATATTCATGAACTTGAATACTCTCAATTTCTCGAGTATAAACATTACCTGCAATATGTGATCTTTTTTCTAAAATAAGACATTTTTTGCCATGTTTCGTCATTTCATGAGCAAAAACAGCACCAAATAAACCACTTCCAACAATTAAATAATCATATTCTTTCATACTATTTATTATCTCAATTTAATCACATCATAAATTAATCACTTCCAAAGGAACCTCACACAAATACCCTAATACCTCTTTTGCCATTTGGTAATAGCTTAAATTTAACGGTTGTTCCACAAGGACAGCACGGGCAATATTATCGACTTCATTACCGTTAAGCAATAAATAATTTAGAGCAACTTGCATTGCCGGCAGGCTTGGATTAAAGGCGGCATTTTCTGCATAACTGCCATGGAAAATTTGTCCGTCTTGCAACTGAATTGCGACGCCATGACGACTATTCGAATAAGGCGCATGGGAAGCATTGGCAGCGTTAAGCGCAGTTTGGATTAACGGATCTTGAGTGTCATAATGCAAAGCACTTTCCGTAGGTCCGAGTAAACGCTGTTTAATATCTAAATCATTCGGACCAAATGCATCTGGCAAATAACGCTGCAACGTATTGTTGAGGCTATGTGGTAAATGAATACGCAATGTCTCTGCGGAATTCAATTCATTCATAAATTGGCGACAATGTCCGCAAGGCGTGTAATTTACGCTGATATCCGTTAGTTGAGTTTCTTTGCGCATCCAAGCATGAGAAATCGCGCTTTGCTCTGCGTGGATGGTTTGCTGAATATGGGTTGTACAAAATTCCTGATTGGCACCAAAATATAAATTCCCGCTCTCTCCTCTAACCACTGCACCAACGCTAAAATGGGATATTGTCGGGTTGGCATAACAGGCTGCGATCGGTAATAACGTCAATGCCAGTTGTTGTGTAGTCAATTGATATTTTTGGCAAAGATGTTCGACACTAAAGTGCGGTAAAAATCCTTGAAAATGTTGTTCTTCGAGAATGTGCCAAAGATCCGTGGCAAGTTGAGGATTTTCCAGTTGACAAAGTCCGGTTTGAATTTTCGTTGAGATATGTTTCATCTTTCCCTCCTACAGTTTGCTTAAATCATACTGAATTATGACTAAAAGTAAGCAAGATTTTACGTTATTTGTGAGAGAGGTCAAAAAAATAGGCTTTATTTTTTAATTTGATAACTCAACTTTATCCTGTTAATAATCGAAATATGATTTCATTTATAATACGTTGTCGAAACTATGGCAACCGAGGCTTCGACAACGAAAAATAACTCAAAATTCCACCGCACTTTTTAAACAAAATCAACGCCCATCATTCGCTTGTTGCAGTAATTGGCGACTTTCTTTTAAAAATTGTTCGGAATATTCGCCGAACCAGGCATGAACTTGGTTAAAACAGTCGATAAAACCTTGTCGATCGCCTTGCTCAAAAAAGGCTAAACTTTCTTCATAACTTTGTTTTAGGCTTTTTATCACCGCTAAATTTTCCGGTTTATCCATGATAATGTCCGCATATAATGCTGCATCTTGAGCAAACAAACGTCCGATCATTGCCAATTCCAAGCGGTAAATCGGCGAAGATAGCGCCAGCAGTTGTGATAATTGCACTGGTTGTTTGGAAAGGTGTAATCCGCTGGTAAAAGTGGCAAAGTGACGCAAAGCTTGAATGTAGGTCATACTTTGGTCATGATCTTCTGCTGCTACTTGGTAAATTTTAGCACCCCAAATTTGCATTTGTGCCAAAAGCCATTGATATTGTTCTGGATAACGCCCGTCGCAACGTACTACTACTTGCTTTGCCATGCTAGCAATATCCGGTCCGAACATTGGGTGTAATCCTAATACAGGTCCTTGATGTACTTCTAACATTTTTGCCAATGGCGCCCGTTTCACTGAGGTTAAATCCGCCAGTAAGGTTTGCTCCGATAAATACGGAGCAAGACGTTCAATGGTTTGTAAGGTTTGATCGATAGGAACAGAAACGATCACCACATCCGCGCCAGATAAGATTGTTTCTGCCTGATTCCAGTCATCACGATCTAATGCTGTGACGTTGTAACCTGATGCGCTAAGATAACGGGAAAATAGTGAGCCTAACTTTCCGTTTCCGCCCACAATCACGATTTTCTTAATCGCTTCATTTACCGTTTTAAAACCTAAATGATGCTCTCTGGAATAAGATTCGCGCATTAAACGACGCAATACATCTTCAATCAAATCTGCCGGTACACCGATGTTTTCCGCTTCCTGACGACGTGCTTGCAACATCGCATTTTCGCGTTCCGGCACATAAATCGGCAATCCGTATTGGTGTTTAACTTCCCCAACTTGTTTTACCAATTCCAAACGTTTCGCAAATAAATTCAATAATTCACGATCCAGCTTGTCAATCTCATTTCGAAGTTCGTTTAATGCTTCCACAACATCACCTTATTTCTTTTTTAACTCATCGCTTATTTTACGCAATAATTGTTCTGTTGTCTGCCAGTCAATGCACGCATCTGTGATTGAAACCCCATATTTCATGTCACAAACCGGTTGTTCCGCGCTTTGATTACCTGCATTTAAGTTACTTTCCAACATTAATCCCACAATAGAACGATTGCCATTTACAATTTGCTGTACCGCATCTTCCGCCACGATTGGTTGACGACGATAATCTTTATTGGAATTACCATGGCTACAATCGATCATAATCGCACTTTCCAATCCTGCTTTAGTCAATTCTTCTTCGCATTGTTGCACAAACTCCGCCGCATAATTCGGTTTTTTACCACCACGTAAGATCACATGACCATTCGGATTGCCGGCAGTATGTAATAAATTTACCTGTCCTTGCTGGTTAATTCCAATAAAACTATGTCCCATTGATGCCGCTTTCATTGCGTTAATCGCAGTTGCCAAACTGCCATCCGTCCCATTTTTAAAACCCACTGCCATGGATAAACCGGATGCCAATTCGCGGTGAGTTTGCGATTCTGTAGTACGTGCGCCGATTGCCGACCAGCTGAATAAATCCGCCATATATTGTGGCGTAATCGGATCAAGGGCCTCTGTTGCCAACGGTAAACCTAATTCAGATAATTCCAACAATAATTGGCGAGAAATATGCAAACCATGTTCAACATCAAAGGTACCATCAATTTTCGGGTCATTAATTAACCCTTTCCAACCAACTGTCGTTCTTGGTTTTTCAAAATATACTCGCATAACAATATATAGTTCATTTCTCAACTCATCTGCTAATGCTTTCAATTTGTGTGCATATTCAATTGCGGCTAAAGGATCATGAATGGAACAAGGTCCAATCACGACAAGTAAACGAGGATCTCTTTTATGAATAATATCAGCGATTTCTTGACGAGATTTTTCGATTTGGCTACGTAATGTGACAGGAAGCGGCAATTTTTCTTTTAATTCTTTAGGCGTGATCAATACTTTTTCATTCACGATATTGACATTATGGATACTATCTTTGTGGTTTACATGGTTCATGGAATACTCTCTATTGTAAATTTATAAATACATAAAATGTAATAAATACATTACACCACAATCCACACAACTTCAACCTTTATTTTAAAATTTCAATATTTTTAATAAGTGCGGTGCTTTTTTACTGAAATTTGGCAAGAAAAAAGACCGCACTTTCTTATAAAATGCGGTCTGTCAATTTTTGACTAAAATAGTGTACAATTTATTTTACACTTGCACAATTTAAACAATACAGATATTGTCCTTTTGGATCATTCAATTGATTTAACTTGCCCAGCTGTTGCTGCAATTGTTGTGCTTGTTTTGGAAAACCGGTCCACTCCAACACCGCATTTTTGATCCAACTTTGTTGGCTTTGTTTTAAATCCCTCAATAACGTCGAAATTACTGAATTATCTTCATCCACTAACCATTCCACGCCAATATCTTGCAATGGCTCCTCTGCCGGACGCCCTTTATTTATCAACTCAATGGCTTTTTCCACCGCGACATCAAAATCCCCTATCGCATCCACCAATTTACGTTGATAAGCATCTTCCCCCAACCAAACTTGCCCTTGCGCAATGTTATCTACCTCTGCCTTACTGATTTTGCGTCCTTGACTGACCACATCCAAGAAACGATCATAACCTTTCTCAATTTCCAACTGAATAATTTCGCTGTTCACTGCAGAAATCGGGGTAAATGGTGAACGGGTCACTAAATCCGTAGTTGCTACACCATCCTCTGATACGCCGGCTTTTTTGATGGTATTTTCAAATGTCGGTACCATGGCAAAAATTCCAATGGAGCCGGTAATCGTATTTTTATCCGCCACAATATAATCCGCGGTACTAGATATCCAATAACCGCCGGACGCTGCCATACCACCCATTGACACAATAACCGGTTTGCCACCTTGTTGCAAATGCGACACTTCCTGACGAATTAATTCAGAAGCAAACGCGCTACCGCCCGGGCTATTCACCCGTAAAATCACCGCCTTAATTTGCGGGTCATCATAGGCTTGACGCAACAACGCCGCAATGGTATCACCACCCACATCTTCTTTGTCGCTTTCGCCATCAATAATTGCACCTTCCACATTGACCACTGCAATCTTATTCGCACTATCGCTTTGCATACGATCCGGTAAATTTGCCAAATAGTCATCAAATGGCAATAATTTTGCACTACCATCACTATTTTTACCAAAAAGTGCGGTCAATTTTTGGTCTAAAGTAAAACGATCAGCGGTTTGCGTGACCAATTTACGTTGTTTAGCATAGGCAGTACTATCGCCCTGTAAGGCTTTTAAATCTTGTAAATACTGCGACGCCTTCGGCAACACGCTATCCAGCGGAATTTGGCGATTGTCCGCGATTTGTTGCTGATAATTGTGCCACATTTTACCTAACCACTGTTGCAAATTCGATTTGGCTTCTGCAGACATATCATCCCGCAAAAACGGTTCCACTGCCGATTTATAGGTTCCCACACGGAAAATATGTGGCGTGATGGCAAATTTATCCAGCAAAGATTTAAAATACAACTGATCTACCGCCATCCCTTCAATACCAACGCTGCCTTGCGTATTCAAATAAATTTCATCTGCATAACTTGCTAAAAAATATTGCTCCTGCGTGTAATTATCCGCATAAGCAATAACCGGTTTACCGCTGGTTTTAAATAATTGAATGGCTTTGCCTACATATTCCAACGCTGGCAAATCCCCTCCTTCAAAATAATTCAAATCCAGTGCCAAGCCTTTAATTCGCACATCTTCAGCTGCACTGGCAATCGCATAGCCAACATCAAATGTCGAAATTTGACGCGGAACGTGCTGATTGTTTAGCTCTTTCAATGCACTGTTCCATGACATTGGATTTTCTCGATTATCGCGCAAATAACCGTCTAAATTGACCCATAATGCGCCCTGATCGCCGCTTAAATCTTGTGCTACCGGTTTTCCCTGAAAACTGGTGACCAAACTTAACAAACCTAACCCTAGCACAACAAAAAGTAAAAAGACTAGGTTCATGACGACATCGCGGATAAAATTTAATACCCGCCAACAAAATTTGACAAAATTAAGAATAGATTGCATAGATTTTCTTTTCATTGACTTAAAAACGCTTTACCATACCACAGAATATGGGGTAATGCGATAATAAAACGCAAGAAAAACCCACCGCACTTATAACAGTTCAGAAATAAAATAATAAGGCATAACAAATGGATACATTACAACTTTTAACCACAAGACATTCAGAAAAACAATTATCAGCGCCGGCACCAAATAAAGCGCAATTAGAACAACTTTTCCAAGCCGCCTCACACGCGCCAGACCACGGCAAATTGCAACCTTATCGTTTTATCGTGATGGAAAATGCCGGCATGGAAAAACTGGGCGAGTTATTAAAAAGTGCCGTCATTGAATTTAACTTAGGCGAAGATCGGTTAAAAAAAGCAGAGAAATTAGTTAAACGTGCGCCAATGTGCATCGGAGTTATTGCCAAAATCGACAAAACTATTGCTAAAGTCCCGGCTTGGGAACAAATGCTCGCTGCCGGCTGCTCCGCCTACGCCATTCAACTCGCCGCCAACGCACAAGGCTTTGCGAATGTATGGGTAACCGGTTCTTGGATCGATGGCAGTGATCTTAGAAATGCTTTCGGTTGTGAAGAAAATGACAAAATCATTGCGCTATTGATGATCGGTACCGCAGAAGAAAAAATCACCCGCGAACCCCGCCCGTTTAAATTCGACGAATTTGTGCAATATTTGTAACCAAACGCCACAAATGAATAACTAAAAAAATGACTGGCGCACACCTCACGTACGCGCCAGTCATCCAAAAAAAATTGCTTAATTTTTCACCGCACTTTACCCCAACGCTTGAATCGTATTTAAGATACGTTTGTCGGAAATTGGGTATTTGGTGCCAAGTTGTTGCGCAAATAAACTGACGCGTAATTCTTCGATCATATAAGGAATTTCCAATATTTCCGTTGGAATGGGTTTGGATTTTGGCAGTTTATGCAGCAATTGCTGATAGGCTTGCGTAACTTGTTCCACACGTAACATGGCGGCGCGATCGCGGTTAACATCTTGCGCTAATTTATCAATCCGTTTGTCGATCCCTTGTAAATAGCGCAATAAATCCGGCAGGCGCGTATGCCCATGTTTTTGCACAAAATTCGGATAAATCAAACCGCCGATTTGTTGTTTAATATCCGACAAAGCAAATGCCATAGTGAAATCCATTTTGCCTTTTAAACGTTTGTTAATTTCAAAACTTAAGGTCAAAATTTGTTCAACTTGTTGCGCAATGTCGATGGTGGTTTCATTTAAATCAGCGCGAACTTTTTCCCGAAGACGTTCAAAATCCGCTTCGTTCCACACAAAGCCGCCAAAATCCGCCATTAATTTATCCACCGCACAAGCAATACAATCGTCAATTAACTCCAATACGCGCCCAAAAGGCGTGAAATAAAGCCCTAATTTGGATTTATTCGGCAATTTTTCGTGCAAATATTTAATCGGCGATGGCACGTTTAACAAAATCAAACGCCGCAATCCCTGTTGCATTGCCACTTGTTGCTCAAATTCGGTTTCAAATAATTTAATTCCCACCGCCTCTTTTTCATCTACAATCGCCGGATAGGCTTTAACACTAAAGCCTTGTTTTTTCTGCTCATAAAATTGTGGTAAATCAGCAAAATTCCACACATGAATGCCCGATTGCTCGATCGCATCATCCGCCACTGCGGAAAGACTTTCTTGTACTTTGCCTTTTAATTCAAATTTCAACGCATCTAAATCGGCACTTTCGGCAATTTTTTTGCCTTTTTCATCAATCACGCGGAAAGTCATCTTCAGATGGTTGGGTAATTGCTCCGCTTGCCAATTTTCTGGTGCCACTTTAACTCCGGTCATGCGTAATAATTCATAGCTTAAACTGTCAATTAACGGTTTTTCCAACGGTTTAGCGCGGGCTAAAAAGGCTTGGGCATAATTAGGCGCTGGCACAAAGTTACGACGTAACGATTTTGGTAAACTTTTAATTAATCCGATCACCAATTCTTCGCGTAATCCCGGAATTTGCCAATCAAAGCCCTCGGTTTCAACTTGATTTAACAAAGGCAATGGAATATGTACCGTGACGCCATCCGCCTCGGTTCCCGGCTCAAATTGGTAGGTTAATTTCAATTTTAGATTGCCTTGATGCCAAAAATTCGGGAAATCCAATTCACTCACCGCACCGGCATCCTCTTTGGTTAAAAAGGCTTTTTCAAAATTCAATAATTCCGGATCTTGCTGTTGCGCCTTTTTCCACCAATGATCAAAATGCTTTTGCGATACCACATCCGCGCCAATACGTTTTTCATAAAACTCAAACAACGTCCGTTCATCCACTAAAATATCCCGCCGCCGGCTTTTGTGTTCCAATTCTTCAATTTCTTTGATTAATTGACGATTTTGATGGAAAAATTTATGTTTTGTCGTCCAATCACCTTCAACCAATGCTGATTGAATAAAAATTTCACGACAAACAACAGGATCAATTTGCCCATAATTCACTGCGCGCGCCGCCACAATAGGCACGCCATATAAGCTCACTTTTTCATCCGCCATCACTGCCCCACGTGATTTTGACCAACGTGGTTCAGCATAGGATTTTTTCACTAAATGCGATGCCAAAGGCTCAACCCATTCCGGTTCGATTTCCGCTACCATTCTGCCCCACAATTTAGAGGTTTCCACCAATTCAGCCGCCATGCACCATTTCGGCTGTTTTTTAAATAGAACGGAATTAGGGAAAATGGCAAAATGTGCATTTCTTGCGCCTAAATATTGCTGTTTTTCCGCTTCTTTTAAACCGATATGCGACAATAAACCGCTTAAAAGTGCGGTATGAATTTGCGCATATTCTGCCGCTTGTGAATTAATCGGCAGCCCCATTTCACGCACGGTTAAGCGGATTTGATGATAAATATCCTGCCATTCTCGAATACGTAAATAATTTAAATATTCTTTTTGGCATAAGCGTCGAAATTGGTTTTTACTCAAGGCTTTTTGCTGTTCTTGTAGATAATTCCACAAATTTAAAAAGGCTAAAAAATCCGATTTTTTATCGGCAAAACGTCGATGTTTATCGTCTGCTGATTGCTGTTTTTCTTGCGGACGTTCACGCGGATCTTGAATAGAAAGAGCGGCAACAATAATCATCACTTCATAAAGACAAGAAAATTTGACCGCACTTAATAACATTTTTGCCAAGCGTGGATCGACCGGCAATTGCGCTAATTGGCGACCTTGTGCGGTTAATTGACGCTGTTGCCCAAATTTCGATTTCACCCAATGAAATGCTTCCAATTCTTCTAATAATTTAATCCCGTCTTGGATATGACGATGATCCGGCGCATCAACAAACGGAAAAGCTTCAATATCATCCAAGCCCAAAGCGTTCATTTGTAAAATAACGGAGGCGAGGTTGGTGCGTAAAATTTCCGGATCAGTAAATTCAGGGCGTCCATTAAAATCTTCTTCCGAATATAACCGGATGCAAATCCCTTCCGAAATCCGCCCACAACGCCCTTTACGTTGATTAGCGGAGGCTTGAGAAATCGGCTCAATCGGCAACCGTTGCACTTTGGTCCGATAACTATAGCGAGAAATTCTCGCCGTTCCGGTGTCAATCACATATTTAATATTCGGAATCGTCAATGAAGTTTCCGCTACGTTCGTGGCTAAAATAATCCGATTTAATCCGCTCGGCTGGAAAATGCGTTGCTGCTCGGCAGCAGACAACCGCGCATATAGCGGTAAAATTTCCGTATGGCGTAATTCCTGTTTTTGCAAGGCTTCGGCAGTGTCTCGAATTTCCCGTTCCCCGTTCATAAAAATCAAAATATCGCCACGCCCTTCCGCTTGTAACTCATCGACCGCATTTAAAATCCCTTGCAGCTGATCTTGATCTTCTTCCTCAATGATTGGACGATAACGTACTTCCACCGGATACGTTCGCCCGGAAACTTCAATAATCGGCGCCTGATTAAAATGTTTAGAAAAACGTTCAACATCAATGGTTGCAGAGGTAATAATCACTTTTAAATCCGGGCGTTTCGGCAAAATTTGCTTAAGATAACCTAAGATAAAATCATTATTTAAACTGCGCTCATGGGCTTCATCGATAATCAGGGTATCATATTGATTTAAAAAGCGATCATGTTGAATTTCCGCTAATAAAATCCCATCAGTCATCAATTTGATCAAACTCTTTTCGCTCACTTGATCGTTAAAACGCACTTTATAGCCGACTACATCGCCTAATTCACTCTGTAATTCTTCGGCAATTCGCGTAGCAACAGAACGCGCGGCAATACGTCGCGGTTGCGTATGCCCAATCAGTCCTTTACGCCCCAAACCTAACTCCAGACACATTTTCGGCAATTGTGTCGTTTTTCCCGAACCGGTTTCACCGGCAATAACAACCACTTGATGTTGCGCAATCGCGGCTAAAATTTCTGCTTTACGCGCACTCACCGGCAAATCAGGAAATTCAATATTTTTGACCGCACTTTGACGTTGTTGCAAACGCAAATGTGCTAGCTGAATTTGTTGCTGAATTTCTGCCACTACCGCTTGTTGTGCGGTTTCGTTTTTCATTTGTGATAATCCCTTGATACGCGCTTGTAATCGACGCTGATCTAAAATCATCATCTCATCTAATTGAGAGAGCAATTGTTTTTGCAAAGGGGTAAAAGGTTGATTTTTGTAATGCTTTGTCGTCATGGTTAACACTATGGGATAAAAAATGTGATAAACATCACATTATTACAATTATATTCACTGTCATTTTTGTCATTATATGCTAAATTGCTCACGCTCATGTAATAAAAAAGGAGATTTTATGAAATCAATTAAGCTCGCCATGATTGCACTGGCAACCGTTACCGCACTAAGCGCCTGTTCCAACAGTCGTGAACAGCAAGATGAAGCCACGCTGCAAAATCAAGCTGCCCTCGGTATTGTTTGGATGCAACAATCCGGCGAATATCAAGCCTTAGCACACCAAGCCTTTAATGCGGCAAAATTCGCCTTTGATCAAAGCAAGGTGACAAAAGGTAAGAAAAAAGCGGTAGTTGTGGATTTGGATGAAACTATGCTTGACAATAGTCCGTATGCGGGTTGGCAAGTTAAAAATGGTCAAGGTTTTAGCGGTGATACTTGGACTAAATGGGTCGATGCCCGCCAATCCGGCGCTATTCCGGGCGCGGTGGAGTTTTCAAACTATGTCAATAGCCACAAAGGTGCGGTCTTTTTTGTGTCTAACCGTTTGGACAGTGTAGAAAAAGCCGGCACCATTGATGATATGAAACGTCTCGGTTTTACCCATGTCACTGAAGATCGTTTATTGTTAAAACAAGGCAAATCCAACAAATCACCGCGCTTTGAACAAATTACGCAACAAGGTTACGATATTGTGGTGTTTGTTGGCGATAATTTGAATGATTTCGGTGATGCAACTTACCATAAATCCAATCAAGAACGTCGTGAATTTGTCGCCAATAACCAAAAATTATTCGGCACTAAATACATCGTCCTACCGAATCCAAACTATGGAGATTGGGAAGGCGGCTTAAGCGCAGATTATTATAAAGGCAGCGCACAACATCAATTGAATATCCGTAACAACGCCATTAAAGCATGGGATGGAAAATAATCTAAAACAAAATCAAACAAAAAACGACCGCACTTTTTATCCTAAGCGAAAAGTGCGGTCATTTTTATCGTTTTTTTATGATTTTCCTAATGCCAAAGAGAGGATCCCTGCCGCAATTAATGGTCCAACAGGAATCCCTCCAACAAAGGCAACGCCTAAAATAGTACCAATTAATAATCCGGTCAAAAGTAAAGGTTGACTACCCATTAAGTTCACGCCACGACCGCCGAACCATGCAACCAGCATTCCGACCGCCACCGCTAACAACATTTTCCAATTGATAAATTCAGAAAACGCCGGAAATTGCACTTTTCCCAATACTAATGGACTCAACACGCCGATCGTTAACAGAATAATCCCAATATTTAATCCATTTTTCTCCATAAAAGGGAGATATTTCACCAATATTGTTTGCTTCATAAGCAATAACACTGCCGCAGAAATGGTAATAGAATTATTGTTACTAATAACACCAAGTAAAATCAGCACGACTAATAACAGCGAAACGGGATTAAATTGCAATGACATAATAAGACTCTCAAATCGCAAAAGTGCGGTGAATATTTTCATCATTATAGCAAAAATTTCCACCGCGATGATACGCCTTAGCGCTTGAAGAAAAAATGATAATGTCGCCGAACATTAAAGCGACATTATCATCAACACGCCCCAATAATCAAATCATTCATTTTCGCCACACGGAACAAATGCGGTAAACCTTCAATAAATCCAGCACTTAAAAATGCCACCGTTAATTGACGCTCTGGGTCAATCAAATAATAACTTGTGCCACCGCCCAATCCGCCAAAACTGCGTTCACTCGCCAAAAAACCGCACATACTTAATTGATGACCGCTACCACGCACATAACCGCCATGCAAGCCGAAATTCGCCTTTAACGGCTCAATGCCCAACGCCTGACAAGCAGGGGAAAACACCAAATTATCCTTATCGCCACAATGGTTTAGCGTTGCATAACGCACCATCACAGACGACACAATCCGCACACCTTGACCGCTTAAATTCAACCGCAAATTTTCCGCAAATGCAAACACATCATCAATCGTGCCAAACGCATTGCCAGCAGGGACTTGCCAGCCGTCATTTGCCATACTATTGACCAAATTTTCAACGGCTTGGGCATTTTGCAAAGTGCTGTCCGCCTGTTTCATTTTCTCGGTATGGCTTGCCAATACACGCTTGGGATTATTCATCGCATTGCCAAAACTGGACGACTGCATATTAAGCGGTGTAAACAATTCATCTTGGGCAATTTGGGCAAATTTGCGTTTTTTGGGGTCGGTCGCTTCCAATATTTTGCCCAACACCAAATAGCCAAAATAAGGGCTGTAACTGGCTTGCGTGCCAGCTTCAAACATCGGCTTATCTTCAATAATTTTATTAAAAATCAAATCCATATTACCCACTTCAAGTGGCGAAACCCCATCAGGAATTAAGTCGGTGCGTGTTTGTAATGCCCCATTTGGCAAGCCTGATTTATCTGTTACACCCAGTGGCAATTTGCTAACATTCGCAGGAATGTTTACCACTTCCCAACGAACCCAACCCAAACCCGTTGGTGCATCTTTGTCATAGACGGTCAGTACAAAACTTTTCGTCCCTTCCGGTGCATTTTTCCATTCAATTTCAGGTGACAAATTCTGTCCCGAGCAACCAAAACCATAATCTGCGCTGAGTAGGTGTTTTTCACTAAAAGCTCTATTCTATAACCCATTGATTTTCAAGCTAAAGCCATCATTTGCTAAAACAGAAAGTGGTAAGCTCAATGCTACCGTTAAAAAGGCTTTTTTAAACATCATAATCTCCTTGTGATTTAAAAGCAGGGTCAGTATAAATAAAGTTTTTCACAGAAAATGTGCTAAATCCGTCATTTAATGTGCTAAAAATGATAGGGGGAATAAATAAGTGGTGGGATTTTGAAAATTTTTTGCAAATTTTATAAATCTTAACTAAATATGACCGCACTTTTCTTAATGACTTAACCATGAATAAACTAAGAGAAAAAGGCTATTTCTCTTATAAACATCAGAATATTTGTTAAACAAAAAGAGTTGGTAAAACCAACCCTTTTGTTTACTATGTCTTTATTTTTAGATCTTAACCCGTGGTACCTACGGGTTTAGCCATTTCCAATTTCGCAATTTGGACGAGATTTGAATGTTGGGGATTGCCTTTTGCTAATGGCGATGGGCGTTGTGTGGTTAACACGTTAATGCAACCATTATAATCTACCTTATCGCCCCACATATTGGCTTTATGCCATGCCCCCTCCCCCATACCTAACACTCCGGGCATAATCCGAGGTGTTACTTTTGCGGGCAGACGAGTTTCACCAATTTCATTAAATACTCGAACCCTATCTCCATCTTTAATATCATATTTTTCCGCATCAATCGGATTAATCCATAACTCTTGAAGATGGGATGCTGCCAACACGTCAATATTGCCATAGGAGGAATGGGTACGTGCCTTGTGATGAAAACCAATCAATTGGAATGGATATGTTTTTCTTTTCGGATCATCAACGCCATTAAATCCAGCATGGTAAATAGGTAAAGGATGAATAACATCTTGTTCGTCTAATTCCCAAGTTGCCGCAATTTCAGCCAAACGTTCAGAATAAATCTCAATTTTACCTGAAGGCGTTTTAAGCGGGTTATTTTCGGGATCTTGGCGGAATTTTTTGAATGCGACATAATGCCCGTTCGGATCCCGTTTTTTGAAAATGCCCATTTTTTTGAGTTCGTCATATTCCGGTAGATCCGAATCTTTTTTCCGCATTTCGGCATAGAGATATTGCAACCACTGTGCTTGGGTACGACCCTCCGTAAATTTATCATATACATCTTGTCCCAAACGTTTAGCAATTTCGCATAAAATGTCATAAATCGGACGACATTCAAATTTAGCGGAGGTTGCCGGTTGGCTGAAAATCAGATACCCCATATCACCAGCAAAATGATTTGGGATAAGATCTTCTTGTTCTGTTGTCATCAAATCAGGTAATAAAATATCTGCATATTTTGCAGAATCTGTCATAAAATTATCAATCACAACAATCATTTCACATTTTTTATCATCTTGTAGAATCTCGTGGGTACGATTAATGTCGGAATGCTGATTTGTAATTGTATTACCTGCATAATTCCACATAAACTTAATTGGTACATCCAGTTTTTCTTTGCCTTGTACACCATCACGAAGTGCGGTCATTTCTGTACCTCTTTCTATCGCATCCGTCCATGTAAATACCGAAATCTTAGTTTTGACCGGATTTTCTAAACTTGGCAATTTTTTGAATGTGATTGTATAAGAGCCTTCGCGTGCGCCAGAATTGCCTCCATGGATTCCAACGTTGCCGGTCAAAATAGGTAACATGGCTACAGAACGCACACTTAATTCGCCATTGGAATGACGTTGAATTCCCCAACCTTGAGCAATATAGCAAGGTTTTGTGGTTGCAATCTCACGAGCTAATTCACGAATTTTATCTGCTGGCACACCACAAATTTTAGCGGCCCATTCTGGAGTTTTCGCGGTTTTATCATCGCTATCGCCTAAAATATAGGCTTTGTAATGTCCATTTTTGGGGGCTGATTTAGGTAGCGTTTTCTCGTCATAGCCTACGCAGTATTTATCTAAAAAAGCTTGATCAACAAGATTTTCACTAATCATCACATAGGCCATGCCGGCGATCATTGCCGCATCAGTACCGGGTTTAATCGAAATCCATTCGTGTTCACGCCCTGAAGCGGTATCTGTATAGCGGGGATCGATAATAATTAACTTCGCTTTAGAAATTTCGCGAGCTTGTGCTAAATAATAAGATACGCCACCGCCACTCATTCGTGTTTCATAGGGGTTATTGCCGAAATAAACCACCAGTTTGGAATTAGCGATATCAGACGTGCTGTTTCCATCCATTGAACCATAAGTATAGGGCATTGCCATCGCAATTTGCGCACGACTGTAAGAACCGTAATGATTAAGATAACCGCCATAGCAGTTCATTAAACGCGCAATAGGTGAACCTTTATTGGCATAAGAATTGGTGATATTACCGCCATTTATCCCGGTAGAAGAATTAATATAAACTGCCTCATTGCCATAATCTTTGACAATACGTTTAAGATTATCCGCGATCGTATCCAAGGCTTCTTCCCAACTAATACGTTGAAATTTCCCTTCTCCACGTTTCCCGACACGTTTCATTGGGTATTTCAAACGATCGGGATGATTCATGCGACGACGAATTGAACGTCCGCGTAAACAAGCACGAACTTGATGGTGTCCATAAATATCGTCGCCTAGATTATCCGTTTCTACCCATTTGACTTCATCATTAACAACGTGCAACTTTACAGGACAACGCCCACCGCAGTTGACGGAACAAGCGCCCCATACGACTTTTTCATCTGGGATAACCGGCGGAGATTGAGTCGCATTTTCTGCTTTTGCTGAAAAAGGAATAACAAGATGGCTACTTGCCGCGATGGCGGTGAGAGAAGAGGCTTGCAAAAATGATCTTCTTGTAAATTTTAAATGTGCTTGAGACATACATGCCCTCAATAATGATTGAAAAAAGTGTTGTGTTCAATTTTGACTGAACTCAATTGTCGCTATGCTAGCAAGGTTTGGCAAAATTACGATAAATTTTTTAAATTCTTTTGATTAAAATCAAATCGTTCTTTTTTTAAAGATTTCCATCTTATCAAAATTACGCTATCTTTAAAAAGCACTCATTCTGCTTGCAGCGCTGAGTTTGAATATGGCAAGTTTGCTTATTTTTTAACAAGGACTTTGTAATGAAAAAACTCTTCTTAGCCACCGCACTTTCAGCGGTAGCGGTATTTGCCCAAGCGCAAACCGTTCCAAACAAAAATACAACGACTCACACTTACGAATTTACTCAAACCTATGATATTCAAGTGCCAAAAGGTTCATCGGGCGAAACAAAATTATGGGCACCATTACCTTTTAGCAATGATTACCAAACGGTGAAATCCATTGAATTTGAAGGTAATTATCAACAAGCCTATATCACGGAGAACAATCAATATGGCGCCAGCACGCTTTATGCTACTTGGGATAAAGATGCAGTAAAACGTGATTTAAAAGTGAAATTGATTGTGGAAACCAAAGATCGTGAGCCAATGAAACAAGGCTTATTGAAAAACTATCGAGTTCCAGAAAAAATTGAATATAGTGTGGATGTGGCAGAATATTTAAAAGCAACACAACACATTAAAACAGACGGTATTGTGAAACAATATGCGGATAAAATCGTGGGCAATGAAAAAAATCCACTGAAAAAAGCAGAGCTTATTCACCATTGGATCGTGAATAATATGGAGCGTGATAATTCCGTATTGGGCTGTGGCGATGGTGATGTGGAAAAAATCTTAACCACCGGCGTATTAAAAGGCAAATGTACCGATATCAACTCCGTATTCGTTGCCTTGGCTCGCGCATCCGGCATTCCCGCTCGTGAAGTTTTCGGTATTCGTTTAGGTCAAGCCATCAAAATGGGCGAATATTCAAAATCCGCTTTTGGTGGAGCCAAAGATAAAATTGCCAACGAAAATGGCGGTCAACACTGTCGCGCTGAATTCTACTTGGCTGGATTTGGCTGGGTACCGGTAGATTCTGCCGATGTGGCAAAATATCGTTTAACCGAGAAAAAAGCTGTTGAAGATGCGGGTACCAAAGCGGTTTCTGAATACTTATTCGGCAACTGGGAAGGCAATTGGATGGGCTTTAACCACGCTCGTGATTTCAATCTTTACCCAATGCCTGAACTTGCGCCAATTAACAACTTCGGCTATCCATACGCAGAAGTTGGCGGCGATCCGTTAAACTCTTATAATGCAAAAGAATTCGGCTATGAATTCATCTCAAAAGAACGCTAATCGCACTTTTTGGGCAATGTGTACCACAGCAGTGACCGCTGCTGTGGCGTCCACCCTTTGCTGTATTGCGCCCTTGGTTTATCTTGCTTTTGGGATTTCTAGTTCGTGGTTGGTGAGTTTAAATGAACTGGCGTTTTTGCAAATCCCTATGCTGATCATTTCCTTAGGGGCTTTCGGTTACGGTTTTTGGTTGCTCAATTTTTCAGACAAAATTATCTGCACCAAATATTTATCGCGCCGAACCTTGCAAATTTTGTATTGGGTTATGGCAATCGTGGTGTTGTTCTTTTTGACCTATCCTTATGTTTTACCGATGATTTTAGAGGTTTTAGAATGAAAAAAATCTTGATTTTTATCACCGCACTTTTATTCTCCACAGCAAGTTTTGCTGCCGAGCGCCATCTGACATTGCGCATTGACGAAATGTATTGTCAGCTTTGTGTTTATTTGGTGAATAAAGAATTGCGTAACGTAGATGGCGTGATTTCTACCAAAGCAAATTTTAATACGCGCTTAGTGAAAGTCGTTGCCGATGAAAAAGTAACTGATGAAATGTTGGTCAACGCTATTGATAAATTGCATTATCATGCAGTAGTACAGGATTAGAAATATTATTTTTGGGAAAAAGTGCGGTGGAAATTTAACAGGTTTTAGCATTGAAAAGCATAGTAAGCAAAACAGCAACATAAAGTCCGTCACGATCGGCAACTTTATAGATTTTTTCCTTTGGTTTCAGTGATTTAATCTTTGTATCTGTAAGCATATCATACCGCCAAAAATACCGTCATCATCATAACGGTATTTTCACTCTTTTTTAAAGAGTATGCAAGTTAATACCGTCATTTATACCGTCAAAAATATGAACTAACTTGAAATATTATGAAACGTTATGAAATGAAAAAGCCCTGTATTAACAAGGCTTTTAGTGATTTTTGAAACGTTATGAAACGTAGTGAAATGTGAAATTTTTATTCCCATTCAATGGTTGCAGGTGGTTTACCTGAAACATCATACACCACGCGGGAAATCCCATTCACTTCGTTGATGATACGATTTGAGATTTTACCTAATAGATCATAAGGTAAATGTGCCCAATGTGCGGTCATAAAATCAATGGTTTCGACAGCACGCAGAGACACCACCCAATCATATTTACGTCCATCGCCCATTACGCCGACGGATTTGACCGGCAGGAACACGGTGAAGGCTTGGCTGACTTTGTAGTACCAGCCTGATGCGTGGAGTTCTTCCATAAAGATCGCATCGGCACGACGAACTAAATCGCAGTATTCTTTTTTGATTTCACCTAACACACGCACGCCTAATCCCGGTCCTGGGAATGGATGGCGGTTAAGCATTTCCGCTGGTAAGCCTAGTGCCAAGCCGATTTTACGTACTTCGTCTTTAAACAATTCGCGTAATGGTTCAACTAAGCCTAATTTCATATAATCTGGCAAGCCACCTACGTTATGGTGTGATTTGATCACGTGGGCTTTACCGGTTTTGCTGGCTGCCGACTCAATTACATCAGGGTAGATTGTGCCTTGCGCTAACCATTTTACGCTAGTCTGTTTGTGTGATTCTTCATCAAATACATCAACAAACACTTTGCCGATAATTTTACGTTTCGCCTCTGGTTCATCAACGCCTTTCAGTGCATCTAAAAAACGTTCTTCAGCATTTACACGGACAATGTTCAAGCCGAATTTATCGCCGAACATTTCCATCACTTGATCGCCTTCGTTTAAGCGTAATAAGCCATTATCTACGAAGACGCAGTGCAAGTTTTTGCCGATCGCACGGTGTAAAAGTAACGCTGTCACAGAAGAATCCACACCGCCCGACAAGCCTAAAATCACTTCATCATCGCCCACTTGCGCTTTAATACGCGCAACGGCATCTTCAATAATATTTTCAGCAGTCCATTTAGTTTCACAGCCACAAACGCCAACCACGAAATTTTTCAATAATGCCAAACCGCTTTTTGTATGTGTTACTTCCGGATGGAATTGCACACCATAAAAACGACGGGTTTCATCAGACATCGCTGCAATCGGGCAAGTTGGCGTTACACCGGTTACCGAAAAGTGCGGTGGTAATTTGGTGACTTTATCGCCATGACTCATCCACACATCAAGTTTCGCTTGTGGCGCGTTTAAATCATCATTTAATTTAGCAAATAATGCATCAGCCGCTTTTAATTCTACGGAAGCATAACCAAATTCACGATGATCAGAAGCCTCGGTTAAACCGCCTAATTGCATCGCCATGGTTTGCATACCGTAGCAAATGCCCAGCACCGGCACGCCAGCATTGAATACATATTCAGGCGCACGCGGGCTGTTTTCTTCGGTGGTACTTTCAGGACCACCTGAAAGGATAATCCCCGTTGGGTTAAATTCACGGATCTGTTCTTCCGTCACGTCCCAAGCCCAAAGTTCGCAGTAAACCCCAATTTCACGCACACGACGCGCGATCAGTTGAGTATATTGTGAACCAAAGTCAAGGATTAAGATTTTGTGGTTGTGGATGTTTGTCATTTTGTTTCTCTGTTTTTGTAAAAATATTAATATCGTTTAACAACAACATATCTATTTGAACTTGCAGCATCAAATACTCCTGCAAGATAAATTATGATACAAAGCGGTACTATAATAAATAATAATGGTAATTTAATAATAATTAAAACTGCTAATGTTCCATATCTTATATCTGTTTTTTTGTATATATAAGTGAATAGTCCTAGAAGAATTATAGTTGCTATAATAAAGAGAACATATCCATTCCATTCATCACCTTTATTCCGTGTCACGGCATCCATAACTATAATTCCAGCAATGGTAAATAGTACAATTATAGTTTCAGTTATAAAAATTTTTTGGAAAAAATATTAAATTCAAATTTGCTCCAATAAATCCTAAAAATTTTATTTACCGATAAATCACTTAAACTTTTTTTGCCTGTTTTGCTCTCTAACTCTTGTAAAGCCATTTTAGCGACATTACCACCTTATTCTGCGACTTTATGATTTTCTCAAAGGTTTCAAATTTTACCGCTTACGAAAGTCTTTGGTTAAGGACTCAGCTAATATATTGAGAATTAACTCGGTGTTTGTCATATTAGCACATAAGTTTTCTATTTTTAATCCTTTGATTTGCTTGTATTCTTTAGTAGTTTTACCGTTCTACTCTTTATGATAATGTCGGTTAATTTGATACCCCACCGCTTGTTTACCAATTATTTCGGGTAATGTAACTTTTCAAGTACCGCCAAAATTTCCAGCATATTTTTGCCCATATAATCTGCCAGCGATTGATCAACAATCATACGCGTTTCTTCATAACCAATCACTCGCAAACCTGCACGTTTTGCCGCCAGCATACCATAATAAGAATCTTCAATAGCAACCGCCTCTTGCGGTTTTACGCCCAATTGCTGGCAAGTATAATGATAAATAGTTGGATCAGGTTTACTGCGTTCAAATTGCAAACCGCTTACAATCACATCAAACGCTTGCTTAATCCCGCATTGCGTCAAAATATTTTCAATATGTGAAAGTTGTGAAGATGAGGCTACCGCCAGTTTTATGCCATGAGCTTTAGCAAAATGAATAATGGCATTAATATCTGAACGAAAAATAGAAAGAAAATCAACGTGCTGAAACGTATTTTGGAAAAATTCAAAATAACGGGCTTGAACTTCTTCTAATGGCAATTGGGATTTTGCCAATTTTTTTATCACTGCCGGAATTTCATTTAAACACAACCCGACGACTTGCGAATGTTCTTCTTTAGTGATCGGCTGTTGATGTTCTTTGATTTGTTCAATAAATTGCCCTTGTGCCGAATATTCCAAGTATTCCGTGTCCACAATTACACCATCCATATCAAAAATAATGGCTTTTAACATCGTTTAATTTCCCCTCAATACAACAAAAATGTCGCAGAATTCCACCGCACTTTTTACAAAACGCGACAAAAGTGCGGTGTTTTTTTCATCAATTTTATTCCGGTTGTAATCCGTGTTTTTGTAAAAACTGGCTAATATCGTTAACAATATCGTCCGTAATATGAATTAAAAATTGTCTTTCTAACAACGCTAACACATCCTCAGCAGAAGAAAAATAAGTTACGTTCTTCTCGCCATTGAGCAAATGCACCGTGTAGCGATTATTCAATAAATTATGTCGCAACCCGTTTTCAATACGCGATGCAATCAAGCGTGTGCGAAACGGTGAATCCGGATGGGTGGAAACATACCAATTTTTCACAATCAAATCCGGCATATATTGCGGGCATTTATAAAATGCATATAAAATGCGCCATTCGCTACCTTGTTGAATAGCAAGATAATAACCTTGCTCATAAGGCGTTATTTTGTAATTTCCATATTCGGTTTCTTGCACATCTTCCGTATTCAATCGTAATGGCTCGGTCGGATTAAAACCGCCATAGCCAACATCCACCACATATTCTTGTCCATCCAAGGTCACTAATAAAAAACCGTGGGTATACGCGTGTTTGGCAAAAGGTTCGTTATTATGCACAATTTTGGCACTATGGAATTGTACATCAAAACCCAAATGACACAATAAATGCATCAACAATAAATTCAGCTCAAAGCAATAACCACCTTTTCTCTCCACAATAACCTTTTGATAAATATCATCTTCTTCTAAGGAAATGGGATGATGTAACACCGCAGAAAGGCATTGGAAGGCATAGCGTTCCAAATGCAGTTTTTGCAAGTGTTTCAGCGTGGCTAAATTTACCGGCAACGGGGAGGTAATACCGAGCTGGTTTAAATAATGCGTATAGTTGATCATATTCACTCTCCTTTTAAATAATAAGTGCGGTCAAAAATCCGCCTGTTTTACCCTTGCAACAATTTGGTAAAAACGTGGCATTTTTCTACCGCACTTTCAACTAACCCCAGCGTCGAAATTAACCCATACGATAATTCGGCGCTTCTTTAGTGATCGTTACATCATGTACATGGCTTTCTTTGATACCGGCGCCACTGATGCGAACAAATTGTGCTTTGGTACGCAAATCTTCAATAGTAGCTGAACCGGTTAACCCCATACAAGAACGTAACCCACCCATTTGTTGATGAATAATTTCTTTTAAGAAACCTTTGTATGGAATACGTCCTTCAATTCCTTCCGGCACTAATTTATCCGCCGCATTATCTGATTGGAAATAACGATCGGAAGATCCTTTTGACATCGCCCCCAAAGATCCCATTCCACGATAGGATTTAAATGCACGACCTTGATAAAGTTCAATTTCCCCCGGCGCTTCTTCCGTACCGGCAAACATTGAACCTACCATCACACAAGAGGCACCCGCCGCAATCGCTTTAGCAATATCGCCGGAATAACGAATACCACCATCAGCAATCACTGGAATACCGCGCGGATTTAACGCTTCTGCGGCATCCGCAATAGCAGTAATTTGTGGCACACCGACCCCTGTAACAATACGCGTCGTACAAATTGACCCTGGTCCAATCCCGATTTTCACCGCACTCGCCCCTGCATCCGCTAACGCAATAGCACCTTCTGCAGTTGCTACATTACCGGCGATAATTGGTAAATTCGGATATTTGGCACGTGTTTCACGTACACGTTGCAACACACCTTCAGAATGTCCATGAGAGGAGTCGATCAACAGCACATCTACACCCGCCTTCACTAAGGCCTCAATACGTTCTTCATTACCCGGACCGGCACCAACCGCTGCACCAACGCGCAAACGACCAAATTCATCTTTACAGGCATTTGGTTTGCTTTCTGCTTTTTGGTAGTCTTTTAAGGTGATCATGCCCTTTAACTTGAATTCATCATCCACCACCAACACTTTTTCCACGCGGTGTTGATGCATCAAGGCAAAAATATCTTCCCGTTTGGCATCACGTTTAACTGTGACCAATCTTGCTTTCGGGGTCATCAATTCCGCTACCGTTTTGCTCATATCATCCACAAAACGCATATCACGACCAGTAATAATCCCTACAAGATTGTTCTCGTTATCCACTACCGGGAAACTAGCAAATCCATTTCGTTTAACCAATTCACTTAATTCCGCTAAGGTCAACTCCGGCGAAACCGTAATCGGATCGGAGACAAGACCGCTTTCGAATTTTTTCACTTTACGTACACGATCCGCTTGGCGTTCGATGCTCATATTTTTATGAATAAATCCAATGCCGCCCTCTTGAGCCAAGGAAATCGCTAATTTGGTTTCCGTAACCGTATCCATTGCGGCGGAAAGCATCGGAATATTTAAACGAATATCTTTGGTTAATTGGGTGGAAAGATCAGCAGTATTAGGAAGCACAGTAGAATGTGCAGGGACAAGAAGAACGTCGTCAAACGTTAAGGCTTCTTTAATTACTCGTAGCATTGCAATATTCTCTCTTAGTTGAAATTTTAAATAAAAAACAGATAAAAAATATTGCGGAGGGATTATACAGAGTTTATGTAAACTTGAAAATCCCTTTTTACAACTATTTTATTCGGGGTAAAATAGATGCCACAAAATTTAACATGGACAGGATACTTTTTTGTGACATCAGATCTTCTTTCTTATTTGAGCGATGGAAAAGCCCATTCTCGCCAAAAATTGACCGCACTTTTCGCCCTTGATGCCGACACGCTACAACGCGAAATCCAACAATTTGTTGCTCAAGGTTTGCCAATAATTGAAACAACACAAGGAATACAATTACAACCGCAATTACCGCTATTAGATCAAGCAAGATTACAAGCGCAATTGGCACCATATCGCCTTATTTTGCAACCGATAATTCACTCCACCAACCAATATTTACTGGATAATATCGCACAATGCCAACAAGGCGATCTTTGCTTAGCCGAATATCAATTAGCCGGTCGCGGACGCCGCGGACGACAATGGCAATCGCCTTTCGCCGGGCAAATTATCCTTAGCCAATATTGGACGCTCCCGGCACAAATTTCCTTGCACGGATTAAGTTTAGTGGTCGGTATTACGATCGCCGAAACATTAATCGCTGAAAATATCCCTAACATCAGCCTCAAATGGCCGAATGATATTTTATTAAATGGCAAAAAACTCGCCGGCATTTTAATTGAAATAGCACCTAAAAGACACGAATTACTTGAACTTATCATTGGGATCGGGATAAATGTTTCTATTCCATCTACCAATTTTATCGATCAAGCTTGGGCAGATCTTTCAGCGGCATTACCTCAAATATCAAGGGAAGCCATTATTGTACGATTAGTCCGCCAACTGACGCAAAACTTAGCTCTATTTGAACAACATGGCATGGCGTTTTTCCGCCAACGCTGGTTATCATTAGATCATTTTCTTGGGCAACCCGTCAACATCATCACTGCCAAAGAAACCTTGAGTGGCATATCACAAGGCATTGACGAACAAGGCTTTTTATTAATAAAAAATGCACAGGATCAACACCTACGTTTTAATGCCGGGGAAGTGTCATTACGGAAAGGAATGATAGATTAAATACAGTAAATTGTTAAAACAAGAGATAAAACAACCGCACTTTTATCCATTATGCTTTAAGTCAATCCATCAAAAAGGACGCCACAATTGGCGTCCTGCATAACATTTCACGTTGAAGTCATTTAACTTCTCAACCCAACACCTCGACTAATCAGGTAATATGCTAATAAATAAAGCGCGCTGATAAAGAGAGCTAAAACACTAAAAGCATGAGCCAAGCCCACGTCGCTGATACCGAGAAAACCGTAGCGAAAACCATTGATCATATAAACAATCGGGTTTAATTTGGATACTGCTTGCCAGAATTCTGGCAATAACGCGATGGAATAAAATACACCGCCCAGATAGGTTAATGGTGTCAATACAAAGGTCGGAATAATACTAATATCGTCGAAAGAGCGAGCAAATACCCCGTTAATTAATCCACCCAATGCAAAAGTAGCGGACGTCATCAATAAG
Organism: [Pasteurella] aerogenes; assembly: GCA_900637275.1. NCBI lineage: Bacteria > Pseudomonadati > Pseudomonadota > Gammaproteobacteria > Pasteurellales > Pasteurellaceae > [Pasteurella] aerogenes. Next base: position 936,466 of record LR134362.1, read on the forward strand.
GTCAATACGATAATTGACCAAGAATGGATATCGAATGAGACAAAAAATAAGGAAACTATCGTAACCAGCACACCGACACAAATCCCGCGTGCCATTCCGCCTGCGACATAGCCAAGAATAATAATATGCGGTGAGGTTGGCGAAATCAACAATTCCTCCACGTTACGCGCAAATTTAGTACCGTAAAAAGAGGAAGCAACATTCGCGAAAGAGTTGGTGATAGTGGACATCATAATCAACCCCGGTACGATAAATTGCATATAAGTAAAACCGCCCATCTCGCCAATTCTAGAGCCGATAAGTTGCCCGAAAATCACAAAATATAAGGTCATGGTAATGACTGGCGGAATTAAGGTTTGCACCCAAATTCGCGTAAATCGCCGTACTTCTTTGACTAAAATAGTTTTAAAAGAGACCCAAGCTAACATTAATTCTCACTCCCGTTATCCATCGGTTTATTTAACGACATTGACACAAACAACTCTTCTAAGCGATTGGCTTTATTTCGCATACTCAACACATGAATACCTTGTGCTGATAATTGCGTAAAAAGTTGATTTAATCCTTGTTCCCGTCTCACTTCTACTTCAATCGTATTGCTGTCGATCTGTAAAGTTTTATAATTTTGAATACAAGGCAACGGACTTTTTGGCGCCAAATCAAGAATAAACGTTTCCGTTTCCAATTTTGCCAACAAATCTTTCATCGTCATATTCACTACCAAGCGCCCTTGCTGGATAATTCCAATATGACGACAAAGCATTTCCGCTTCTTCCAAATAATGAGTGGTTAAGATAATAGTAGTACCTTGCAAATTTAATTCTTGCAAAAACTGCCACATAGCACGACGCAAATCAATATCCACACCTGCAGTCGGCTCATCTAAAATCAATAATTTCGGGTGATGCATCAAAGCGCGTGCAATCATTAATCGCCGTTTCATCCCGCCGGATAAACGTCGGGATTGTTGATAACGTTTATCCCACAAATCCAATTTTTTTAACCAAACTTCCGCCCGTTTTACCGCTTCTTTATACTCGATCCCGTAATAGCCTGCTTGATTAGTTAAAATATCAATGACTTTTTCGAAGTTATTAAAATTAAACTCTTGCGGTACCAAGCCGATGTGTTGCTTTAATTGTGCCGGATTTTGATCCAAATCTTCGCCAAATACCTTAACCGTACCAGAGGTTTTATTAACCAAAGAACAAATAATCCCGATCGTGGTCGATTTTCCCGCGCCATTATGTCCCAACAAGGCATAAAAATCCCCTTCTTGCACAGTTAAATCAATGCCATGCAAGGCTTTTACACCATTTTTATACGCTTTCGTAAGGTTTTTAATTTCTAATGCATTCATATTAAATTCTCTCAACATCAAATTTTGCTAAGTTAATTTTGTCTTCCGTGCCATAAAAATCTGCCAAGGCTTTACGCAATTTTTCCGCCCGCTTTGGCAATCCTTTTTGTGCATAGTAATTAACCTGTTCATATACAGCGAGTTTAAACGGTTTAGTATCCCCCGCTTGACCGCTTAAATTATCCGCACTAGCAAAATAGCGAAAACCGGCAGCAGTGGCTAAAATCCACTCAATTGCCTGCGGTTTAACTTCCACTTTTTCAAACTCACGCTGTTGTTGCTCCGAACGCCCATCCGGCTCATACCAATAACCGAAATCCTCTAATTTTCTTCGGGCTTCTCCGGCAACTAGCCAATGGGAAATTTCATGCAACGCACTGCTATAAAAACCGCGCGCGAAATAAATGGCGTTGTACGGACATTCCTCATTTGCTGGCAAATAAATCGGTTCGTCACCACCTTTAATTAATTTGGTATTATATTCTTGTTCAAAACATTGATTAAAAATGGAAATAATATCTTCCAATTGATGTTCGATTTCAGCCATCGATCACTCCAAAAATATTGAAAAAAAGTACCGCACTTTGGGCGGTTATTTTGTGCTGTTGTTATGATGATAAAGAAAAAAAGGGGCAAGTAAGCCCCTCTATTTTAAAAAATTTTTCTTATTATTTCAAACTATCTGCATTTCTTAACGCATCAATACGTTTTTCCAATGGTGGATGGCTCATAAATAACGCCGCAAGTCCACCACGTTTCCCATTAATCGCAAAAGCGGCTAATTGCCCTTCCATCTCTTGCGGTTCATGTACTGCTTGCAAACGTTGCAACGCCGCAATCATTTTTTGTTTACCGGCTAAATCTGCCGCACCCGCATCCGCACGATATTCACGATAACGAGAGAACCACATAGCGATCATGCTAGCTAAAATACCGAAAACAATCTCCAACACCATGGATACCATAAAATACATTCCTTGGCTGGTTTCCCCATCACGATTACTCGCTACAGCTTTGGCAATGATACGAGAAATAAAAATCACGAACGTATTTAACACACCTTGCAATAAGGTCATTGTGACCATGTCACCATTTTTAATATGGCTGACTTCATGCGCCAATACAGCTTCCGCTTCATCACGCGTCATCGCATTTAACAATCCGGTACTCACCGCCACCAACGAATTATTTTTACTCGGACCGGTTGCAAAAGCATTCACATCCGCTGAATGGTAAATCGCCACTTGCGGCATTGCCAGCCCCGCGCGTTCTGCTTGGGAACGCACAGTTTCTACCAACCAACGTTCACTTTCGTTGCGTGGTTGCTCAATCACTTGACCGTTAACCGAACGCAATGCCATCGTTTTAGATAAAAATAGCGAAATTAACGATCCGGAAAAACCGAATAATGCCGCCATAATCAACAGTCCCATTGCATCTTGCGATTGAATGCCAGTAAGACTCAAAATAATATTAAAAACAACTAAAACCGCCATGTTCGTGGCTAAAAATAACAAAATTCGCATCATATAAAGTCCCTCAACTTACGCGCAAAAAATAAATCATAAATAGGATAAATCCTCCCCTAATAATAGTTATAAAAAGCGGAATATCAAGGGATAAGGTAAAAAATTTTTATTATTTTGACCGCACTTTTTTCCAACTTCCGTCAATTTATGCCATCAAGATACCTTGATCACCACAAGCTCATCTGTTGTTGCGTTTTAGGCGTAGGTAAATTTACCTGTAACCCAATTAAACGAATGCGACGCCCTTGACGGCGTTGCCAAATGGTTTCCAGTAGATGCATAAACTGTTCTTCACTACATTGCACCGCACTTTTTTCCAAGGTCGTTACTTGAAAGTCGTCAAATTTTAGTTTCACGCCAATTTTACGCAATGTTTCTATATTTAAATTCGGATCAGATTGCCGAATACGCCATAACAAATCCGGATACAAGCGGGCAACTACCGCCTTTCCCTCGTCTAATGCTTGAATATCATTTAATAAAGTACGTTCCACACCAATAGATTTTCGCTCTCGATACGGTTGCACTTCTCGCTCATCAATACCATGGCTGAATGCCCAAATCCGCTGCCCCATTTTGCCGAACTGGTGCAATAAAACACGCTGTTCCAGACGTTGTACATCAGCGCAAGTATGCAGCCCCATTTGCAATAAACGTTGCGTTGTCACTTTTCCGACACCGGGAATTTTACTTAAAGATAATGAATGGATAAAGGAGGCTACATCATGCGGATTTATTACAAATTGCCCGTTCGGTTTATTTTGGTCGGAAGCAATTTTGGCTAAAAATTTCAACGGTGCCACGCCTGCCGACGCAGTTAATTGCACTTCCTGCCAGATTTTTTGCCGAATTTCTTGCGCAATCCAAGTTGCTGAACCACAACATTGCGTGCAATCCGTTACATCCAAATACGCCTCATCCAGCGACAAGGGCTCCACCAAGTTCGTATAGTCATAAAAAATTTGCTGAATTTGTTGCGATACTTGTTTATACAATGGCATATTCACTGGCAACAACACCAAATCTGGACAACGTTTTAGGGCTTGCGCAGTCGGCATAGCACTATGTAAACCAAATTGACGGGCAATATAATTGCACGTGGTTAACACGCCGCGTCGTGCCGCGCTACCGCCCACCGCCACGGGTTTCTCCGCTAAACTCGGATTGTTGCGGATTTCAATGGAGGCATAAAAACAGTCCATATCAATGTGAATAATTTTGCGAGAATAAGTGCTCATAAAAATAAAAAAGTGCGAAATTTTTCACCGCACTTTAACACATAAAGCTGGATAAATAAACAGTATCTTTAACTGCGCGCTAAATTTAAAACCTTTGAAAATAACCGCTTGAATAAAATCGGAATAGATTGTACGCCCTGTTTGGCAATTTCCGATGATAAAGCGATTGCTAAATCCGGTTTGGAGGTGCGTTGAATGGCGCGTTGGATAATTTTTGAAGCGGGATAATGATTGCTGGAAACTTGCCAATGCGATAAACGAAGAAAAACGTTCTCAAAGCCGGAAAAATAAAAAAAGTGTTCAATATCCCGTTTGGGCAACACCGTCAAGCGATTTGTCGCATTGTCATCTTCTCCCAGTAAATTTTTCACTACTTCCGCATATTTACGCCCCGCTTCATCACCATCGGTCAATACATACCATTCAATCCCCATGGCTTTGACATATTTCAATAGCGGACGTAATCCGCATTGAGCAAATTCAACGATACGAATCCCCTCCATCGCCAAATCAATACCTAGTAACTCCGCTAACTCATTTAAAATCCAAACTTCCGTTTCACCCTCAACCAATAGCCACATTCGAGAAAACAAAGCCAAACTGCGATTATGGTGAATATGAAAGGTGAGACGGCGCAAATCTTCTTTACCTAGATCACGGTGTCCTAAATGAAAACTTTTAGTTCGATCCACTGAACGAACTAAGCGATAAATTGAGCGCAAAGGTACTTGCGAAATTAACTCAACGGAATTGGTAGTACTAATACGTTGAATTGGCAAATAACTTGCTAATTCCCAAGCTATCGCCACCATACGTGGGTGCAAACGCGCCTCCGGATCTTCAAACAATACAATCGGACGAATAAATTTATTTTGCCGAAACTCCTCATGGGTTAAAAATAAAGAGGACAGTTGATGAAATAATTCCCGTTGCAACAAACGATCTTTATCTTGTTTCAACTTCAAGCACAAGGATTTTGCCCGTTCCCACAATACAGAAGTATCTTGTGCCATCTCAAGATCATTTTGGTGATTTAAAAAATAATATTGCAACAAGATGGCTACCGCTTGGATTTCTTTTTCTGCCTCACCCTCTTTGCCCTCTGCTTGTAAAATAGCAGAGTGTGGAATCACGCAGCGTTGTCGGCTTAAACGGGCATCACGAAAACGATAAACCGGATGGCGATAAATCAATACTTTTACCATATCTTCCACATTCGGCAACGGAATTTTGTCGCCTTTATCATCTAAAAAAGAGTATTCAGTCACGATCTGATCGCCTTGCTTTTCGCCGGTGACGCGCAAATAAATACGATCATGCCCGTCTCGATGCGCCACGAACAAATCTTGATAACAATGGTTATAAGGCGCTAATTTCTCTTTTCTGTCACTTTCACAAAAAGTAAACAAGATCGTAATCCCGCTACTTTTTTCATGCTCATAGCGCGATTGATAAAAATCCGCCGCAGTAAATTGATAAAGTTGCCGCTCCGCATTAAAAATTAAACTTAACGCCGCAAGCAAACTGGATTTACCCCAAGCATTTTCCCCAATCAACATCATATTTGGTTGTAAATTCAACGATAAACGGTTAATTCCACGAAACCCAACAATATCCAATTGACGCAAATACATAGCGATTTCCTTTCAGTTTCAACTTGTGATACCCTAAAGTACCATATAACGATATTAACTTTAAAGCGAAAAAACAGATTATGTTGGAAGGATTATTGACCGTCTTAGGCCCTATGTTTCTCGGTTATTTAATTAAGACAAAAAACACCGCACTTTTGCATATCGCCGCCAAAATTTCCATGTTCTTGGTTTATGTGATTTTATTACTCATGGGATTTGCCCTCGGACAACTTGATGATTTGGCAATCCAACTGCCGGTTATTGCGACTTCCGCCTTAACATTCGCATTACTCACTCAAGGCTTAAATATTATCGGCTTAATCGCCTACGATCGCCTCTCACCGGCGCCCTTAGCGCATACCGGACAAGATATTCCGCCACGTTGGAAACTGTTATTAGACAGCTTCAAATTATGCTCCATGGTATTTATCGGTTTTATCATCGGCTTTTTCGCCAACGGCTGGCTGGCGCTTCCTTTCGGCACCAGTACGTATGCCCTCGTTATTTTAATTTTTTTAGTTGGCTTACAATTGCGCAACAACGGTATTTCTTTACGCGAAGTGCTATTTAACAAACGCGGTATCGCAACGGGCGTTATCTTTGTTTTAACCTCCTTAATTGGCGGCATCTTAAGCGCACTCATCCTCAAATTGCCGATCACACAAGGGCTTGCCATCGCTTCGGGATTCGGCTGGTATTCCTTATCCAGCGTCGTCATCAACGAGGCTTGGGGGGCGGTCTTTGGCAGTATCGCCTTTTTCAACGATCTCTCACGCGAAATTGTCAGCCTCTTTATCATCCCGCTTTTTATGCTCAATCACCGCTCCACCGCAGTAGGTATCACCGGCGCCACCGCCTTAGATTGCACCCTGCCGATTATCCAACGCTCCGGTGGCATCGAAGTCGTCCCGCTTGCGATCAGTTTCGGCTTCGTCACCAATATTTTACCGCCGATTTTATTAGTGTTTTTCTCATCAATTCCAATTTAAACGCAATGAAATTTGTCATCAAAAAAGTGGATATAAAAATCATTTATGGTGCGTTCTTACGCACCATAAATGATAAAAACAGTATAAAAAACCACCGCACTTTTTCTATTTTTAGATAAAACCAAATCCGCTCCCAACTCTTTTTTCTCCCAAAAATAAAACGATTACCAGATAACTATTTTTTAGATACCGATAATGAGATGCTTGGCTATTTAGAAAAACAAGCACAGCAAAGTGATGCCGATATAAAATGCGCAAATAGTAATAATCGCAAAAAAGCCTGCCGACTGCTAAATTATTTACTGGTTGGAATTGGCTATTCGGAAACTTATTTGGCAAATCGTTAAATTCTCTATTGCCTCTATAATTAAATATAGATTAAAATCTATACAAATGATAAGAAAGGTAAAATAGCTAATGAGCGTGAAATTTAGCTATTTAAAAATAATTTCGTGCAGTACGTAAAAAATATAAGGAGGGCATATGTTTAGAGAAGAAATCGAAATATCGCTTGGCTAGCTAAATCGTTTATCTCCGCTATTATTTTATTTATTATCATTCCTATTTTAATTCTTTTAATCTTAGCAGGTGTGATAACAGGTATAATTTGGAAGGTTATCCTTGGTATGCTTGCGGTATATCTTATTTTTTTAAGTATTGCTAAGATTGTGTTGCATATTCTCAATAAAAAATGGGAACGAGAATACCAGCAAAAAATTCAAAAAGAAAATGAAGTGAAATACATTATTATTAAATAAAAACAGATAAAAAGCTCGCATTTTGCGGGCTTTTCATTTAGAGAACAACTTTTACTTTAAGCATAAAAAAATCTGCACCTTATTAGCTGGAACAGAAGTCCAACTTTTGGGGTGCAGATGATTTATGTTTAACTAGCTTATGCAATTACCATTGGTAACCAATACCTACGCCGGCGCCAATATCACCTTGGCTATTGGCATTACCTTGAACTTTCAAGATAAGTTTACCGTTGTCAGAGGCTCTCGAATAACCAATTGCAAACGCATTTTCGCCTTTAAACGTACCGCCTGAAGCCGCGACCATGGATTTACCCGGAATATAAACTTGTGGCAATGTTGCCGCCGCATTTGAACCGGCAATACCCGCACGTAAAGTTCTATCCACTTTATTGATGCTATTATAAATATTGCCTACTGCGCCTTTTAATTGGCTCATATTCACTGCATCATTCGCATCTTCACCCGGTGCAACATTTGTGATCTTCGTCGGTTTACCATCCGCAGTCGCCACTTTCACATTGCCTTGTTTATCCGAACTAATGACTGGTCCGGAATTATTACCCAATTGAACGCTGGTAAATGTCGGCGTCATTGAAGTTGCGATATTCACATTTTTACCTGAACCGCTAATTTCAATATTGTTACCGGCATTGTAGCGAATGGTGTCGCCCGCTTTCACTTTAGACGCTTCCGTTACCTCATAAGAACTGTCACTTTTCACCGAACCGCTCACCTTACCTGAATCGACATTCCAGTTGATATTATTGATACTATTAACAATATCACCCACAGTTGCTACTGCATTAGTATCTGCGGTTTGCGCTCTGCCCGCTTCATCAACCGTGGTTGAACCGGTCACGACATTAATTTTAATGCCATTCGTATTACCGTCTGTTGAGATCACGACTTTGGTATTATCGCCATCAGTGAAGTTCACTGTATCATAAGGTTTAACGAAATCCTTATCCTGACCGTTTTCCTGTAGATTCCAACCGACGTTTAACACATCATTCAAGGTTGCCGCATTACTACCTGACGTATTTGCCATATCTGCTGCTTGTTGTGCAGTTAATGGCGCGTTAGTTGTTGGGTTATCACCCACGCTGGTAGTATTCGGCAAGTTAGAACTCATGTTGGTCAAGGTTGCACCGTTCATATTCACCGCTGGAGAAATATCACCATTTGCCACATTTGAGGTGGTCGGCGTCATATTCACCGAGGTATTACCAGAACCAATCGTCAAACCTTTCTCCGCTGCCACATTATCAAAACTAACGTCTTTTTTGGTGGCAATGGTGTAATTCAATCCCTCTTTAGTGATCACCATATTATCACCGGCAATCATCGTGACCGTATCACCCGGATTGACTAATTTATCACCACCGTTATCCGTTGCTTTACCTATACCGGTTTGATTAACAGCTGCAGTCCAACCAGCATTATTAATGGCGTCGGTTACCGTGGTAACATTTACTAATTTATTGCCATTATCACCTGCACCAGCAGTACCATTGGCATTATTCGTAATATCACCTGTTAACGCAGAAACATTCATATCGACTCGCACTTTGCTCACGTTACCGTCGGAAGTAATATTCACTACGGTCCCCGTACCGTTAACAAAATTTACCGTATCATACGGGCTAACCAAGTCTTTTGCAGTACCATTTTCTTGCAAGTTCCAACCAGCATTTAATACATCCCCTAAAGTCGCTGCATTAGTGGTAGTCACATTTTCCGGCGCCTTACCTTCAGTTTTACCTGTTGGATCGTCAAGAGTCGTCGTTAAGTTACTGATGACATTGTTACCTTCCGGTGTTGTACTGATGGTAATTGGCGCTGTATTTGTCGCATTGTTACCACCAATCGTTACACTGTCGAATGTCACATTATTTGCAGTGGCATAGGTATAAGTAATGACATCTTTGCCATCCACTTGCGTAATATTTTGTGTCACCGTCATATTCTTACCGGCTTCAAAGTTAACGGTTTCTCCCGGATTAACTACGGTTTCATTTGCGCCACCAGTCGCAGTCGTTGAATTAGTTTTCCAACCAGAGCCATTAATCGCATTTACCACTGTTGTTTGGTTAACTAATTTATCGCCTTGATCTGCTGGCACTTCAGCAACACCGGTTGTTGCATTGCTGTTCACATCCCCAGTTAACGCAGCAGTATCTACATCCACTTTTACTGTGCTGACATTACCATCAGAAGTAATGTTAACCGTCGTACCTGTGCCATTAGCGAAATTAACGGTGTCATACGGTTTCACAAAATCACGAGCGCCATCATTTTCTTGCAAGTTCCAGCCGGCATTTAATACATCTCCTAGAGTTGCCGCATTCGTTAAGCTGGATGCTGGAATCGTTGGACGAACAATATTCGTGGTGTAATTAACCGGATTGCCATCCTCATCAGTTGTATTCATAGTAACAACATCCGGCAAGGTGGTCGTCAAATTACTAATGGTATTAGTGCCATTAGCGTCAGTGCCAATACTAATCGGATTATTTACCGTCGTCGTAACCGGTCCGGTATATAGTGAACCATCTGCATTGCTATAGGTTCCATTTTCATTTTTGGTTAATGCATTACCATCTGCATCCGTATAAGTCGCCTCTCCACCGATCATCGTGCTATTAAACACTGGGTTTGGATTGACTGAATATGTAAAGGTATTATTCGCTTGCGTTAACACCATATTATCACCGGCTTGGAAAGTCACGATTTCGCCCGGATTAATTAACTCGCTATTCGAACCAAAAACTACGCCAGAACCGACCGCACTTGAAGTTACATTCCAACCGGAGTTATTAATTGCATCTACTACAGTGGAAACATTAGCTAATTTATCGCCATCATTATCACCCGCACTTACGGTACCATTATCATTATGGGTAATATTCCCCACCAATTCGGCGGTATTAACATCTACTTTTACTGTGCTGACATTATCGGCGGTGCTGATATTAACGACTGTTCCAGTTCCATTCGTGAAATTCACCGTATCGTATGGCGTCACCACATCTCGCGCTTGACCATTTTCTTGTAAATTCCAACCGGCATTTAATATATCACCAATGGTTGCCGCGTGGTTTAATACATCACCAGTCGGTTTTGCGGTTGTCGCTACGGTTGTTGGCGCCTCAATCGTAGTATCTAACCCGCCGATAACATTCTTATCACCCACTGTACCAATCGTGATTGGCGCTTTATCATCTGTCGCATCCGGCGCAGATGCTGCTTTACCACCAATAGTCGTACTATTAAAGCTAACATCTTCCGCGGTCGCAAAAGTAATCGTTGTACCATTTTGTTTCGCGACTAAGTTTTTGCCTGATTGCAACACCAGCTCACTACCCGGTTTAACTTTCGCCGGCGCTTTGCCCTCTTGATCTGTAATGGCAGTGTTATCTGAACCGATCGTTACATTAAATGAGGCGTTATTAATTGCATTGGTTACAGTGGTAATATTGGCTAATTTATCACCATCATTATCACCCACACTGACGGTACCATTATCATTATTCGTGATATTCCCCACCAATTCGGAGGTATTAACATCTACTTTTACCGTGCTGACATTATCAGTGGTACTGATATTAACGACTGTTCCAGTTCCATTCGTGAAATTCACCGTATCATATGGCGTCACCACATCTCGTGCTTGACCATTTTCTTGCAAGTTCCAGCCGGCATTTAATACATCGCCAATGGTTGCCGCGTGGTTTAATACATCACCGGTCGGTTTTGTAGTTGTCGCTACGGTTGTTGGCGCCTCAATCGTAGTATCTAACCCGCCGATAACATTCTTATCACCCACTGTACCAATCGTGATTGGCGCTTTACCGCCTGTCGCATCCGGCGCAGATGCTGCTTTACCACCAATAGTCGTACTATTAAAGCTAACATCTTCCGCGGTCGCAAAAGTAATCGTTGTACCATTTTGTTTCGCGACTAAGTTTTTGCCTGATTGCAACACCAGCTCACTACCCGGTTTAACTTTCGCCGGCGCTTTGCCCTCTTGATCTGTAATGGCAGTGTTATCTGAACCGATCGTTACATTAAATGAGGCGTTATTAATTGCATTGGTTACAGTGGTAATATTGGCTAATTTATCGCCATCATTATCACCCACACTGACGGTACCATTATCATTATGGGTAATATTCCCCACCAATTCGGAGGTGTTAACATCCACTTTTACTGTGCTGACATTACCATCAGAAGTAATGTTAACCGTCGTACCTGTGCCATTAGCGAAATTAACGGTGTCATACGGTTTCACAAAATCACGAGCGCCACCATTTTCTTGCAAGTTCCAGCCGGCATTTAATACATCTCCTAGAGTTGCCGCATTCGTTAAGATGGATGCTGGAATCGTTGGACGAACAATATTCGTGGTGTAATTAACCGGATTGCCATCCCCATCAGTTGTATTCATAGTAACAACATCCGGCAAGGTGGTCGTCAAATTACTAATTATGCCACCATTATCACCGCTTGTAATGGTTACCGGTTTATCAGCGTTACCTGCTTTATCTCCTACAGTGATGGTTGTCGGGGTAATCACTGTGCTATTGGTACCATCAGTGATATTCATTGACTCAAATTCCGGATTTTCTGCCATTTGAATTTGAACACCTTGATCATCAACGATAGTTTGAATGTTTTTTGCACTATAATTGCCCGTTACTGCATTATCTGTATTACGTGTTAAAGCAATCGCAGTTTCTGCACCTTTAACGCTTAGCGTATCGCCTAATTGGCGCTCTAGACCATTATTCGCCCTATAATTTGCGCTTGTATTTGCAGTATCTAAGTTGGTATTTGCAGTAAAGGTAACCGGTTTCGCTGCTTTATCGTAAACCGCGTATAACTGCGAGCCATTGATAGCATCGGTAGAAGTTGAAGAAATTTCACCTACCGCCACATTTTGAATACGACGTTCTGCACCTGCCGCCCCTACTGATACAACGCCATTGGCTGTTGCTCCAGCAAACGTACCATAAGTCACGCCACCTACCGTTGCATTAGAAACAGTACCTGTGTCACCTGCTGTTGTTGCCGCTGTACCAACAACTTGATCTGTATTTAAAGTAAATAATGTTCCTTTACCATCAGCACCTACTGAACCAACACCTTCAGTCGCTTCAGTGCCATTACCTAAGTAAACAGAGTTCTCCACTGTACCGACAGTGTTGTTGCTGCCATCAGCCAAACGGTTAACATTACTACCGAATACGAAAGTATCTGCAGTTGTCACGGTATTATTATTACCAACAGCATAAGAGCGATCAGCACCGGCTAAGATATAGTTCGGGTCACCAAATGTACCTGAGTTGTTTGCAGCTATAACATGACCAACACCTACAGCAATAGATTGATTGCCGGTTACTTGCGAACTCTTACCAATCGCAATAGATTCAACACCGGATACATTATTAAGTTGCCCAAGAGTTGTTGAATTAGCACCAGAAACAACACTTTCACGACCAATTGCAATTGAACTCTCACCTGTTACTGTTGCTAATACACCGGAAGCAATCGAACTGTTTGCCAAGGCTTTAGCATAAGGACCTAAAGCAGCAGCGTGATTATGGCTAGCACCAGCGTAAGCACCTAATGCCACACCTCGTTTACCACTTGCATTTGAAGTATAACCAATTGCAATTGCCTCAGTCATATCATCATCTGTAGCTGCAGTACCCGCTGTTGCATTATTACCAATTGCAATTGTTGAGTTCTCATGTGCAATAGTCGCATTACCAATCGCCACAGAAGCAAAACCATTTGCTGTAATATCATTCCCTATAGCTGTTGATTCTCGCCCTTGAGAATGTACTTTATAACCCACAGCAGTAGACATTACCCCTTCCGCATAAGCAGCCAAACCTACTGCTGTTGCATACGCACGAGCATCAGAACCTTGACCGAATGCCGAACCACCTTGAGCAGCGCGAGCGTGGTCGCCCACAGATGTAGCCACACCATCGCTAATTCCTGTGCCATTAGGGATTGTAATAGTAACAGCATTACCGTTGACTTTTGGCGCATTTGCTTCTGCAAAAGCCTTGCGACCAATCGCGATAGACGCACTTGCAGAACCTGAAGTTGCATCGACCAATGCATCTTTACCGATTGCAATCGCTCCCTCGGCGGCAAAGGCACTCTGACTATCCACTTTTGCGTTTGTACCAATTGCAACAGCACCATCAGCCGCAACCGAACTATTACCAATAGCAACAGAACCATAAGCAGTAGGTGATATACCAACTGCATTAGAACCGCTTGTGATACCATAGGCTTTAGCATCTTTACCAATTGCTACTGAATCACCTGTAGTTGCAGCTTGATAACCAATAGCAGCACCTGCCCCTACTTTAGCTGTTGTATTCACACCTGCTGTGACCGAATAATCGCCCATCGCGCCTGCAGAATCTGTAACATTACCAAGGTTAGTTATCGCATTACCAGTATCTTTGTTAGTCACATTATTTGTATGAAAATAAGTCGATTGGAATACCTGATCGCCTAATGTTATAGCTAACGCATAAAGTTGAGAGCCATTAATGCCATCGGTAGAGTTTGCATCGATATTACCTGCTGCAACATTTTTTAATTGTCGTTCAGCTCCCACGGCGCCAATAGAAACATATTTACCCGCATCTTTTGGTTGACCAGAAAAACCTGAATAAGTGATCTTAGCGCCATTACCACCAGTTACCGTCGCGTTAGCAACTGTTCCCACTCCATGAGATGCACCAGGTAAATCTGTTTGAGGATCTACCTTAATTGTACCATCAGTATTGGTCAATACGCCTGTTGACGCATCCCCAAGCACCACTGAACCATCAGTAGAAACATTTTTAATATTTGACCCTAATGCAACAGTTTTCTTGCCTGATACAGAAGTATCCGTACCAAATGCTACAGAAGAATTACCCGTTGCAGTTACCGTAGAATTCGTACCAATAGCTACTCCATCACTGGCAAAAGATTTTGCATTTGCTCCATAAGCCAACGCATCCGTCGCTGTTGCTTGTGCATTTGCCCCCACAGCTGTTGCGTTAGTCCCATTTGCAAGGGCTTTATAACCTAATGCTGTTGCTCTTGTATTCAATGCATTCGCACCAGTCCCTACTGCTGTTGTAAAGTCTCTTTCCGCTACTGCACCGGCTGCAATTGCTACACCGCCTTTAGTCGTAAAATTAGCAGTAGAGGTCATAGCATCGCCTGATGGAATAGATTGCGCTCCGACACGCGCTCCTGTACCGATTGCAGTACCAAGTTCTGCACCGGCTTGTACAAACGCCGAAGTCCCTAGCGCAGTACCAAATAATGCATTTGAATGCGCTTTTGCACCAATAGCGACAGAACCATCTTTAGCATAAGTTGTTTCATACCATCTCGTAGTGGTACCCGGCATCGGCAAATTATTTTCAGCTAAATCTGTCCCGACAATATCTTTATACGTATTTCTAGTCGTATCACTAATTACAGCATTCATATCATTGCTACCAATAGCAACGGAGGAATGACCTGATACCACCTGCGCCCCAATAGCAATTGATTGATCACCAATCGCGCGTGAGTCAAAACCAATCGCCGTAGCTTCATTGGATTCCAATTTTCGTACTGTTACACCTGTTGCATCCGTAATCCCAGCACGATACATTAAACGTGCCGCGGTCAAATCTCCTGATGATGTTTTATAATCACCGTTACTCGTACTCACTGCAGTTCCATTTGCTGCACCAGCATCCGTTAATAAACCAGCTAATGCATTACTACCAATTGCAGTAGCACCTCGATTTTGACCAGCACTTTCTACATTACGAATTAAAGCATCATTACCGATAACTGTAACTGCACGCTCCGAACCAGCTTCATTACGGATCGCAGTAGCATTTGTACCAATTGCAATACCATTGCCAGCAATAACAGAGGCATTGGCACCAATCGCAGTACCTTGGGGGGCTGTAACATTAGTATTCGCACCAATGGCTGTACTCTTAGCAGAACTTCCACCTGTCGCAGAAGCATTAATGCCAATTGCTGTATTATCTATACCTATCGCTGAAGCATTATTACCAAACGCGATGGCGTTTGCTCCATTTGCTGTGACATTAATCCCCATAGCAATCGCATTAATACCTATTGCTGAAGCAATCGGCGTCGCTGGGATATTTGAAGTGTTTGCATACTGCCAACCACCACCAGTATTTACAACTAAACTATTACCCACAACACCAATCGCAGTTGCCGCAAATGCACTCTCCGCCGCGCACAATCCCATCCCGGCTGCGACAACCGCTAGCGCAACAGATTTCGTTTTTGATTTCCCTTTAGCACGAGATAATTCGGAGGTTGCCACCCAGCTTTGAGTTGCATGGTTCCAGATAACCTTAAAAATCTTATTCATAGAATTCCTTCCTGAGTTATAGCTATGTGAATTAGGAACATATATGTGACTATCTAACGAACATCTCCGATATCACAAATGCTGTGTTAATAATAGAGGGGGTACAAAATTAATTCGGCGTATAATACTTCTGGTTATAATAAAATCAACCGCCGCGCCAAATCTTTACATAACTTTACAATTATTGACGAAATAAATCTAAATAATATATAAAAATATTAAATTTTTATTAATAAAACAATTAAATAATTAAATTTTATTTTTAAAATAAATAAACCATTCTCATATAATATTTTCTATTGTAAATTTTTTACTGACAAAAATTGCACGATTAATGACGAAAAAACACAGCAAAAAACCACCGCACTTTTGCTCATCCAATTGGAGACAAAAGCGTTGTGTTTTTACCGATAAAACAATTTATTGAACAGAATTGAACAGAATTGAATAGATAAAAAATAAAGAAAAATACGACTTGAGAGAAAGGCTCGCCTAAGAGGTAACAATATTGCCCCCGAGGATTCGGCATCTGCCTCTCTCTATTTGATAATAACTAAAGTTGATGATACACCTTTAACGCATAAGCATCCGACATTCCGGCGATATAGTCGCAAATAACGCGTTTTTTTCCTTCCACAGCGGCATTTTCCCAGCGTTTAACCGTGTTGCGAGGAAGAAGACGTTGTGGATCGCTTTCAAATACTTGAAACATTTCGGTCAAAATGCGTTGACCTTTGTATTCAATCCGTTGCGTGTCCACATCCCGAATCACATACTGCCAAACAAATTTTTTAAATACGGTTAAAACGTCAATCACTTCCCTTGGCAGCTGCGCGTTGTAGCGTAATAAGGGTTCGTGAAAATCGGCAGTAATTGTCCAGTGAACATTGGTGATAAAATAATTGACTAGCGCGCCGATGGCATTTTTACGCTCATAGTGCCATTCGGAAAATAATTTTTGGCTGATGGTCTCAATATTTTTTTGAATCCATTCCGATTGGCAGTTTTTCAATTCTTGTAGTGCTTGCTGCCATTGTTGTTGATGCACAACGCCAACCACAATAGCATCTTCCAAATCATGCACACCATAAGCAATATCATCCGCCAATTCCATAATGCTGCAATCAAGGGATTTAAAGCGCGTTTTTAAACTGTCTGTGGGTTGTTGGCGTGCTTGTTTAAATTGCCCGAATAGCGTGCGGTCAGCATCATCTAATGGCGATAATAACCAATCAAACATCGCCAAATCATCGCGAAACAAGCCTTTTCCCGGTCTCCAATCGGCGATTTTTATATAACGGGGATCAGTATTATCCGCCAAAGTGAATTCTCCATATTGCGGAGAAGCAATATCTAAAATACTGGGATATTTAACAATGCCGAGCAACGTTCGGCGCGTTAAATTCATGCCGGATTGCGGAGTATAAGGTTCTAGTTTGGTTAACAACCGAAAAGTTTGTGCATTCCCCTCAAAACCGCCATGGTGACGCATCATATAATTTAAGGCAATCTCACCACCGTGGCCAAATGGCGGATGTCCAATATCATGGGCAAAACACAGGCTTTCAATCAAATCATTACTTGGTAGCAAGGATTTCAACTGTTTCTGCAATTCGCTTTTATCTAGTTTTAATTGACGCGATAAATGCTCAAAGGCATCAATAAAACGCAATTGCGACACTAAGCTACTGCCAATTTGCGCGACTTCCAAGGAATGGGTTAAGCGAGTGCGGTAAAAATCATTTTCTCCTACCGCATGGATTTGCGTTTTTGCTTGTAAACAACGAAAAGCGGCGGAATGCAAAATTCTACCACGATCACGGGAAAAGGGCGGACGATGATCTTTCTCTCGTGGTTTATCTTCCAAGAAACGAGCCTGCCATAAGGGATTAATTTGAGGAAGATTAAGTTGAGTTTTCGCGCGTACCATTGCTACCGTCCGTTAAATTCTGCTTCCTATTTCATCAGCATATACACCAAATGAAATACTAAAGGCGCCAATAATGAACTGATAATACCACATAATACTAAGGAAACTGAACTGTAACTGCCGGCGCGTTGATCATTTTCCATGCAACTTACGGTTCCCAAGGCATGGGACACTGCGCCCATGGATAATCCAATGGCTTGAAAATAACGGATGTTTAATTTTTTCAAAATCAAATAGCCAAACATAGAACCTTGCAACCCCGCTACAACGACACCAACCGCCGTAACCGATGGAATACCGCCTAAATTTTCCGATATTGCCATTGCAATCGGCGTGGTCACAGATTTTGGCAATAAAGTTGCCACCATATCCGGTTGCGCCCCTAAAATCATTGCCAATATTGCGCCGCTAAACATAGAAAGTAGCGAAGCGGTAATGGTAATCAACAGAATTTTTTGCCAATTTTGCCGGATTTGGTGCAATTGTTCATACAAAGGCAACGCCAGCGCCACCACACTGACCCCAAGCAAATTATTTAGAGGTGCATTACCTTGCATATAAGTATCATAAGGTACTTTGGCGCTTAATAACACAATCACTAAAATCAACACGCTTAATACAAAAGTATTTAACACCACTGACTTCAAACGTTTATTAATTTGTATCGCCAAGGCAAACGCCACAATCGTTAATAATGAATATAAATAAATCATCCTATCCCCTCAGCTCTTTTTTTTAATACTTTTTTACGTAAATGGGTAAATGAATTTAATGAAAACAAATAATTACCCAATAAAGCGATGATTACTAAGGTAACGCAAGTGCTGATAATATTTGGAATAAGCAATACATTGGCTTGCGCCAGTAATAAATCGGAATATTTAATGATACCGACACTAACCGGAATAAATAGCAGCGCCATATAGCGGATGAGCAAGCTGGCACCCAAAAAGATCCATTGATACTTAATCAGTTTTGTAATCAACCCGAAAAAAAGGAGTAATAGTCCCCAGATGCTGCCAGGTACGCCAACAGGGAGTAAAACTGCAATATAATTTCCGAGAAAAAGTATCAAATAAAGAATGGCGAATGAACGCCCCAATTGCATAATTTTTTGTAGCATAATTCCACTCCATTAATTCATCAATTTTTTTTGAAAAATTGCAATTTTATTTTACTCTTGTTTTTGTCGTTTTGTCGCTTTTTTTTCGCTAAAATAAATAAAACTTCGGTTGAATTAAAAATTATGTTAAAAAAATATTACATAGTATTGTTCTTATTGTTTTTATCCCTGCCAAGTTATGCGCAACGTCAGCTTGCTTGTCGCGTCGTTGCCATTGCTGACGGAGATACGTTAACTTGCCTTCCCAGCAACAACAAACCGATTAAAGTACGACTGCAAGAAATTGATGCTCCGGAAAAAGCACAACCTTTTGGTAAACGCGCCCGTCAAACCTTAGCAACTTTAGTGCATAAAAAAGTGGTACTGCTCTCAATTTCCGGTTACGATCGTTATCAACGTACGCTGGCGACCGTTTATGATGGTGCGGGACGCAATATAAATTTACAGATGGTGCAACTAGGTATGGCTTGGGCATATGCGCAATATGTGCAAGATCCCCGCTATCCACAAGCGCAACAACAAGCACTGCGCCAAAAAAGAGGTCTCTGGCAAGATCCGCATCCGATTGCGCCGCACCTTTGGCGTAAGCAAAAACGCCATAAACATTAATCTTATGTGGATTTTTAACAAGGAAAAGCATACATGATGGACTTCAATGCCTTCTTATTTCGTCAACAATTTCCCTATTTTCAACAAGCGGATGCCGCGGTTTATTTAGACAGCGCCGCTACTGCCTTAAAACCTGCCGCCTTAATTGAGGCGACTTGTGATTTTTATCAATCGGCGGGATCAGTGCATCGCAGTCAATATGATGAAAAACAAACCGCACTTTATGAACAAGCACGCGTTCGGGTGGCGCAATTTATTCATGCCTCCTCGCCGCAAGCAATTATTTGGACCTCCGGTACCACTCACAGCGTTAATCTTGTCGCTCATGGATTACCCTTTAGCCCACAAGATGAAATTATTATCAGCGAAGCCGATCACCATGCCAATTTTGTGACTTGGCACGAAATTGCTCATCAAAGTGGCGCAAAAATTCATGTGCTGCCAATCACTGATGATTGGTTAATTGATGAACAAGCCTTATTAAACACGCTCAATGCTAACACCAAATTGGTCGCTCTCAATTTTGTCTCCAATGTGACCGGTACCGAGCAACCTGTCGCTCATCTCATTCAATTGATTCGCCAACATAGTCAAGCCTTGGTATTAGTCGATGCGGCGCAAGCCATTAGCCACATTGCCATTAATCTATCCCAATTGGACGCTGATTTTCTCGCTTTTTCAGCGCATAAATTATATGGTCCCAACGGACTGGGCGTCTTAAGCGGAAAAATGACCGCACTTTCCCAACTTCGCCCGCTGTTTTTTGGTGGCAAAATGGTTGATCGGGTATCAAAAAACCAAATCACCTTCGCCGACTTGCCTTATCGCTTAGAAGCCGGCACACCAAATATCGCTGCGGTGATCGGCTTCAACGCTTGCTTAGCATGGTTACAACAATGGGATTTAATACAAGCGGAACGCCACGCGGTACAACTTGCCGAACAAGTCAAAGTGCAGTTAAAAAATTACTCAAATTGCCAACTTTTTTTATCGCCACAACCAAGTTCCGTTGTCAGTTTTATTTTTAGTGATATTGCCACCTCCGATTTAGCGACTTTGCTTGCGGAACAAAATATTGCACTGCGCAGCGGCGAACATTGCGCCCAACCTTATTTGGCACGTTTAGGGCAATCCTCTACCTTGCGCTTATCCTTTGCGCCTTATAATACAGAACAAGATGTGGCAGCATTTTTTGCCGCCTTGGACAAAAGTCTGGCATTATTGCAAGCGGCTTAATAAAAATAGACAAATAAAAACAGATTGATAAAAATGGATATACAAGAAATAAAAAACCGATTACAACAAGCAAAAGCATGGGAAGATCGCTATCGTTTGATTATCCAATGCGGAAAACAATTGCCCATACTGAGTGATGCACAATTAGCGGAAATGCCATTATTACAGGGTTGCGAAGCGAAAGTCTGGTTTAAAATCAGCGCCAAAAACGACCGCACTTTTCACTTTACCGCTTATAGCGAAGCCCGTATTATCAACGGGCTGTTGTGGCTTTTACTGCAAGAAATTGAAGATAAAAACGTTGCACAATTGCACCAATTTGATTTAACAGCCTATTTTAGCCAACTTGGTATTGCGCAACGTTTAAGCAGCACTCGATTAAACGGTTTGAAACAAATCGAAAAAATGCTACATGAACTTTAATTTATTGATTTACTTTAAATTTTAACAACCGATTGGCATTGCTCACTACGGTAATCGAGGACAATGCCATCGCCAGCCCCGCCCACATTGGATTCAGCAAAAGATGCGCGACGGGATACAATACGCCGGCGGCAAGGGGAATGCCTAAGATATTGTAGATAAAAGCGCCAAATAAATTTTGTTTCATGTTGTGCAAAATCCCTTTGGATAACACCAATGCATCCGCTACTGCGCTAATACTGTGACGCATCAAGGTGAGTTCGGCTGTTTCAATCGCAATATCACTACCACTCCCCATCGCAATACTCACATCCGCTTGCGCTAATGCTGGTGCGTCATTGATCCCATCACCAATCATCACGACATGGCGTCCCTGTGCCTGTAGATTTTTCACCGCATCTGCCTTGCCCTCCGGCAACACGCCGGCGATCACTTGTTCAATGCCAAGCTCAGTAGCAATAGCTTGCGCAGTTTTCGCTTGATCGCCAGTCAACATGACTAAATGATAACCTTGTTGCGTCAAACGCTGTAACGCCTCACGACTATCCTCACGAATCGGATCTTGAATGGCGAAAATCGCGGCTAATTGTTGTGCGACCGCTAAATAAACCAAAGTGGCACCCTGAGTTAATTTTTGCTCAAGATCCGCGCTCAAGGCTTGTTCTTGCGCCAAATCAATGCCTTGCTGTGCCATTAATGTACGATTACCTAGCAATAAGGCTTGCCCATCGTAAACACCACTCACGCCCAATCCTTTTAAAGTACGAAAATCTTCAATCGTCACCGCCTTTAACGCCTTTTGTTCATCGGCATAATCAACAATGGCTTTTGCCAAGGGGTGATTGGCATTTTGTTCCAGCGTTGCAGCAAAACCTAAAATTTGCGCCTCTGACCACGCATTAAAAGTATAAAGTGCGGTCACTTTTGGCTCACCTTTGGTTAAAGTACCGGTTTTATCAAAAACCAAGGTATCAGCACTTGCCGCTTTTTGCAAAGCATCGGCATCACGCACTAATATACCTAATTCCGCCGCACGCCCAATCCCTGCAATAATTGACATCGGTGTCGCCAACCCTAAAGCGCAAGGACAAGCGATGATTAACACTGTCGTAAATACCACTAACGCATAAGACAACGCCGGTTGCGGTCCAATGACATACCAAATGATACCCGCCAATAACGCTAACGATATCACCACAGGGACAAACACCGCCGCGATTTTATCCGCCAATTGCGCAAGTTGCGGTTTGCTGCTTTGCGCTTGGCGTACGAGGCGAATAATATTTGCTAAGGTCGTTTTGTCACCAATGTATTCCGCTTGAAATAACACCGAACCATCGCTGACTAACGTCCCAGCAATCACTTTATCGCCCACCTGTTTTTCCACCGGCAAAGGTTCGCCAGTTAGCATACTTTCATCCAACCAAGCGCTTCCTTGGCTGACAATACCATCTACCGCTACGCGATCTCCGGTTTTTAAACGCAGCATCATGCCTTGTTTAATCGCCGATACAGCAATTTCCCGTTCCCCTTGTTCTTCCACAACAATTGCTTTATTTGGGGTTAAATCCACTAAACGTTCCAATGCTTTAGAAGAACGTTGTTTGGCTTTAGCCTCCAGCATTTTACCGAAATTGATAAAACCGATAATCATAGCGCTGGCTTCAAAATACAGATGACGAGCATTTTCCGGAAAAATATCAGGTTTTAAACAAAGTACGAAAGAATATAGCCACGCGGCACCAGTTCCCAGAGCGACTAATGTATCCATGGTTGCAGTTTTTTTTAACAAATTTTTGGCGGCTTTTTGATAAAAATGCCCACCGGTAAAAATCATTATCGCTAACGTCGAGAAACAAATAACAAACCAATAAGGACGAGAATGATCGGTAATCACCATTGATCCGCCTAACATCCCCCATAACATCAATAGTACCCCGAATGATAAAGCAATTGTGCCTTGCCATTTACGCAAACGAACTTCATGTTCAATTTGCTGTTGATATTTTTCCCGTCTAGTTTGTTCGTCTTCTAATAATTCCGCCCCGTATCCTGCTTGTTGGACAGCAGAAATCATATCGGTAACCTCGCCTTGACCAAACACTAAAGCGGTTTGTTCAGCAAGGTTAATTTGTACTTTGCTGACTTGAGGTACTTGGTATAACGCCTTTTCTACGCGATTAACGCAAGCTACACAACTTAATCCCTCAAGCAGCAACATTACCTGATCCTGTGCATCACGATGAGCTTCAACTACCGCAGGATCAGGATTTTGGCTGACGTTGTCGGTTTTCGGCAGTTGATTAGGCTTTGGGCTGTCTTCTCCCAATTTGGCTTGATAACCCGCCTCCACAATGGCGTCGATCAACACTTGTGGATCACGATCGCTGACGACCACCGCTTTATCCAAACTGACTTCGGCTTTTTCTACTCCGTCAATTTTACTTAACACTTCTTGCACACGTTTTACACAATGTCCGCAAGAAAGTTCACTTAAAGTGAGAACAGTTGTTTTCATTTTCTTTTCCTTCATATTGAGATTGAACAATGTTGTCGAGATAAAGTCTAAACCTTAACCTTAAGTTAAAGTCAACCGATTTATTCAAAAACAATTAAAAAATTAACCGCTCTTTTCCGCAATAAACCGTAGCTTTATCTTGGCGAGCAAAACCAAGTAAGGTTAATTGATGTTTGGCTGCCATGTTAACTGCAAAATCTGTCGCTGCAGAAATGGCAACGAGCATTTCAATGCCACAACCGACCGTTTTTTGTACCATTTCATAACTGGCCCGGCTAGTAACATACACAAATCCTTGTGGTTTTCCATGTTGCGCATGCCAACCCAATAATTTATCCAATGCCACATGCCGCCCGACATCTTCTCGAATCGCAAGCAGCTGTCCTTGCGGATCAAAAAAAGCAGCAGCATGAGTCGAACCCACTTGTTTCCCCAAGACTTGCGCCGCTTGCAGTTGCTGCAAACTATCATTTAATTTATCTAAATTTACCTGCAAAGTGCGGTCTAAAATTGGCAAGTTTCGCGTAACTTGATCTAACTGTTCCGAACCACAAATCCCACAACCGGTGCGCCCGGTTAAAGTTCGTCGGTGTTCTTTTAGTTTAACAAAACAACGGGTTGCCAATTCGATTTGTACCTCAATACCATTACACACTTCAACAACATCTATGCCATAAATTTCATTGGGGTATTCAATAATCCCTTCGGTCAAGGAAAAACCGAGGGCAAAATCTTCTAAATCTTGCGGCGAACACATCATGACCGTATGCGCAATTCCGTTATATACCAAGGAAACCGGAACTTCGCAGGCTAACATTTCTTCAACCGGAGTTAATAGCGACGTTTTTTCACCTTGCGATGCTGTTAATTTTTTGTAAAAAAAACTTGCTGTTTTTGTGACAGAGATCAAAGTATTTCTCCTTATTTTTCATATTTGTTATAGATTTAGCCCCTAAAAAAGTTTATCCTATACAGGATTTATAGAGGGGAAAATTGTAATACAATTTGATAACAATCTATATTATCAACACTAACTTTTCTAAACATAAACGAATCTAAATTTACTACTACAATGTGATCAACACAATAGTTGTTGATTTAAGGAGTATTTCTATGCAGGTCAGTAGAAGAAAATTCTTTAAGATCTGTGCAGGTGGTATGGCGGGAACTTCTGCTGCGATGTTAGGTTTTGCTCCGGCAACCGCATTAGCAGCGCCTCGCGAATACAAGTTATTACGAGCGACTGAAACTCGTAACACCTGTACTTACTGTGCTGTAGGCTGCGGTATGCTACTTTATAGCCTAGGCGACGGTTCATTAAACTCAAAAGGTAAACTTATTCATATTGAGGGTGACCCAGATCATCCCGTCAGTCGCGGTGCGCTCTGCCCTAAAGGTGCCGGTGCATTAGACTATGTTAACAGCGATCGTCGCGTACGTTATCCGGAAGTCCGTGAAGCCGGTTCTAATGAATGGAAACGTATTTCTTGGCATGAAGCCATTGATCGTATTGCGCGCCACATGAAAGATGACCGTGACGCTAACTTTATTACACACAATCAACAAGGCACTGAAGTTAACCAATGGTTAACCGCTGGATTCTTAGCCGGTTCCGCTTGTAGTAATGAAACTGGTATCCTGACACAAAAATTCGTACGTGCGCTCGGCATTGTTTTTACTGATAACCAAGCGAGTATCTGACACGGACCAACGGTAGCAAGTCTTGCTCCATCATTTGGTCGCGGTGCGATGACAAATCACTGGGTTGATATTAAAAACTCCGACTTAGTTATTGTAATGGGTGGTAATGCCGCTGAAGCTCATCCTGTGGGTTTCCGTTGGGCAATTGAAGCGAAAAAACAAAACGGTGCGAAATTAATAGTAGTTGACCCGCGCTTTAACCGTTCTGCGGCAGTTGCGGATCATTATATGCCAATTCGTCCGGGTACGGATATTGCCTTCCTTTCCGGTGTTATTCGTTATTTGTTGAAAAACGATAAAATTCAACACGAATATGTAAAACACTATACCAACGCAACATTTTTGGTAAACGAAAACTTCAAATTTGAGGACGGTTTGTTCTCTGGATATAATCCAGAAAAACGGACTTACGATCGCTCCACTTGGGGTTACCAATTTGACGAAGAAGGTCAACCAAAACGTGATATGACCTTACAAGATCCGCGTTGCGTATTGAATATGTTAAGAGCGCACGTGGAACGTTATACCCCTGAAATGGTGGAACGTATCACCGGTACGCCACAAAAAGATTTCCAAATTTTCTGTGAAGAAGTGGCAAAAACTTCGGCTCCAGAAAAAGCGGCAACATTCTTATATGCCTTAGGTTGGACACAACATACTGTTGGTTCGCAAAATATTCGTACAATGGCGATGATCCAATTGCTATTGGGAAATATCGGCGTTGCTGGTGGTGGTGTGAACGCATTGCGCGGTCACTCTAACGTACAAGGAATTACCGACTTAGGTTTATTCCCTAACCGTTTACCGGCGTATATTCCGTTGCCAAGCGAAAGCGATACTTCATTGGAATCATTCTTAGCACGTATTACACCAAAACAAATGATGAAAGACCAAGTTAACTATTGGGGCAATACACCTAAGTTTATGGTCAGTATGTTGAAGTCATTCTATGGTGATAAAGCAACAAAAGATAATGAATTCGGCTATCAATTCCTGCCGAAATTACCAAAAGGCGGAATGGATCAATTGTCATACATTGAAGATATGTATCAAGGCAAAGTTAACGGTTTCTTCTGTCAAGGGATGAATCCAATTGCCTCTTATCCAAATTCGCAAAAAATTATCAAAGCATTAAGTAAGCTTAAATATCTGGTTATTTTCGATCCGTTAATTACCGATACCTCCGAATTCTGGAAAAACCACGGTGAGTATAACGATGTTAAACCAGAAGAAATTCAAACCGAAGTATTCCGTTTACCAACCACTTGCTTTGCAGAAGAAGACGGTTCAATTGCGAACTCTGGTCGTTGGTTGCAATGGCACTGGAAAGGTGCGGAGCCACCAGGTGAAGCAAAAACCGATGGTGAGATTCTTTCCGAGCTTCGTGCGGCATTAATTGAGCTTTACCACAAAGAAGGCGGCAAAGCACCACTTGAACCGTTAGAAGCGATGGCATGGAATTATAAAAATCCACTTGAGCCTAAAGCGGAAGAAATTGCTAAAGAAATCAACGGTTATGCCTTGGAAGATTTACTTGACGCCAACGGTAATGTCGTGTTGAAAAAAGGTCAATTACTTTCCGGCTTTGCACAAATGCGCGATGATGGTACCACTTCTGGTTCTTGCTGGATTTATACTGGTCAATGGACAGAAAAAGGTAACCAAATGGCTAACCGCGATAATTCTGATCCGTCAAACTTAGGAAATACCCTTGGTTGGGCATTCGCGTGGCCAATGAACCGTCGTATCATTTATAACCGTGCATCAGCTGACTTGGCAGGTAATCCTTGGAACCCGAAACGTCAATTGGTGAAATGGAACGGTTCTAGCTGGAACTATGTGGATGTTGCTGACTTTACTACTGCGCCACCAAATAGTCCGACAATGCCTTATATCATGCAACCAGATGGTGTGAGTGGCTTGTTCGTTCGAGATCGTATGGTTGATGGTCCATTCCCGGAACACTATGAACCTATCGAAACACCAATCGGCACTAACCCGTTACATCCAAACGTGGTTTCCAGCCCAGTAGCGCGTGTATTTGAAAGTGACAAAGCAGATTTGGGTACAACTGATGAATTCCCATATGTAGCAACCACTTATCGCTTAACTGAACACTTCCACTACTGGACCAAAAACGTACTACTTAACGTGATTGCGCAACCAGAACAATTCGTTGAAGTGGGTGAAGATTTAGCCAAAGAAAAAGGTATTAATCATGGTGATATGGTAAAAGTTAGCTCTAAACGTGGCTACATTAAAGGTGTGGCGGTTGTGACTAAACGTATCCGTTCGTTATTATCTGACGGTAAACCGATCCATACGATTGGTATTCCAATCCACTGGGGTTTTGCCGCCACAACAGGCGCGAAAAAAGGTTATTTTGCCAATAACTTAACGGTGCGTGCCGGTGATGCGAATACGTTAACACCGGAATCGAAATGTATGTTAGTAAATATTGAGAAAGTGGGGGCATAATATGGGTTCTGTTCAATCACAAAATATTATTAAAGCCTCTGCGATCTCATTTTTAACACCGCAACCACAAGCGCGTGATCATCAAGTTGAAGTAGCAAAGTTAATTGATGTCACCACCTGTATCGGTTGTAAAGCTTGTCAAGTAGGCTGTTCCGAATGGAATGATTTACGTGCGGAACCGGAAAATTGTACCGGTGTCTATGACAACCCGATCGATTTAAATGCCAAAGCCTGGACGGTCATGAAATTCAACGAAGTTGAAGAAAATGAACGTTTGGAATGGTTAATTCGTAAAGACGGTTGTATGCACTGTACCGAACCGGGCTGTTTAAAATCTTGTCCGTCACCGGGTGCAATTATTCAGTATGCTAACGGTATTGTTGACTTCCAATCCGATAAATGTATCGGATGTGGTTACTGTATCGCTGGCTGTCCGTTTAATATTCCACGGATGAACCCGGAAGATAACCGCGTGTACAAATGTACCCTTTGCGTGGATCGTGTAACCGTAGGTCAAGAACCGGCTTGTGTAAAAACTTGCCCAACCGGTGCTATTCGTTTCGGTAGCAAAGAAGAAATGAAAGAATACGCCTCAAAACGCATTGAAGATTTGAAATCTCGCGGCTACGAAAATGCCGGACTTTACGATCCGGAAGGCGTAGGTGGTACGCATGTTATGTATGTATTGCACCATGCGGATAAACCGGAACTCTACTCCGGCCTACCGAAAGATCCGAAAATTGACCCGACCATCGTGCTTTGGAAAGATATCCTCAAACCGGTGGCTGCGGTGGCAATGGGCGGTTTGGCATTAAGTGCAGTGGCTCACTATGTTGCCGTGGGTCCAAATACTGAAGAACTCGATCACGAGGAAGATGAAGAACACAACGGGGGTGAAAAATGAGCGATAAATTAAAGATCAACAATGATCAAAAAATTATTCGTCATAAAACGCCTGCGCGCCTCAGTCACTGGTTACTGGTTATCTGTTTTGCGGTAACTGGACTTTCCGGTGTGGCGTTCTTCTTCCCTGATTTTTCTTGGTTAGTGGAAATCCTAGGAACACCGCAATTAGCGCGTTTTGTACACCCGTTCACGGGAATTATCATGTTCTTTGCCTTTATTAACCTTGCACGTATTTATTGGCGTCATAATATCCCGGAAAAAAATGACTGGGTATGGCTAAAAAATATTAAAGAGGTATTAAAAGGTAATGAACACGCGGTTTCCGACAACGGAAAATACAACCTTGGACAAAAATTGTTATTCTGGACATTGATGTTGTCAATGATCCTATTATTGGTAACCGGCGTGATTATGTGGAGACAATATTTCTCGCATAATTTCCCTATTCCTGTAATTCGAATTGCAATTTTGCTTCATTCTACCTGTGCCTTCTTACTCTTTACCGGTATTTTGGTACATATGTACATGGCATTTTGGGTCAAAGGCTCCATTCGCGGTATGGTAGAAGGTTGGGTTACTGTACGTTGGGCGAAAAAACATCACCCACGTTGGTTCCGTGAAGAAGTGCTACCAAAACTGGAGCAAGAAGCGAAAAAAAGCGAAAGCAAATAATCGCCACTATGCATAGTAGTGAAACAGAATAACTAGTATGCAAGAGCTAAAAAGTGCGGTAATTTTTACCGCACTTTTAATTAATGCCAAAATGCTTATCAATAATCACCATGATTTTTCCATGAGTATTTCGGCATTAAATCACAATGATAACTATGGATATGTTTTATGAGTATTAAAATTCTTCCTGAAAATGAAATTCAGCAGTTGGCAAGTTCTTATCATCAGCCTCCGCTATTATTTTCCAACCCTAAAAATCTCTATCAACGTCGGGCGAAAAGATTAAGACAATTAGCAGAAAATCATCCGTTAGCGGACTATTTATTATTTGCTGCCCAAGTGACTGAAGCGCAGCTGGCGGTTTTAGAACAACACCCGCTAGCCAAAGATCCAACCTTAGCGGAAATCATCAAATCAAAACAATCTTTAGAAAAAAATCCTCTACATACCAAAAATTGGAAACGCACAGAAGCATGGCGCGATATTTTATTGCACTTACTTGCGCAATTAAAAGATAAAGTGAATGAAGAAACCCTCACCACGATTGAATGGCTAGAAAAAGCTTCTGCCCAAGAATTAGAAAAATTAGCAGATGCAGTATTCGTGCAAGATTTTTCCACGATCAGCAGCGATAAAGCCGTCTTTATTTGGTCAGCATTGTCGCTGTATTGGTTGCAATTAGTACAACAAATTCCGCATAATGCTAAAATGGAAAGTGGCGAGAATTTACATTTATGCCCGATTTGTAGCGCACCGCCAACAGCAAGTGTGATCCAGTTCGGCAGTGCGCAAGGATTACGTTATTTACATTGTTCCTTGTGTGAAAGCGAATGGAATATGGTACGCACCAAATGTACCAATTGCGAACAAAGCGGAAAATTAGAATACTGGTCAATTGACAATGAATTCGCCGCAGTCAGAACAGAAAGTTGCGGCGATTGCCAAAGCTATCTCAAAGTCGTTTATCAAGAAAAAGATCCTCATGTCGAACCAATTGCCGACGATTTGGCATCACTGTTCTTAGATGTTGAAATGGAAGAAAAAGGATTTTTCCGCAGCGGCTTAAATCCGTTTATGTTTCCAAGCGAATAAGGTAGAATAACAATTATTTTCCTTTGACTGTTCATCAGCAAAGGAAAATTTTTTGTTCTAAGCCAGCTTTCAAGGAAATTTCTATGACTTCTCATGACCTGCAATCCGTTGATTATCAAGTCGTTGCTTTCGATTTAGACGGAACCTTATTAAACAGCCAAGGGCAAATTCTTCCCTCCAGCAAACAAGCGATCCAACAATTACTCGCGAAAAAGATCAAAGTTGTGTTAGTAACCGGCAGACATCATACCGCTGCCCGCCCTTATCATTATGAATTAGGTTTAGATACGCCGATTATTTGTTGTAACGGAACCTACATTTACGATGTCGCCCACGACAGTACGCCAGTTGCCAATCCCCTCTCCCCGGCAAAAGCGCAACAGGTTATCAATGTCGCAG